>JAGNKU010000007.1 GCA_017999985.1 Phycisphaerae bacterium | reverse complement strand
TTTGTAAACCGCAGGTTGTCGGTTCGAATCCGACCGGTGGCTTTTCCGTCTATGCGGGCGAAGTTCAACTTCGCCCTACTGTGGGGGTTACCCCACGCCGACTCCGACCACACTTGCCGTGATCGACCGGAGGTCGGGCCTCCGAAGGGTGGCTGGCGATCTTGGGCTGACCCTGCGCGCCACGGGGCGCGTCTTGGAACGCACGGGCTGCGCGGAAGTGCTCCGTCGCACCGGCCTTGTAGGAATTTGTCGAGGTCTTTTCGCCCGATCGTAGAATGGGGGCGTGGGACACGGCCGCCGACGCCGCCGGGACGGGCAAACGGCTGGAGGAGGAAACCGCGAGATGCCGACGAGTGCAGGGTGCGAGCAGAACGATTCTCGCATGGGACGACGTGAATTTCTGCACGCCGGTGCACTCGTCGGCGCCGCTGGTCTGCTGGCCGCCGGTGCGGCGGGGCAGTCGGCGCCGCCCGGCGCAGCGCCGCAGAAGCCGGGTGACGCCGGCCCGATCGGCTCATCCACGCCGGTGGTTGACGATCCGCTCATCGGCTACTGCGGCTACAACTGCGGGCAGTGCGCGGGGCGGTCGCCCGACAAGGCGCAGCGCCTGAAGATGATCGCGGGCTGGAACAAGATCTTCGGCCACAGCTACACGCCGGACAAGGTGCCGGGTTCCGCGCCGTGCGGCACGTGCAAGGGGCGTGGCGAGGTGGCCGATCAGGTGTGCAAGGCGCGGCCGTGTGCGCGGGAGAAGGGGGTGTCGTCCTGCGCCGCCTGCGATGCGTTCCCGTGCGAGAAGATGCGTGGGCTGGTCTGCGACCGGAACGAGGCCTTGTTGACGTTGTGCCGCCGCGGGTCGGTGACGCGCGAAGAATACGAGCTGTGTGCGCGACAGTTTGAAAGTCTGCCGAACCTCCTCGCCGCACTGGTGGAAAAGGGCAAATTGCCCGCCTGGGTGAAGGACTATTACCTGCGGGGTTAGCCCGCGCGCAGTTTCTCCTCGACGCTCCGCACCTTGTCCTCCATCGATTGGGCACGGTCGGTCCGTGTTCCAACGCGGAGCGTCGAGGAGATGCGCACGGCCCCCATCGCGTGTACCACCTCGTGGCAGCGTTTGACCGCGGCGAAGACCGCGTCCCATTCGCCTTCCACGTTCGTGCCGTAAGCGTGCAGGTGCGTTTTCAGGCCGGCATCACTGAGCACCCGCTCACACGCGGCCACGTACTTCGACACCGAGAGCCCCACTCCCAGCGGGATCACACACAGATCGACGATGACTTGCATGTTCCGTCCTCCGCGCGGGGTCAGGCGCGTTCCGGCACCGGCGGGGCGCGGCTCACGTCCACGGGGCGCGCCAACACACCGTCCACCGAGAACCGCGCCGAGCGCGAGAACAGCACCAGCGTCGCGCCCAGGATCAGCGCGATGTTCTCGGCCAGCTTCGAGCAGATGAACACCTCCCCCGTGCCACAGCCGCAATCGAATTTCACGTCGCAAAACGAACGGTAGGTCACATCCGGCTTCGGATGCTGATACATGTTCGTCGCGCGCACCGCCAGCAGCGGCGTGAAGAACAGCAACATGCCCACGACCAGCAGCGCGGCACCCCGGCGCGCCACGCCCAGCAGCAGCGCGAGCGCGCAGACGAGTTCGAGGCACGGCATCGCGACCGCGATCAGGTTCAGCAGGATCGGCGGCTGTGTTGGGACGACGTTGTACTCGCGCGTCAACTTAAGGAAGTTGATGGGATCCAGCAGCTTCATGATCGACAGGTACAGGAACATACCGCCTACGGCCAGCCGCGCCAGTAGTTGCGGCACGCCGGTCGCGTCGAGTCGTCGCATCAGGCCGGCCTGCTGAGCCATGCCGCTTACTCCTTGCCCTTCTCGACGGGGTGGCCGGCCTGCGTCCACGCTTCCCAGCCGCCCTTGAACAGCAGGATGTGGGCCCGCGGGATGTCCGCCTTCAGCAGCTCGCCGCACACGTACAGGCTGTCCTCGCAGTCGCCGCCGTTGCAGTACACGATGATCTTTTCCGCCGCGGACGCTTTCTGCATCACCTCGGGGAAGTAGTAGTCGATGCGGTAGTAGTCGCACTGGATCGCGCCGGGGATGTGCCCGGCCTGGTACGGGTCGTCGGCCCGCGCGTCCACGAAGACGTAGGTGCCGTCCGTGGCCCGCGGGTCCTCGAACAGTTCCAGGACCTGGCTCAGCTCGATCGCTTTGAACGGCTGCCCTGGCGTCGTGTCCGCCGCGCCGTCGGTCTCGCCCCGCTGATATGCCTGCCACCCATCCCAGCCGGCCTTGAAGACGTACAGCGCTTCCTTCTGCACGCCGCGCATGACCAGTTCCTGGCATAGCAGGTAGCTGTCCTCGCAATTGCCACCGTGGCAGTAGACGATGACGCGCTCGGCCCCGAGCGCCATGCTCAGGACCTCGTTGATGTGATCCTCGAGGTTGTAGGCGTCGCACTGGACGGCGTTCGGGATATGACCGCGCCCGTACAGGTCGTCGTTCCGCGCGTCGACGATCAGGTCGAGCCCCGCGCGCGACGCGTCCGCGACGATCGCCGCAACCTCCTCCACGGTAATCGTATTGTATGGTTCTGCACGCGCCGGCGGCGTCGGCGTATTGGGGTCCGCCGGGCTCGACGTCAGGATCTTGGGCGTATAGTCGCGCGAGAGGTTGATGCGGTTCTTCCCCCGCGCCGCATTCACCGCCAACCCCACGGCCAAGCCTACCACGAGCAGGATAGTCGCCTGCCGGATTGTGACGCCGATCGTGCGCATCCCATGATCCTATCGCCAGCTCGACGCTCCTGGAATGCTTCTTTCCGTCGCGCCGCTCGCCGGCCGATTATAGGCGGCGTCGCTGGAACACCTGCTCGATGGCCGCCCGAGAGGCGCTCGACCACCGCCGCCACCACGGTTCGGCCACCTCGGTTGGCAATTCCGCCCGCAAACGTCGGATAAATGCGGCCACGAGGTCCGGGCGGCACGCCGGCATGTCGATGCCGGTCCGGTCCTGGTGGTATTGGTCCTCGCCGCGGGGATGCAGCCAGCCCTGTTCCTGGCAGAGCCGCGCCGCCGGCGTGCCGGGCCAGGGATGGTACGGGCGGATATCGACCACGTCCGGCTTGATCTCGAGCAATAGCGCCCGCGTATCCGCCAGCGAGGCCTCGCTTTCATACGGCGCGCCCAGGTACACGATGGCGCGCGCGCGGATTCCCGCCGCCTTCACCCGCGTGAACGCGGCCCGGATCTCCTCCCCGCTCAGGTTCATCTCGAAAATCTCGTTCCGAATGAAGTCGCTCCCGCTGATGACCTCTACGTCCACCAGCTCGCAACCCGCCTCTGCGAGCGATCTGGCCACCTCTTCATACGCCGCGTTCGCGCGCAGGTGGCACCGGAAAGGTAGTCCGCATCTGGGCTGATAGACGCACAGAAAATCCGCCAGCCACGTGGCGTCCTGTGCGAAGGTGTGATCCAGGAATCGCACGCGCTTCACGCCGGCATACCGCTCGCGCAACAGCGCGATTTCCGCCAGGATATTCCCCGCCGACCGCCGCCGGACCCACGCCCCGCCGCCCTCGTAAAGCTCCGCCAGTCCGGGGTTGAGGCAGTATCCGCACCGTGCGGGGCATCCCCGCCCGATCGCGATCTCGATCTGTCCCGTCTGCGCCACCACGTCCGCATAGCCGAACAGCTCCCGATGCGGGAACGGCAGCGAGTTCAGGTCCTCCACCAGGGGTGGCATCGCCGGCCGCGCCAGCCCGCGCTCGTCGCGCAGCCAGACGCCGGAGACGACCTGGCCGGCGGCGGGGTCTTTCATCCGCTCGAAGTACGTGACCAGTGACGCGTCCGGCTCACCGATGGCGACCGCCTGCACACCGGGTAGGCTCAACGCGGCGGCCGGGTCGATCGTCGGGTACTGTCCGCCGGCGACGATGGGCAGAAATTCGTGTTGCTGAATGTGCTCGAAAGTCCGCCGGGCGGCGCCGACGCACACGGCGGAGATGTCGGCGTAGACGAGCTGCGGCAGGCTGCGGGCGAGCGCGGCCTTGACCTTCGCGACGTCGAAGCGGGCTAGCCCCGTGAGCGCGAGCGTGTGCTCGCGCCGTTCGAGCAGGCTCAGCAGTGTGCCAAGCTGCGGCTCGAACCGCGGCACAGGCCGTCCGCGCACGTCGGGAGAGAATTGGAAAACAAGCACGCGCATGCACGGGATGCTAGCGTGTCAGCGACCTGCCGTCGACGTGGCTGAGCAGGGAGGGCAAAGCTCCGGCCGAGCCGTTAGCCATCTGCGTCGGCGACTACACGTCGCGTGGGGCATGCGGCTGACCGCCGAAAGCCGAGTGCTGACCGCTCCCCCCTCATTCAAACAACACCGGCTCCCAGAACGCGCGCGTCAGGGACGGCGGGAACTCACCGCTGCCGGCGGGGATCATGGGGATGCGTACGGCCAACTCGGGATGCTGGAGCGCCTCGGTCAGGAACGCCGACGTCTCCGCGACCAGGCGGGCGCGCTGCTCCTCCGCGGTTTCGTGCCAGCGTTTGAACCGTCGGAGATGCACGGTGCGCCTCCGATCACCGCCCCGCGTCCCGCGCTGTGTCGGTGCTCGGTGCGTGCAGCATCCACAGCGCCCCGACCAGCCCCGCCCCGACCATTTCCAGCGGCAACGCCCGGCTCAGCCCCCACGCCGGCAGGTTGTTGAGCGCATAGCCCTGCAGGCCGAGCCCGGGTTGCACGCCCGCGACGATCAGCCCGACAACGCCGAGCACGAGCGGCGCCGGCCAGAACCACAGCGGATCACGCGTCTTCACCAACTGCTGGGCCACGAATACGCCCGCGAACAGCCCGACGCCGACCGCGAAATAAACCTGCCCGCGGTAGGTCGCGCCCAGCCCCGGCCCCGCCAGGATGTAGACCGCAATCGCCGCCACGACGACCGTCGTCAACAGCGCGCTGAGTCCCTGCCGACGTTCAGCGGCCGGCACCCGCAGCGCGAACGCCCGCGCCAAGGTGTCTCCCGGCGTTTCACTCGCCGGGACGCCGCCGGCCAGCCGCGTGCTGATTACCCACGCTCCGGTCAGCGCTACTGCCAGATACACGTAGTCCGCGATCAGCTTCCAGTATGGCACGCCCGTCGGCGGTCCCGGCAGGTTGTTGCAGAAGACGAGCCAGTCATCCATGGTGCCGCCCGCGCGCCCGCCCTCGCCGACCCAGAGCGCCAGCGCCACGCCCAGGACGATGAGCGGCAACCGCCGGTCCCGCGTGCCCGTGATCAGGACCGCCGCCGCCGCCCCGAGCCAAAGCACGAAGATCGTCAGCAGGCCCGCCAGCGGGGATGCGGCGAGCACGAAGGCCCGGTCGATGCCGCGCGGCAGGGCGAAGCCGACAACGAAGTGGAGCCCCGCCCACAGCAGCGCCACGGCGAGCACGAACCGCAGCCGGTTCAGCCAGGTGGTCAGGGTGGTGGTCGCCTGCGTCGCCATCGTAGTCGTCATGATGTTAGGCTACCCGCGCCCGGCCGGTCGGGTCAATCGAATCCGTCCGTGCCCGCGTCCGGGCTTGGCACGTCGCGGTGTTCGCCCGTATCATCGCGGCGGGCATATCGCCAGGAGGCACAGGATGAGCGGCACCAGCTACGCGGCGGCGTATCGGCGATCATTGGAGGACCCGGAGGCCTTCTGGGGCGAGGCCGCGGAGGGCATCCGCTGGACGCGGAAGTGGACCCGCGTACTCGACGACTCGCGCAAGCCGCTCTACCGCTGGTTCGTCGGCGGCGAGCTGAACACCTGCTACAACGCGCTCGACCGCCACGTGGACGAGGGCCGCGCCGACCAGCCGGCCGTCATCTACGACAGCCCGGTGACCAACACGGTCAAGACGTTCACGTATCGCGAGTTCCGCGACCTCACCGCGCGGTTTGCCGGCGCGCTCGTGAAGAGCGGCGTCACGAAGGGCGACCGCGTTATCATCTACATGCCGATGGTGCCCGAGGCGGTTGTTGCGATGCTGGCGTGTGCCCGGATCGGCGCGATCCACTCCGTCGTCTTCGGCGGCTTTGCCCCGAAGGAACTCGCCACCCGCATCAACGACGCGAAGCCGAAGCTCATCGTCTCGGCGTCGTGCGGGATCGAGGGCAAGCGCGTCATCCCCTACAAGCCGCTGCTCGACGAAGCGATCCAGATGGCGACGAACAAGCCGGAAAGGTGCATCATCCTGCAGCGACCGCAAGTCGAAGCCACGCTCATGCCCGGCCGCGACGTGGCCTGGCACGCGGTCATGGAAACGGCTCAGCCGGTGGACTGCGTCCCGGTCGCCGCGACCGACCCGCTCTACATCCTGTACACGTCCGGGACGACGGGCATTCCGAAGGGTGTCGTCCGCGACCACGGCGGACACGCGGTCGCGATGAAATGGACGATGAAGAACATCTACAATGTCGAGGCGGGCGAGGTGTACTGGGCGGCCTCCGACATCGGCTGGGTGGTCGGGCATTCGTACATCGTCTACGCACCGCTGCTCGCGGGCTGCACGACGATCGTCTACGAGGGCAAGCCCGTCGGCACGCCGGACGCCGGCGCGTTCTGGCGCGTCATTCAGCAGCACGGCGTGAAGGTGCTGTTCACCGCGCCGACCGCGTTCCGCGCCATCAAGCGCGAAGACCCGGACGGCGTCCTCATGAAAAAGTACGACCTGAGGGGTTTCCGCACGCTGTTCCTCGCGGGCGAGCGTTGTGACCCGGACACGCTGCACTGGGCCCAGCAGCGCCTGGGCGTGCCGGTCATCGACCACTGGTGGCAGACCGAGACGGCGTGGGGGATCGCCGCCAATTGCCTGGGCATCGAGGCGCTGCCGGTCAAGCCGGGCTCGCCGACCAAGGCGTCGCCGGGCTACAACGTGCAGGTCCTCGACGAGGCGGGCGACCCGGTGCCGCCGGGCCAGACGGGCAACATCTGCGTGAAGCTGCCGTTGCCGCCGGGCTGCCTTCCGACGCTGTGGAACAACGACGCCGGCTACATCGAGTCGTACCTGTCGCGCTATCCCGGCTACTACCTCACTGGCGACGCGGGTTACGCCGACGAGGACGGCTACCTGTACATCATGAGTCGCATCGATGACATCATTAACGTCGCCGGTCACCGGCTCTCAACCGGCGGCATGGAAGAAGTGCTCGCGGCGCATCCGGACGTCGCCGAGTGCTCCGTGATCGGCGTGGCGGATGCGCTGAAAGGCGAGGTGCCGGTCGGCCTGGTCGTGCTGAAGGCCGGCGTGCAGCGGCCCGAGGCGGACATCGTCAAGGAATGCGTGCAGATGGTCCGCGACAAGATCGGCGCGGTGGCGTCGTTCAAGCAGGCCGTCGTCGTGGCGCGCCTGCCGAAAACCCGCAGCGGCAAGATCCTCCGCGGCACGATGAAGAAGATCGCCGACGGCACGGAGTACAAGGTGCCGGCGACGATTGACGATCCGGCGATCCTCGGCGAGATCGGCGCCGCGCTGAACCGCATCGGCTACGCCGCGGGAAATAGAGCATAAGCTCAACTTGTCGCCCGCGGTTGTCTGTGTTATCAGCGACGCCGCGTTGTCGAGGTCACCAGACTGTGATCCGGTTCATACCTCTGTCTGGCCCTTCCGGTCTGATCCGGAGGTCTTCGGGATGCTGACGAAGCGCGCTTTCACGATGCGCATCGTGTTGCTGGAGTTGCTCGGGTTCGCACTGCTTGTTGCAGTCGTGTGGTGCGACGAGTTCTTCGATCTGCCGCACCGGTTCGCGGGCGTGCCGGCGACTCCCGTCAACTGGGTAGAAAGCCTGATCGAGACCGTCATTCTGGTACTATTCGCGGCGGCTACCTGCGCCTGGACTTGGCAAGCGGTGTCCCGCATCCGCTACCTCGAAGGCGTCCTGCGGATCTGCAGCTACTGCAAACGCGTGGACGCGGGCGGTCGTTGGGTGGCGTTTGAGACCTACATCACCGAGCACTCCGCGGCGCTTTTCTCGCACGGCCTCTGCCCGGACTGTGCCCGGCAGCACTATCCCGATCAATTCCAGACCTCCGGCACCAACGAAGCCCAGACGTAGCGTTTGAGGATGGGCAGGCTATCGGACACCCGGCCCGTCGCATGTCGCGAGTTGTCACTCTCCGTGCGCCCCGTTTCCGCCGTCGTGGCGATTTTGCTATGATGCATGCGGGTCGGCGTCGCGTAGCGTGTGCTGGGCCTGCGCCGGCGTAACAATGTGCCTGGGATGCGTCCACCCCGTCAGCCGGACGCCGCTTTCTCCGGAGGGAAGCCTGTGACCTTGCCGCCAGTGCCGCGAGCCCTTCGCCGCCTCTTCTCTGTGATTGTCATCCAGATGTCCGTGGTGGCAGTCGCCGTCGCGGACGACGCCCAGTCCGTCGCCGGCCCCGTCGGCGCCGACACGGCCGCGATCGTCGCCCGCCAGCACCTCGTCCGGCTCGGCCAGGCCGACGCCTGTACCGTCGGTGACGTCCGCGAACTACGCGACGCCGAAGCCGACCGCATCCTGTGCTACTGCTTCGACTTGTTGCCGCGCGGCTACATCATCGTCGCCGGCGACACCGCGCTGCCGCCGGTGATTGCGTATGCGTTCGAGAACGACGCCGGCTGCGACCTCGCGCCCGGCAATCCGCTCGCGGACGTGCTGCAATGGGACCTGCACCGGCGGCTCGCCCATGCCGTCGAGTTGCCCGCGGACGTCGCCGCGCGGCAGCGTGCGGCGTGGGCTGCGTATCTGAATCCCGGCGCGCCGCGCGGCGGCCGCTTCGAGCAGTGGCCCCCGGCCGGAACGACGCCCACCGGCGGGTGGCTGCTCACAAACTGGACGCAGTCTGCCCCGTATAACAACCTGTGCCCAATGGACCTCGTCGCCGGGGCCCGCAGCATCGCCGGCTGCCCGGCCGTCGCGATGGCGCAGATTCTCAACTATCACGCCCGGCTCAACGGCACGACCTTCGCGGATGCCGACGATTACTACCACAGCTACGGCGGCAACAACTTCTGGATCGACAACGCGTTCCTGGCGCGCAGCTTTCCGTCGTGGCCCATGCTGAACACGTACCTCAACACGCTGTTCGGCAACTACTTCTATGGCACGACGCCGACGAACACGAGCAAGGCGGCGCTGGTCTATGCGTGCGGGGCGGCGGCGCACCAGGTCTACAGTGCGTCGGGTTCCGGGACCTTCGAGGTCGCGCAAGCCTTCAGCGGGTTGCAGCGGTTCGGCTGCACAACGGCGGAGCTGCTGGTGGAGAGCGATCCCGACCTGGAGACGCGGATTGCGGCCAACATGCAGGCGGCCGCGCCGGCGCTGCTGGCGGTGGTCAACGAGGCCTGGACCGTTGGGCACAACCTCGTCATCGATGGGTACAACACCGACAACTACTACCACCTCAATTTTGGCTGGGGCGGCTCGTACAACGGCTGGTACCAACTGCTCGTCGGCTTGCCGTACCAACTGACGGTCATCGAGGGCGTGGTCGTGGACATTCTGACCGAGCCGTGCGAACTCATGGACTGCAATTGCAGCGGCAGCGTCAACTGGACGGACTTCACGTACTTCGCCCCGAACCTCGCCGGCCCAGGTGTGGTGTACACGGCCCCCGGCTGTGCAGCGTTCGACGCTAATGTGGACGGCGACGTTGACCTGGCGGACTTCGGTGCGTTTCAGGCGACGTTCGGGACGTAGTGCCCCGCTTCGCACCAATCGCCGGCATCAAACCCCTCCCCCGGTCAGGGGGAGGGCCGGGAGAGGGTAAAGCGCCCATCGCTTCGACCCTTTTCTTGTTCACCTCGTGTGAGGAAAGGGAGCATTGCCAGGCATGCGGTGGCTCGGACGAGGCAATCCGGGGTCGGCTGAAGCCGACCCATTCGCGCCGCGTTTCCGGGCCGCGCACTGCAGGCCGACGGGAATCGCGCTGCGCGGTCAGCGCTGGGCGTATCGGCGACAGGCCGCTGGATGAACCACTGCGATTCTCAATTGTGCCACCGCCGCCATCTACTTCCGCTATGGCACAGAAGCGTGCTGGGGTCGGCGGGCATCGTCGTCACGAACACGCCCGGCGACCTGCCAGGTCCACACGCTGTCAATCCTGGGTTGGTTGGAGTCCGTTGAGGCGTAAATCAGATACCTGGTCCAGTCGAACAACCCCCGTTGTTCAGGCTCCACGATCATCAGGTACATCCCCGGTGCGGACGGTGGGAGAGGCCGGAACGTCGGTCGCTCGAAAGGCGGCGGTGGCGGCAGGTTGGCCCTGCGATGGTCGTATGCTTGGTAGCATTCTTCCAGCTCCGACAATGTGACTGGCATGCTACCGTGCCGGTCGTAGTAATACGTCAGGGCGTTGGCGTAACCCCCATACGCATTGAACCGTACGGACGCACTGCGTACCACAAGGCAGCCGATCACCAAGCCAGGCGCAACCAGAACTGCGAATGCGATCGCGGCACCTGTCCAGAGAGTACTGCGGAAACGCGGACGCGCAACTCTGTTCGGCACTTCCATGTCCGTTCGCCGGGACGTAGACGGGCTTCGTGACCCCGTCGGCATGCGGCACACTCACCGTGTTGTAGCGGTCTGACGGGCCGGGTCCTATGTAATTTACTCGCTCGCTACGCATGAATCGCCCGGCCGTCGACGGCGAGCGCGGCCTCCTTCAGGCACTCCGCGAGTGTGGGGTGCGCGTGTGAGCTGCGGGCCAAGTCCTCCGCACTCGCGCCGAACTCGATCGCGACCGCCGCCTCTGCGATCAGGTCGCCGGCGTGCGGGCCGATGATGTGCACGCCGAGGATACGGTCCGTATCGGCGTCCGCCAGGATCTTCACGCGGCCGTCGATGTGGCCCAGCGCGCGGGCCCGGCCATTGCCGCGAATCTGAAAGACGCCCTTGCGGTAATTGACGCCGGCGGCTTTCAGTTGCTCCTCCGTCCTGCCGACGGCGGCGATTTCAGGCTCGGTGTAGCAGACGCCGGGGATCGCGTCGTAGTTCACGTGGCCGTAGCCGGTGACGATGTGCTCGACGCACGCGACGCCCTCGTCCTCCGCCTTGTGCGCGAGCATCGGCCCGCGAATGACGTCGCCGATGGCGTAGATGCCCGCGACGGCGGTGGCGAAATGCTCGTTCACCGGGATGCGGCGCTTCTCGTCGAGCGAGATGCCGACCGTGTCGAGGCCGAGGTCGCTCGTGTTGGGCACGCGGCCGACCGCGAGCAGAACGCGGTCGCACGCAATCGGATCGAGGCCATCAGCTTCGACGACGCAGGGTGGTGCACCTTCCGCCGTGACACGCCGGGCGGCGGTCACGCGCGCGCCGAGATGGAATTCCAGCCCCTGGCGTTTGAGCAGCTTCAGCGCTTCGGCCGCCAGCTCGTCGTCCATGCCGGGCAGGATGCGGTCGAGGTACTCCAGCACGGTGACCTGTGCGCCGAGCCGGCGCCAGACGGAGCCCAGCTCGAGGCCGATGTAGCCGGCGCCGATGACGACGAGATGCTGCGGGACCTCGGGATAGGCGAGGGCCTCGGTGCTCGTGCCGATGCGGTTATCGTCGAGCTCGACGCCCTTGAGCGGGGCGGATTGCGAGCCCGTGGCGATGATGATGTGCTTGGCCTGCAACTCCGTCGTGTGCCACTGCTCTTGAGCAGTGCCCGCCGACGCTCTGCGCTGACCCGTCTCCGTGTGCCACTGCTCTTGAGCAGTGCCCGCCGGTGCGCTGCGCGGACCCCGCGCTGCCGCTTGGGGTTCTGGTGAAGTCACCACCACGCGGCCAGGGCCGGCGAGCCGTGCGTGGCCGCTGTAGCGCGTGACCTTGTTCTTCTTGAACAGCGCCTCGATGCCCTTGGTGAGCCCGCCGACGATCTGGTCCTTGCGCTTCAGCATGGCCGGCAGATCCAGCTCGACCGCGCCGACTTTAACGCCGTGCTCCCTCAATTCGTCGCGGGCCGCGGCATAGCGCGCGCTCGACTCGAGCAGGGCCTTGCTGGGGATGCAGCCGATGCGGAGACACGTGCCGCCGAGCGCGGCCTCCCGCTCGATGCAGGCGACGTTGAGGCCGAGTTGGGCGGCCCGGATGGCGGCGACATACCCGCCGGGGCCGGCTCCGATAACAATCAGGTCATGCTGGATCACGGGCGGTCTCCCTGCTGAACGGGTGATCTTAGCGGCCCGCCGGACGCGCGGACAGGCGCGACGGCGGGCGGCCCGATTGTCATTGCCCGGCGCCGGGCCGTCGTGGTACGCTGAAATGTACGCGTGAAGTGGGCACTGGGGCTGCCACGGCGGTAATGGGCGGTCATGTCTCGACCCGGCCGCATCTCGCTCGTGTTGATCGCGCTCGGCTCGTTGGTGGGCGGAGCCGCGGCGCAGTCTGCGCCGACTTCGCCCGGGGACTGCAACCTCGACTGGGTGGTCGACTTCACGGACTTCGCGCTGCTGGCGGGCGGCCTGGGCGGATCGCCGGACGAGTGTGCCTGCCTGGACCTGGATGGCGCGGCGGGGCTGGATCTGCGTGATTTGGCGGTGTTTCAGCAGCTTTTCACCGGGACGGAAGTCCTCTCGATCGGGATCGCACTGGACGGCGACGATGGCACCGAAGTCGACCGGAGCGATTGGCACGACGATGGCTACCTGCAGAGCGGCCTCAATCGCATGGGAGCCGGTCGCGGCGGGCTGTACGAGCTGGGCTTGCGATTCCAGGTGCCGCAGATCAGCGCGGGCGAACAGTTCGCATACGCGCGCCTGGTGCTGCCCGGGTCGGGGCAGGGGTACGTCAGCTCGCTGGTACGCCTGGCGGTCGTGGGCGTCGCTGCGGACAGTGCCGTGCCGTTCGATGAGGCGCGGCCGTCGCAGCAGCCGAAGACGGAAACGCTGGTGAATTGGGATGTCGCGCATGACTGGCCGGAGCCGTTCACGGACAAGTTGTGCGTGCCGCTGCGGCGCTATAGCCCGGACATCTCCGCCGTCGTCAACGAGATCGTGGCGCGGCCCGGCTGGGGCACCGGGCCGGACGGCAAGGTGCTGGCGGTCGTGATCGAAGACCGGGGTTCGGATCCGACCAGCATTCTGGCCAGCCATGATTTTCACGCGGCGCCGCTGCACTGCCCGTTTGACAGCGTCGAGGCGCGGCTCGAACTCTACCGAACACTGCGGGCAACCTTCGTGGGACGTGAATTGGTCTCGCGGCCGACGGACGAATCCGCGACGCTGAGCGTGATGTCGCTCGTGACGCTCGACATGTACTTCGAGTGGGGCCTGTCGCCGGGGAGCTACACGCACCAGAGTCCGGTCGTCTGTGTGCCGGGCGGCACGCCGCACGTGGTACGCCTCGAGCGCCTGCGCCCGGATATGCGTTATTACTACCGCCTGCGCTACCGGCCGGCCGAGGGCGGCCCCTTCGAGGCGGGCCCGCCGCGCACGTTTCACACGGCGCGCGCGCGCGGCAGCTCCTTCACCTTCGCCATCGTGGCCGACTCGCACCTCCAGGAGCTGGGCTGGACGCCGAACGGATACGCGCTCTATCGGCGGACGCTTCAGAACGTGAGCTGGGACGCGCCGGACTTTCTCCTCGACATGGGTGACTCGATCCACAGCGAGATGTATGCCGGCCGCGATGTCGTCGACTTCGCGGAGGCGGTCGATCGGCAGCTCGACCAGCGGCCCTATCTCGACCTGGCGTGCCATTCGGCGCCGTACTACCTGGTGCTGGGTAACCACGAGGGCGAGCAGGGCTGGCGGCTGAATGGCACCCCGTGGAACGTGGCGGTCTGGGCGGCGAACGCGCGCAAGCTGATCTATCCCCTGCCGCAGCCCGATGATTTCTACACGGGTGACCGCTACGAGGCGCCGTTCGTCGGACGGCGTGAGAACTACTACGCGTGGGAATGGGGCGACGCGCTCTTCGTGGTGCTGGACCCGTACTGGTACACGCCGCGCTGCCCGCACGGGGACATTCATTACCCGGGCAGCGGCGACAACTGGGATTGGACGCTGGGCCGCGACCAGTATGACTGGCTGGGGTACACGCTGCAGGGCAGTTCCGCGACGTTCAAGTTCGTCTTCGCGCATCACATCACCGGCGGCGTGAATACGTACGGGCGCGGCGGCATCGAGGCGGCGAGCCACGCGCTGGGCGGCAGGGGCTCATTCGAGTGGGGCGGCGAGGCACTGGACGGGACGTACGCGTTTGACTGCTACCGGCCGGGCTGGGGCGTGCCGATCCACGCTCTCCTCGTCGCCAACGGGGTGACGATCTTCTTTCACGCCCACGATCACGTGTTCGCGCGGCAGGAGCTGGACGGCGTGATCTACCAGGAGTGCCCGCAGCCCAGCGACGCCGCGTACAGTACGGGTTACTACGCTCTCGGCGAGTATGTTGCGGGCGACGTGGTGCCGAATACGGGGCACGTCCGCGTGACGGTGGCGCCGCAGCAGGTCACGGTGGACTATGTGCGGGCGTATTTGCCGGGCGACGGGCCGAACGGCGAAGTGGCGTACTCGTACACCGTGCCAGCGGCGCGGAATCGGTAGCGGCCGCGGGGCTACACTTCGATCAGCATCCGCGCGGGCTCTTCGACGCACTCCTTGATGCGCTTCAGGAAAGAGACCGATTCGCGCCCGTCGATAATACGGTGATCGTAGGTCAGCGCGATGTACATCATCGGGCGGATCACGACCTGGCCGTTGCGGGCGACGGGGCGGTCCTGGATGGCGTGCAGACCGAGGATGGCGCTTTGCGGCGGGTTGATGATCGGTGTCGCCAGCAGCGAGCCAAACACGCCGCCGTTGGTGATCGTGAACGTGCCGCCCTGCAGCTCCTCGACGGCAATCTTGCGCTCGCGGGCGCGCTTGGCGAGGTCGGCGATGGCGAGCTCCACTTCGGCGAAACTCAGCCGCTCCGCGCCGCGCACCACCGGTACCACGAGGCCCTGGTCCGTGCTGACGGCGATGCCGATGTCATAGTAGTTCTTGTAGACGATGTCATGCCCGCGGATCTCCGCGTTCACCGCCGGGAAGCGTTTGAGCGCGTCGATCGCGGCCTTCACGAAGAACGACATCAGGCCGAGCTTGATCCCGTACTTCCTGTTGAAATCCTCGCCGCGCTGGTCGCGCAGCGCAAAGATCGCCGACATGTCCACCTCGTTGAAGGTGGTCAGCATGGCCATGGTCTGCTTCGCCTCGACGAGGCGCTGGGCGATGCGGCGACGCAGCATGGTCATCGGGACGACTTCTTCGTGGCGGTCCGCGGCGGGCGGGGCTGGCGGCGGTTGCGTCGTCGGCGTCGCGGCTGGGCGCGCGCCGTCGCCACCCTGGGCCACGTGGCGCTGCACATCTTCCTTCAGCAGTCGGCCGCCGGGGCCGGTGGGCTGCACATCGGCAGGTTGCAGGCCGGCGTCCGCGAGCGCCCGCCGCGCGGCCGGCATCACGTGTGCGGCGGCTCCGGCCGCGCGGGCCTCCGTGGCGGGCGGGGCGCCGGTGGCGGTGCGCGCCGGGGCAGCCCCGGCCTTGGCTCCGGTCGCGACTGTCGCTGGGCGCGGTGCTTCTTCCAGCAGCGCGATCACGGTGCCGACCGGGACGATCTCGCCGGCTGGCTTGAGGCACTTGGTGAGAAAGCCGCTCACAGGGGCGGGCAGCTCCATGGAGGCTTTGTCGGTTTCAATCTCGACGACGGTCTCGTCGCGCTCGACGTAGTCGCCCTCGGTCTTGGCCCACGCGCCGATCTGGACCTCGGTGATCGATTCGCCGGCGGACGGGATCTTCAGTTCAACGGCCATGTCGGTCGATCTCCCGCGCACACGCGCCGCCTCAGCGGTGTTCGCCCGTGTCTTCAAAGGCCTGGTCGATCAGGCGCTGCTGTTCCAGCTCGTGGCTGGCGTGCGAGCCGGTGGCCGGGCTGGCGGCAGCGGGCCGGCTGAGCCACCGGAGCGGATGGCCGCACAGCGATGCGCCGAATCTTATGCGGAAGTGGGGGGCCGCGCCCATGTTCGCGGGCTCTTCCTGGGTCCAGTAGACCGGCACGTCGGCGGCGTAGGGCGCCAGAACGGTCTGCAGCGCCGCTTCCGGCAAGGGGTAGTACTGTTCGACGCGGATCAGGGCGACATCCGTGCGCCGGCGCTTCTCGCGCGCGTGTCGCAACTCGTAGTAGACCTTGCCGCTGCAGAGCAGAATCCGCCGTACGCCTGCGGCCGGCAGGTCGTCCGGCAGCACGCGCTGGAAACGACCGGTCGCGAAAGCGTCCAGCGTCGAGGTTGCCTGCGGGTGCCGCAGCAGGCTCTTCGGCGTCATCACGACCAGCGGCTTGCGCCACGGGCGCAGCACCTGGCGGCGCAGCACGTGAAAATACTGCGCGGGTGTGCTCGGGTTCACCACCTGGAGGTTGTCGGCGGCGGCCAGCATGAGAAACCGCTCCAGCCGGGCGCTGGAGTGCTCGGGCCCCTGGCCCTCCATCCCGTGCGGCAGCAGCAGGACCAGGCCGCTGAGACTGTGCCATTTCTCCTCGGCGCTGGCGAGAAACTGGTCGACGATCACCTGCGCGGCGTTGACGAAATCGCCGAACTGCGCCTCCCAGATGACCAGACCATCGGGGTACGCGATGCTGTAGCCGTATTCGAATCCAAGCGCGCCCGCCTCGCAGAGCGGGCTGTTACGGATATCGAACGCGGCCTGGTCGGGCGCGATGTGCTGCAAAGGGACGTACGGCTGGCTGTTCTGATAGTCATACAGGATCGCGTGGCGCTGACTGAACGTCCCGCGGCCGCAGTCCTGGCCAGTAAGGCGCACCCGCGTGCCTCCGGCGAGCAGCGTGGCAAACGCGAGGGCTTCGCCGTTGGCCCAGTCGAGCGGCTTTTGCCCCCCGGCCATCTGGCGGCGCTGCTCGAGCAAGCGCTTGAGCTTTGGGTGCAGATGGAAATCGGCGGGCAACTTCGTCTGGGCTGCGAGCAGCGCGGTCAACTGCTCGCGGGGCAAGCCTGTATCGACTTCCGGGACGTTTGCATCCGGCCCGCCCGCGTAGCGGCTCCAGATGCGGCCGAGCGTGCTGGGGCGGGCGCTCACGGAAGGACCTTCGCTAAGCGCGCCCGCCAGCTCCTGCTCCAGGTATGCACGCCGCCGCGCCGCGATCTCATCGGCCTCGTCGCGCGTGACTTCACCCAGCTCGAGCAGGTGCTTGAGATAGCCGTCGCGGACGGACGGGCGCGCCTCGATCCGACGATACAGCCCGGGCTGCGTGAACGACGGCTCGTCGCCCTCGTTGTGGCCGTGCCGACGATAGCAGTACATGTCGATGACGACGTCGCGGCGGAACTCGTGGCGAAAGTCGAGCGCCAGTTGCACGACCTGGGCGACCGCCTCGGGGTTCTCGCCGTTCACGTGGAAGATCGGGCTCTGAAGCATTTTGGCCACGTCGGTCGCGTAACGCGTCGAGCGGCCTTCCTGGGGACTGGTCGTGAAGCCAAGCTGGTTGTTCACGATTACGTGCAGCGTGCCGCCCGTGCGGTAACCCGCCAGCTCGCTGAGGTTCAGCGTTTCCTGCACGATGCCCTCGCCCGCGAACGCGGCATCGCCGTGAATGAGCAGCGCCAGGCTGCGACGCCGTTCCGTGTCGCCGAGACGATCCTGCTTCGCGCGGACGCGGCCGAGGACCACCGGGTTGACGAATTCCAGGTGGCTGGGGTTGAAGCACAGCGCCAGGTGCAGCGTCTGGCCCGCGGCGGTGGTCCAGTCGCCGTGATAGCCCTGGTGGTACTTCACGTCGCCGCGGCCCAGATACAGTTCGGCGTCGACGTTCTCGAACTGCCGGAAAATCTGGCGCGGGCTCTTGCCCATGATGTTGGCGAGGACGTTCAGGCGGCCGCGGTGGGCCATGCCGATGACGATTTCCTCGACGCCCTGGCTGCCGGCGCGTTCGATGGCCAGGTCGAGCAGGGGGATGAGGCTTTCGCCGCCTTCGAGCGAAAAACGCTTGGCGCCGACGTATTTCTTCTGGATGAACTCCTCGAAGATGACGGCGTCGGTGAGGCGCGTGAGGATGCGGAGCTGGGCCGCCCGGCTCAGGGCGATGCGGTTCTGCGTGCCTTCCATGCGCTCCTGCAGCCAGTGGCGGGCCTCGAGCTGATCGATGTGCATGAACTGCACGCCGATCGCGCGGCAGTAGGTGTTGCGCATGAGGAGCAGGATTTCACGCAGCGTGCGGACCGCGGCGCCATGGATCGTGCGGCTGGAGAACGGGCGTTTCATGTCGTCGCGCGTGAAGCCGTAGTGCGCGGGTTTGAGCTCCTCCGGGTGGGGGACGCCATGATGCAGCGGATCGACCGCGGCGACGATGTGGCCGCGGACACGGTAAGCGCGTATCAGTTGGTCGACGCGGTCCTGGTGGATGGCGACCTGTGCGCCGGCGGTTGCAGCCCCGAGGCCGTTGTGGGCGGGCGGCGGATTGAAGAGGCTGCGCGGCTGGAACGATGGGCCCAGCCGCAGCCCGGGCGCGCTGTGCCGTGGCGTGAACCCGTCAAAGTAGGCGCGCCAGGCCGACGGCACGGACGCCGGATCGCGCAGGTATTCAGCGTAGAGCTGTTCGACGAAGGCGAGGTTATGGCTGTCTGGCACGATCGCCGGCTCGGGCATCGCGGGGCACCCAGTGTGGACATCGTCGGCCGCGGGCGGCCACTGAACCGCCGCCGTCCGCACACCGAGGATTATAGCCGAGTGCGGGCGGGTTGCGGCGGTCTGGGCGACAGCGTATAGCCGATGCGCACCGGTGTATCGCGGCCTGTCGCGCAGGATGCGTCCGGGCGCTATTTCGGCGCGTCCAGGAGCGCTTCGATCTTCTGCAGACGCGCCTCCAGGTCCGCGATCCGCTGCTGCTGCGCGGCCAGAGCGGCGTCCTTTTCCTGGAGCAACTGGTAGAGACCCTGGATGCCCGCGAGCGCCACCCCGTCGGCGTCGATCGTCGCGATGTGTTCATCGCCGGCGCCGACCTGGAACGCGGTCCGGAAGTCCGCGGCGGCGGGGCCGACATGGCGGACTTGCGCGGCGTCGTTCTTGAACGTCCAGGAGACGATCGGCAGGTTGACAATCTGCTTCAGGACCGCCCGAGCATCGACGGCCTGGAGCGTCTCGCGCAGCGCGCCGCCCGCCGCGTTCATCCAGACGCCATCCTGGCTCAGGTATGCCCCGGTGCTGGTGGCAAGGAACGCGTTGGCCGGGAAGGTCGGGGCGCTGTGCGTACCGAACCACAGGCCACCGCTGGCGCGGACGATGAACTGATTTGGGCCCAGCGACGCGATGTCATCGAACGTCGCGTCACCCCACACGAAGCTGCCGCGGTGCAGCGCCTTGGCACGCCGGCCGGCCGCGAAGCTGTAATCGCCCGCGGCGTGATTCTGATTGCCGCCGGGGACCGTGGCGTGATCGCCGCTGGCGGCGTTCTCGAGGCCGCCGCCGATCACCGCCGTCTCGCCCACCGCGCTGTTGCCGGCGCCGCCCGCGATGCTGGCTCCGGGGCCCGCGGCGCTGTTGTCATAGCCGCCCGCGACGGTCGCATAGCTGGCGGAGACCTGGTTGGTGGCGTTGGTGGTGCCGCCGCCCAGCACGGCCGCGCCGACCGCGCCGTCCGTAACGGCGTTGCCTGCGAATCCGGCGATAATGTTGGGGCTGAGCGCGGTGGGCTCGAGGCGCAGCGCGGGGTAGCCGTTCACGCCGAAATTCAGGGCTGTATCGTCATTGGTGCCGAGGAAGTTCGCGGCCGGGTCAACACCGGCATTGCCGCCGAGCAACCAGGCATTGGCCTGCACGCGTTCATCGAGGAACGATGTGTCGATCTGGACGGTCGTTCCGTCGAGGGTCAGACCGGTGCCGATGGTGTACGACGTGCCGGGCTCGCCCTGCGGGCCGGAGGGACCGACGGGGCCCTCGGGGCCAATCGCGCCCGGGTCGCCGTCGGCGCCCCGCGCGCCGGTCGCGCCCTGCGCGCCCTTGGCGCCCGTGGCGCCGGTGGCGCCGCGCGGGCCGGGGTCGCCCTCGGGGCCGGTGGGCCCGGTCGGGCCGGTGGGGCCAATCAAGTCGGGATTGACCAGGCCGGACTGGTCACCGTCGGTGTTCGTGCCGTTGCCTTCGTCGGTGAAGTTCGTGTTTCCGTAGATCAGCACGTCCGGCGGGCAGCCACCGACCAAGCCGGTGACCGCGATGGAGGACAGCGCCAGCAAGATCATCGGGTGGCGGCAAACGAGCGTGATGGTGCGGGGTGTGCACTGCGTCCTGCAAGACATGGCAAAGGCTCCTTCCTGCTGTCTGTGCCGCGCGATCGCCGATTCGGCCCGACGCGAGCTTTGACTGGATGCGTTCGGCAAGGCGCGACGGCCGTGTTTCGCCAGACACAGTACTATTTGGTTCTATATGTTGCAAGTCCGGAACGCTGCCCCC
Source organism: Phycisphaerae bacterium (assembly GCA_017999985.1). Taxonomy (NCBI): domain Bacteria; kingdom Pseudomonadati; phylum Planctomycetota; class Phycisphaerae; species Phycisphaerae bacterium. The sequence continues at coordinate 275,912 of JAGNKU010000007.1, read as the reverse complement.
CAATATATTGCGTTGGCTGCAGGTCGCCGGACGGCCAGTCGCATTCCGTGGGCGCGGTCGCCGGTGCGTGACTGGACGCGTGCAGCGTCTGGTGGACTGCGGACCCCACCCGCTCCCTGCTTCGAATGTTCGCCTGGTCGGCCGGCTTCAGGAGGACGTTCCCGGCGGGGTTCGAACCCACAACCTTCGGCTCCGGAGGCCGACGCTCTATCCAGTTGAGCTACGGGAACTCGGCGGCATCGCCGCCAATTCGAAGTGTACACCACGCCGGGGGGGCGTCAAGCGAACTTGCCGCCGTGCGGCTGCTGCGCTGCGGTGCTGCGGGTACAATCCGGCGGCGGTACACAGCCTATGCCAGAGTGGGTTGACATCATCAAGCTGCTGGCCGCGGCCTTCGCCGGTGCGGTGATCGGGCTCGAGCGCGAGCTGCACGACAAGCCGGCGGGGTTCCGCACGAACATCATGATCTGCCTGGGGGCGGCGTTGTTCACACTCCTGTCCGTGCGGCTGGCGGAGGATGCGCCCGGCGTGGATCGGACGCGCATCGCGGCGCAGATCGTGACCGGCGTCGGCTTTCTCGGCGCGGGGGCGATCATCCAGCGGCGCAACCATGTCGTCGGCCTGACCACGGCGGCGACGATCTGGGCGGTGGCGAGCGTGGGGATGGCCTTTGGGGCGGGGCACTTCGTGCTGGGGACGCTGGGAACAGTCCTCGCCAGCGCGGTGCTGTTCGGGTTGGGCGTGACTGAGAAGCAGATTGCCCGCTGGCACACGGCGGCGACGTTCGAGGTCGAGTTGGAACCCGGTGCCAGTCCGCGCGACACGATCGAGCGCCTCGTGAAAGAAGCCCGCGTGCGCCGGCGGTCCTGGACGCTGATCAAGACGCCGGAGGGCCTGGCGGGGCGACTGACCGCGATCGGCCCTGCCCCGCGTCTGGAGAAGCTCGAACACCTGATGATCCGCGACGCGGAAATCCGGGCTTTCAAGCGACTCTGAGCCAAGCCCCGAAAAGGTGTCCGAAGCGTCTTTCGGTGGTCACGCGGCTGACTCGGGCGTGTCGAAGACTTCGGTTCCGTCCGTCGGCGGCGGGGGCCAAGGTGCGCCGCAGTGTTCGCACGCGTCGCGGTCCACGACGCGCCACCGCGCACAGGCCGGACACGCCACGCGCGCCGGCCAGTCGCGTAGCGCCGCCAGCGTCAAGAGCATCACAGGCCCGCCCAGAAGCGCCAGCATAATCCACAACCTTCGGGCGCGCGGTGTGAACGCGTAACGGCGACTGATGCGCCATGCGATCAGCGGACACGCGACGACCGACGCGAGGAACGCGCTCAATGAGACAACACGAAACGCATTCCAGGGCCCGCCGAACTCGCGGTGTAGTTCGGCCAGCGTGATGGCACCCTGCGTATCTCCGCAGGCCTTCCGCAGGTACGCCCAGCCATAGAGCCCGATGACCGCGCCGGACGGCAGCGCCGCGCCGCCCAGACCGCGCCAGGCGCTCAACGTCCCTGACGGCGGAGGCAGCGCGGGCAACTCGTGCCGTTGCAACTCCCGGCCATCCGCGCCGAACTCCAGCACGATCTCCGGCAGCGTGAAGCCGGCAAGTTCCTGTGCCGGCTGCGCGGGGCGATACCAGACGATGCAGCGTGTGGCATCGTTCGTCATCCCCGCGGATACGTAGCCGTACGTCGTGAGCTCGACCGGGTGCGCCAGCGTGAACTGCGGCGTGCCGTCGATCCCCAGCAGCCGCAGGTGCGCGCGGGTCAGCACGATGATGCCCGGGCTCTCTCTCGCGATCGGGCCGCGTAACACGCCACAGGCCAGCACCGTTTCCGGTGCGGGCAGCGCGTAGACCGGCTGTATTTCGCGTGTGTCAAAATCGATGCGGTACAGCGTGTCTCGGTCGGCGAGAAACACGCCCGCGCCACCCCACGCCACCTGCACCCGCGCTGCGAACGGGCGGGCCAGTCCCTGTTCGGCCGGCACAAATCCGTCCGGCCCCAGTGTCCCGAGCGGCCGCTTCGTCCGCAGTGAGTAGCCGTACAACAGCCGCTCGGCCGGCACCGAGTACCACGCGGTATCCTCCGGGAACATCACCGGCGCAACGAACCGTGCGCCGCTCCAGTAGTGGGGGACCTGCTCTGGTTCCGCGTGCAGGGACACGGCGCGCAGCAGCCTGCTGTCGAGCTGCGCTCGCGCACGCGGGTCGCGGTACGCCTCGACCTCCGCACCCTGGGGATCGACCACGCTCACCAGCCGCTGATCGACATGTGTGAGCCGCAAGATACGCCCCGCGCCGTCGATCTGATACTGATGAAACGTGTAGTGCTCGTCGTCGAGACTCTCCGCGCTCACCGTGCCAACCACCGCGATCACGACGCCGATGCCGGCGAACAACGTCACGCCCAGCGCCAGCCGGGCAACGCGCGGCAGCGGCCGGTATTCGCCGTTGGCCAGGAAACACCCGGCGGCGCAGACCGCGAGCAGCACAATGCCGACCGCGTTGACCAGCACCGCCTGCCAGAACTCGGTCACCGCCACGCCGACAAACGCGATCGCCGCCGCCGTCACCAGGGGCACGCCCCGGCTGCACCACCACCGTGCCGGGCGCAGCCCGACCAGCAGCCCCGCGAAGTAGAACATGATCCCGGTCAGGATCGCGCCAATGCCCGGCAGCACTGAGCGAGCATCGAACGGCGCGGCCACGTTGCCGGGCGTGGCCACCCAGATCGCCGAGCCCAGCAGCGGCAGCCCCAGCGCCGGCACGAACAGGAGCAGCCCGCCGCAGACCTTCGCCCCGAAGATCCGCGGCCGCGCCAGCGGCCGATGCATCAGGAACGCCCAGCGCCCCGGACGCGCCTCCGGCAGTGTCTGGAGCAGGCCGAGCAACAGGCCGCCGAGGGTGGCGCCGAACAGCATGACGGCGTAGAAGAGGCGGCTGCACAGCAGGGAGACGTTGTCCCAGTCCCGCACACTCACCGCCGAGAGCGCCGCGCCGCATGCCAGCCCGATCGCAATCAGCCAGAGCATCGCCCACTTCACCTGTTCGCGGACCTCTTTCCAGATGAGTGCCCTCATGCAGCACCTCCCGACTCCGGCACGAGCGGCCGCGCGGCTCCCCGCACTCCCACGTAGTCGATGAACGCCTCCTCGAGGTCCAGTGCGACCGGCTCGCGGCGCGCTGCCCCCAGCCGGCCGAGCAACGCCTCGGTGCGCTCGTCGCAGTTCGCGATCGTCAACGACAGCTCGCGCTCGGTGCGTCGGGCGTGCAGCAGCCCCGGGATGTCCGGCACGGCCGGCGGCGGGCCGGAGAAGTGCAGCACGACGCGCTGCACGCGCCGCCGAAACTCGTCCACGGTGCAACACGCCCGCAAGCGCCCGTGGTCGAGAATCGCGATCCGGTCCGCGACGCGCTCGACATCGTCGACGAGGTGCGATGAGAAGAAGATGGTCCGGTCCGCCTGGCGCGTCACGTAGACCATCGCTTCGAGCAGGGCCCGCCGGGCCACCGGGTCCAGACCCAGGGCCGGGTCATCCAGGATCAGCAGTTCCGGGTCCGGCGCGAGCGTCAGCGCCAGGCACAGCCCCGCGCGCTGCCCGCGCGAGAGATCGCGGACGCGCGTGTCCGGCTCCAGGCCGAAATACTCGACCACGTTGCGATACAACTCCTCGTTCCAGCGCGCGTAGAAGCTCCGCTGGAAGCGCCCGCACTCGGCCACGCGCATCCACCCGTAGACGTGATGGCCCTCGGCGAGGTATCCGATCCGCGCGCGCCCCGCAGGCGACAGCGTCCGGCTGTCCTGACGCAGCACCGTCGCCGCGCCGCGCGTCGGCTCCAACAGTCCCAGCAACATGCGGATCGTGGTCGTTTTACCCGCGCCGTTCCGCCCGAGAAAGCCGAACACGCAGCCGCGCGGCACGGCGAGATCGAGCTCGCGCACCGCGCCCGTGCGGCCGAAGTAGCGGGTCAGTTGCTGTGTTTCAATTACATATTCAGCCATCACTCGGACCCTCGGTTCGGCTCCGCGCCCGGCTCGTAGTGCGCCAGGCGCTTGTCGAGCGCCGCGCGAATCTCATCCGGCGTGAAGTTCAGCACGAGCGCTTCGCTCAGCAGCGCATCCAGCGCCTGCTCCAACCGCCGCACCCGCTCCGCACGCGAAAACACCTGCCGCCGGTCGGCGACGAAGAACCCGCGCCCCTGGCGGGACTCGAGCACGCCGTCGTGGACGAGTTCGGCGTAGGCCTTGGCGACGGTGTTGGGATTGACGACCAGCGACTCGGCCAGCGCCCGGACGCTGGGGAGCGGATCGCCGGCGTGCTGGTGGCCGACGGCGACGGCGTGCCGGACCTGATCGACGATCTGGCGGTAGATCGGCAGGGGGCTGCCGGTTGAGATGCGGAATTCCAGGGCCACGGCGACCTCGTCATACTGTACTATCTGACATAGTACAGTATGCCCTGGTCGCGGCCGACTGTCAAGTGCCGCCGTGCAATTCAGCGCCGAACTGCCGGCTGGGCCGCGGCCGGCGGCTTATCGGGCGTGCCCGGCTGGTCGCCGGTGCCAATCATGCGGCCCGCCGCCGGGGCCGATGAAAACAGGGCGAGCCCGCGTTGGGGGTTGCGCGCCCGCGGAATACGAGCCGCCCGACGGGCGGGTAGGTCAATGGTGTTGAGCCCGGCCAACGCACTGGACAATCATTCGCTGTCGCAGCTCCTCGACCAACTGGACGCACAGGCTGGTCCGGTGGATCTGGCGCAAGGCGGCTGTCGGGCCGATTCCCTCTACAAGTATCGCGTGCGGACTCTCCGCGTGGACATGCGTCAACCGCAGCAGCCGTCGCGGTCTTTTGGGGTGCATGCGCGGCTGCTTGGCACACGGGCGTTGTGCGCGGTGTCCACGACCTGGCTGCGGCCCGAGGTGCCCTGCGTCGTGTACCTGATCGACGCGGAAAGCGGCTGGGATGAGGTTCCCGGGCGCGTTGCGGCGTGCGACCCGCTGACGCAGGCCGATGGCCTCTGGGAGTTGCGGGTGACGTTCGATCGCGCGATCGATGTTCCGCGCTTTGCCCCGCCGGCCTGGCGCTGCCGCATCCTCGTCGCGGATGACAGCCTGACCGTCTGCCGCATCCTGACGCAGGCGCTCGCGCGCCACCATGCCGACGTGACCTGCGTGGCCAACGGCCGTCAGGCCGTCGCCGCCGCGCTGGCCGAGCGGTTCGATCTGATCCTGCTCGACATGGACATGCCGGAACTCGATGGGCCGAGTGCCGCCCGCGAGCTGCGCGAAAAGGGATACCTGTGGATGATCGTCGCGCTGACGGCCTCGACGACCGAGGCCAGCCACTACCTGTGCATCAACGGCGGCTGCGACGCGTTCGTCAACAAGCCCGTGCAATCTGAGTGTCTCGCGGACCTCGTCCGCGCCGCGCGGCCGAAGCCGCTGATCAGCGCCATGATCAGCGAGCCCGGATTCGGCGACGTGATTGACGCCTGCGTCCACGAGCTGCGCGCCGCGGTCGCCGCGATGCAGGCCGCCTTTGCCGCCGACGATGCGGCCCGCTTGCTGAAGATCGCGACGCACATCCGGGTCGAAACTCCTGCGGCGGGGTTCCCGGTCCTCGCGCGCCTGGCCGCCCGCGTCGAGCGCGCAATCAGTGATGGCTTTCCGCTGCGCGATGTGCGGCGCGCGCTGTGCCCGCTGGCGGTGCATTGCCTGGCCGCGCGGCCGGCGACGCGCTTCGACTAGCGCACCCCACCCCGTTGGCCAGCTTGGGCCGCGCGACCGGGCGCGACAATTATGCGCCGCGGCCGCCCGCGCAACTTCTCTCTTGACCCGCGCCCGGTTCTGGCGATAATGGGGATAGCGGAGGCCGCTGCGGCGGCGCAGCCCTCTCAAAGATTGGGCGAGACCGCTGCCCGCCTCACCACCTCCGCCAGGTGCTTCGGATCCAGCACCTGTCGTGTTCGCCGGTGACGGTCGGCGAACGGGACAAAGCCCGGCGTGGCGTCCTCACCAGAGGCCGGCCGGGAAGTGGCCCGTGTAGAAAGGAGGTGATCCAGTGAAGGGTGATAAACGCTAGGCTGCTGTGATGCAGCGAACGTGGCTGTCGTTACAGCAGCCAACGAAACAGCCCGCCGGTCGCACGACGTGCCCCGGCGGGCACTTTTTGCGCCCCCGTCCAGCCAGCTTGACGCCCGCTGGCGCGGCGCGCTATAAGCCGGCGCGGCTCTGGTCCTTCCCAACCTGGAACCCGGTGAGCGCGGCATGACACACCAGCCACGGCGACTGTGGGAACCTCACCCCGCCGTCCGGTGCGCTCGTCGTGGGCCGGCCGCGCCGCCTTGGGGACTCTGGCTCGGCGTGACTGTCGCAGCCATCCTGCTCCGCGCCGGACTCCTCGCCGCGCCCCTGTTGCCGACACCCCCCATCCCGGTCTTCGCCGGCATGCTTTACCCCGGCGACCACGACGACTTCGTCCGCTGGGGCCTGCAAGCGCAGGATCGCGGGCTGCTGAGCCTCTACACCGAACGGCCGCACCGCTATGACCTGCGCCACTGGGACAAGAGCAAGCGCACCTGGCACATCTCGCAACGCAAGTTCGACCGCGTCTGTAACTATCCGCCGCTGTCGGTCTACCTGTTGGCCGTGTCCGGGGCGGCCTTCAGCGCGCTGCGTCCGGATCGGCTGCTGAACACCGTCGAGTCGCTGAGCTGCTTCACGTTCTGGAGCATGGTGGGAGACTTCCTGACCGCCTGGGGTTGCGCGGCGCTGGTCCGGCGTTTTCGTCCGGGGTGGGCTCCTCTGTGGATCTACGTCGCGGCGCTGTTTCTGCCTATTTTGTGGTGGGACTCGGTGATCTGGGCCCAGACCGACTCGATCCTGCTGGCGGCGGGGGTCTGGATGCTGCACGCGATGCTCCACGAACGCTGGGTGCTGGCGGGCGTGCTCTGGGGCGTGGCGTTCGCCCTCAAGACGCAGGCCGTGCTGTTCATCCCGCTGTGGGGCTATGCCCTGCTGACGACGCGGCCGGTCTGGAAGCCGCTGGTCGGGGGCGTGGTGGCGCTCGGCGTGCTGCTGCTCATGGCGCTGCCGTTCACGTTGCACAGCGGCTGGGCGTGGTACCTGCGCAGCTACCATGAGAACCTGTTCGCGATTTACAGCAAATTGACCACGCTGAAGGCGTTCAATATCTGGTACCTGCACCTCCTGCTCACGGATTCACTCGACGCACATGCGAAATGGCTGGGCCTCACCCGGGGCACGTGGAGCAAGATCTGGCTGGTGCTGGCGTTGCTAGCGGGGTTGTTGTTCATGCTGTGGCGCTGGCGGCGCGACCGCCGGGGGCTGGTGCTGTGGACCATGCTCAGCCTGCTGCTGTTCATGATGATCCCGACCGAGGTCCATGAGCGCTACCTGATCCTGGTCCTGCCCTTCCTCGGCGTGGCCGTCACGTTTGCGCCCCGCCTGTGGCCGGGCCTCCTGTTGTTGCTGGTCGTCATGCTGGGGCAATTGAGCTGGCCGCTCTGGCTGCCACGGGGGCGCGGCACCTGGGCCGAGACGGCCGCGTACGCCACCCACAAGTACAACGCGGAGTTGGCCGACTGGCCTGCGGACGCCGGCCCGCCGCCGGTCACCCTGGAAGACACGCTGGCTGACCTGCAGCAGGTGTATCGCCGGCAACTTGCGCGGGCGGCCCCCGCCGAGTGGACCTTCACCATCTGTGCCTTGCTCGGCACGGCCGCCACGGTCGCTGCCCTGCTGACACTGCGCCCGCGCCCGCCGGATGCGGTCCGGCCCGAGTCTGCGCGGGATGCGCTGGTCCGGTAAGGTGGCGCCAGGCAAAGACTATATCTATTCGCCGCCCGACGGGGATATACTGGAGAACATGTACGGGCAAACCACTCACATCAGCTTGCTGCAGCGCCTGAGCAACGGACAGGATCCCGCTGCCTGGCGTGAGTTTCATGAGCGCTACGCGGAGCTCATCGCGGGCTTCGCGCGCCGCCGCAGCCTGCAGCCCGCCGACTGCGACGACGTGGCCCAGGAAGTCCTGCTCGCGCTCAGCAAGACGCTGCCCGGGTTCCACTACGATCCGGCCCGCGGCAAGTTCCGCTCGTACCTGAAGACGATCACGCTGCACGCCATTTTCAAACGCCGTATGGCCCGCCACGGCGAAGTGGACCTGGAGCACCTCGAGGAAGCGACGCGTGCGGCGTGCGAGGACGAGGACGTCGAGGCGGCCTGGGAAGCGGAGTGGCGCCAGTACCACGCCCGCCAGGCCATGCGGACCATCGCCGTCGAGTTCAACGACGCGGATCGGCAGGCCTTTCAGCGCTACGCCGTCGAGGGCCGCGACGCCCGCGAGACGGCCGAGGCCCTCGGGCTGAGCGTGGACCAGGTCTACCAGGCGAAGTCGCGGATCATGAAGCGCCTCACGGAGCTGGTGGAGCAACAGGTCGGCGAAGAGGGGTGAGCGATCCGGGGTGGCGATGGGCACGCAGTCGAACTGGTACGAGGACGCCGAGCAACTGCTCGGTGCGGTCAAGCAGAGCCGGGCGCCGGCCCCGCGCCAGCCCAGCATCCCCGGCTACGATGAGCTGCGCGAAATCCGCCGCGGCGGCCAGGGTGTGGTTTTCAGCGCCACGCAGCGCTCCACGAAGCGCCGCGTGGCGATCAAGGTCCTGCTCGACGGCGCCTGGGCATCCGATTCGCGTCGCCGGCGTTTCGAGCGTGAGATCGACCTGATCGCCACGCTGCACCATCCGAACATCGTGCGGCTTTATGACAGCGGCGTGACGGACGCCGGCTACCCCTACTATGTGATGGAATTCATCGAGGGCGTGGGGCTCGACGAGCTGATCGGCGACGCGGCCCTGGCCGACGACTGGTCGAAGACGCACCGCGGCGAGCCGCTCGACGTGCGCGTCCCCATGCCGCGGAGCGAGGCTTCGCCGCTGTTCTCGGTGCGCGCCACCTTTCAGCTTTTCGCCAAGGTCTGCGATGCCGTGAACTACGCGCACCAGCGGGGCGTGATCCACCGCGACCTGAAGCCGAGCAACATTCGCATCGACCCCGCCGGCGAACCGTTCGTGCTCGACTTTGGCCTGGCCAAGGCCGCGACCGACTCGCACGCCAACGTGGGCGAATCGCCGATGAGCCTGACCGGCGAGTTCATGGGTTCGCCGCCGTGGGCCAGCCCGGAGCAGGCGGACGGCAGCCCGCACGCGACCGACGTTCGCAGCGACGTGTACGCGCTGGGCGTGATCCTGTTCCAGCTCCTGACCCGCCGGTTCCCGTACCCGGTGGTGGGGGGGCTGCGCGAGGTGCTGCACAACATCCAGAGCATCGAGCCGCTGCGGCCCAGCAGCCTGCGGCGCGAGCTCGACGACGAGGTCGACACGCTGGTGCTGAAATGCCTGGCCAAGGAGCCCGACCGGCGTTACCAGAGCGCCGGCGACCTGGCCCGCGACATCCGGCACTACCTGGCCAACGAGCCGATCGAAGCGAAGCGCGACAGCGCGCTGTACACGCTGCGCAAAGCCATGCGGCGCTACAAGTACGTCGCGCGCATCACCAGCGTGTTCCTGCTCATCACCCTCGGGGCGGCCGTGCTGCTCAGCGTGCTGTGGCTGCGGGCCACGGAAGCCGAGCAACTGGCCGATCAGCGCCTCGACGCCGCCGAGAAGGCCCGGGCCGCCGAGGTGGTTGCCCGCACCGAGTCGCAGCGAAAATCCGCCCAGACGCACGCCATCAACCTGTTCCTGGTGAATATGCTCACCATGCCGCTCGACCTGGGGCGCGAGGCCCGCGTGGCCGACGTGCTCGACAAGGCCAGCCGCGAGCTCGCGGAGTCGACCGACCTCGATGCGCCTACGGCGGCGGCCCTGCACGAGGCCATCGGCAACGCCTACTCCAGTCTGGGCCTGTTTGCCGAAAGCGAGCCGCAACTGCAGGCGGCCTACGACTTGTGGCGCGGCGCCGCCGGCGCGGAGCATCCCGACACGCTTTCCAGTCTCGCGGCGATTGCCTGGCTCAAGAGGCAGCAGGGCAAACTGGACGAGGCGGTGACACTGTTGCGGCAGGTGCTGGACGCGCGGCGTCGCGTGCTCGGCGACGACCACATCGACACCACCCGCACGATGAACGATCTGGCGTACGTGCTCGAGATGCTCGGACAGCTCGATGAAGCCGAGGCGCTGCATCGCGCGGCCCTGGCCAACAGCCGGCGGCTGCTGGGCGAGGACGCCCTCGACACGCTTACCAGCATGGGCAACCTGGCCAGCGTCCTGTGCACCCAGGGCAAGCTGGAAGAGGCGGGCAGCCTGATGCGGCAGCGACTGGAGACGGCGCGGCGCGTGCTCGGCCCGCAGCACCGCGACACGCTGCGGGCCATGAGCAGCTATTCCCGGCTGCTGGGGATCACCGGCCCGCGCGATGAGGCGCTCGCGCTGCTGCGCGCGGTCCTCGAGAATGAACGCCGTATTCTCGGCTCGGACCATCCGGAGACCATCGTCGCCATCGCCAACCTGGGCCTCGAGCTTTCCCATCAAGGCCAGTTTGGCGAGGCGGAGCCGCTTTTGCGCGAAGCCGTCGAGCGCGCCCAACGCGTCCTGGGGCCGGAGCACACGGACACGCTCGGCGCCATGGGGGCCCTGGCCGGGATGCTCAACGTCCAGGGTCGCTATGCCGAGGCCGAGCCCCTGCTGCGCGCTGCGCTCGAGACCTCCCGGCGGACCAACGGCGACGAGCACCTCGACACGCTCTACGCGATGAACAGCCTGGCGCAGTGCCTGCAGCTCCAGGAACGGCCCGCCGACGCCGAGCCCATCTATCGCGCCGCTCTGGAGGGCTGCCTCCGCGCCCTGGGCGAAAGCAGTCCGTATACGTCCACGGCGATGGTGAACCTCGGCACCGCGCTGACCGACCTGCAGCGGTTCGACGAAGCCGAGCCGCTGATCCGACGGGCCCTCCAGCAGCGCCGGCAGGCGTTTGGCGACGAGGCCCTCGAGACGCTGCACGCCCGGGTCCAGCTCGGCACGCTCTTGTACGAGCGCGGGGACTTCCAGGCGGCCGCCGACGAGTTCGGCGCCCTGCTGGAGAAGGTGCGCCAGGTCATGCCGCCCGAGCACTGGTATCCGGCCGTCGTCGAGGGCTGGTACGGACGGGCCCTCGCCGGATTGCAGCGCTTTGCGGAGGCGGAGGCGCACATGCTGGCGGCGTACGAGCGTCTGAGCGCGACCGTCGGCGCCGCGCATCCGCGCGCGCGGCGGCTGCGGCAGCGCATTGTGGAACTTTATGACGCCTGGGACCGGCCGGCGGACGCCGCCCGCTTCCGCGCGACGCCGGAGAGCCAGCCGACGAGCGACGCCGTACGCGGTTGACGCCCGCGCCGATTCACGTACCATGCCTGCCGTGCGCGCGCGGCCGCGCCGCGCGGGCGCCTGCATGGAGTGGTCAGCGTGGGCACGGAAGCGACCCCCACCTCGGACGCGCCAACCACGGGCGCGGCCAATCCGACGCCCTTGACACTTTGTCCAGACGCGCCGCAATTGACGCTCCGCGGCGTGCTCACCGGCGCGCTGCTCGGCGCTGTGCTTTCCGTCTGCAACATCTACGCCGGCCTGAAGCTCGGCATGGTTTTCAACATGTCGATCGTTGCGGCCTTGCTCGGCTACGGCTTCTGGGCGGGCGTCGAAGGCCTGAGCGGCGGGCGGGTCCGCCGCTTCGACATGCTCGAGAATAACATCAACCAGACGGGTTGCTCGGCCGCCGCGTATGTACCCTCGGCCGGCCTCGTGACCGCGATCCCCGCGCTCGCGCTGCTCACCGGTCAGACGCTGAGCTGGCCGGTGCTGGCCGGCTGGCTGCTGGTCGTCTGCCTGTTGGGGAACGTGATCGCCGTCGGCCTGCGCCGGCAGATGATCGTCGCCGAGAAGCTGCCCTTCGCGGTCGGAATTGCCGGCGCCGAGACGCTGCGCGGCCTGCACGCGCGCGAATGCGCCGCGGCAGTGTCCGGCGCGCCGCTCCCCCCGGACCAGCCGGTCGGCTACGCCACTGGGCGCCATGGACGTGAAGCGGCCGCGCGGATCGAGGCGTTACTCGTTGGGGCGGCGGCCAGTGCCTGCCTCGCCGTGTCTACGTACGTCGCCAGGATCGGCACGCTCGCTGCGCCTGGGGCCCTGCGCGGCCTGAGACTGTCCGACTTGACCTTCGGCCTGAGTACGTCGCCACTGCTGCCGGCGGTCGGCGGTCTGATCGGGTTCCGCACGTGCGCCTCGCTCCTGCTTGGCTCGATCGTCGCCTTCGGGCTCATTGCCCCGCCGCTGCTGGCCGACGGCACGATGCGGGCCGCGACCTATCCGGAGATGGTCACGTGGCTGGTGTGGCCGGGCGTGACCATGATGGTGGTCGCGGCGCTGGTCTCGCTGGCATTCTCCTGGCGCGCACTGGCCACCGGCGTGGCACGCCTCTTCACAAGTCAGCCTGGCCCAGGCAGCCTGCAACGCCGCAGTCCATATGCCCTGGCCCTAGGGGCGTCGCTCGTGACAGTGATTGGCGTACAGGTGCTGCTGTTCGCCGTACCGTGGTGGGTCGCCGCCGTTGGCGTGCTGCTCGCATTCATCCTCGCGCTCGGCGCAGCACGCGTCGCCGGCGAGACCGGCATGAACCCCATCGCTCCCGTGGCCAAACTCACGCAGCTCGCGGTCGGGGCGCTGCTGCCGCAAAGCCCGGCGGCGAACCTGATGGCGGCCAACGTCACCAGCGGCGCCGCAAGCCAGTGCGCCGACCTGCTCAGCGACCTCAAGTGCGGTGCGCTCCTCGGCGCTGCGCCGCGCGCCCAGACCATCGCTCAACTTTGCGGCGCGGCGGCGGGTGCATGCGCGGCCGCGTTCGCCTACACGCTGCTGGTCCCCAACCCCGCCACGCAACTGCTGACCGAAGAGCTGCCCGCACCGGGGGTGCGCGGCGTCATGGTCGTCGCGGAGCTGTTCCAGGGCGGCTTTCGCGGGCTACCCGCCGGCACGCCACTCGCGATGCTCATCGCCGCGCTGGTCGCCGTGGCCCTGACGCTGGGTGAGCGCCTGGCGCCGGCGCGCGCACGACGCTGGGTGCCCAGTACCGCCAGCGTGGGGATGGCGTTCGTATTCCCAGCCAGTGTCTCGGCGGCCATCTTTCTGGGTGGTCTGGTCGCCCTCCTGCTTGGCAAGTGGTGCCGCGACTGGTCCAGCCGGTTCCTGATCACGGTCTGCACTGGGCTGATTGTGGGTGACACGCTCACGTCGGTCGGCACCAGCATCCACACGCTCCTCTCCCGATGATCCGCCGCCCTGCACACTTCGCCCGCCACGTTGCGAGACTTCGCCCACTCACCGTACAATTTGCCGCGGTGGACGCCGTGCCGCCCAGGGCCGGGTACGCGTCGTCAGGGCTACTCTTACCGTCGACTGCCGGAGCGGCGCCATGAGCCCGCAGCAACCCACCGATCCGCCGCCGCAAGCCGGGCCGCCGCCATCCGTCCCGCGGCCGGATGACTCCACCACGGGTCCGGTGTCACCCGACGGCCCCACGGCCATCTCGCCGCCTGAGTCGCCGCCGGACGTCGGTACCACCCCGTGCGTCGCGTTCGCCGACTCGCTGGCGCCCGACGCCTTCCCCGGCTACACGCTGCTGCGCGAAATTCACCGCGGCGGACAGGGCGTCGTGTACCAGGCGCTGCAGAAATCTACGAAGCGCAAGGTCGCGCTGAAGGCGCTGAAGTCCGGGCCGCTGGCCGCCCCCGCCGAACGGGCCCGCTTCGAGCGTGAAATCGAGATCCTCGGCCAGCTCAACCACCCGAACATCGTCGCGATCCATGACAGTGGCCTGGCGGCGGGCTGCCACTACTTGGTGATGGACTACATCTCGGGGCAGCCACTGGATGCCTGGCTGGCCACCGCGCCGCGTCCGCCGGACGAATGCCTGCGCGTGTTCGTCAAGATCTGCAACGCGGTCTACGCCGCCCATCTGCGCGGCATCGTCCATCGCGACCTGAAGCCGAGCAACATCCGCATCGACGCCGATGGCGAGCCGCATATTCTCGACTTCGGCCTGGCCCGCGTAGCCGCGCGCGCCGCGGCCGACGAGCTGCCCCCGGTCACCGTCACCGGCCAGTTCATGGGCAGCCTGCCCTGGGCCTCGCCCGAGCAGGCCGAGGCCGTTCCGGGCCGGATCGATCCGCGCAGCGACGTGTACGCGCTCGGCGTGATGCTTTACTACATGCTCACCGGCCGCTTTCCGTATGAGGTCGTCGGCCGCCTGCACGATGTACTGAACAACATCCTGCAGGCCGAGCCGGTCCGGCCGCGCCAACTGCGCCCGGAGATCAACGACGAGCTGGAGACGATCGTCCTAAAGTGTCTGCAAAAGGAGCGCAAGCGCCGCTATCAGACGGCCGGCGAGCTGGCCCAGGACCTGACCCACTACCTCGCCGGCGAGCCCATCGCCGCCCGGCGCGACAGTGTCCTCTACCTGCTGCGCAAGCAGTTTCGCCGCGGCGTGCAGCGCAGCCCGCACGTTGCGTACGTCGGCGTGCTCCTGCTCACGTTCGTCTGCGCCCTGGCGCTGCATCGCACGCGCTGGCTGGTGAGCTGGCCCGACCGCGGTTTCGAGTCCTATGCGCGCCGCCTGGCGCGCGCGCCCAGCGGACCGGCTTGGTCCGAGGATGTCGCCGTCATCGCGTTCGATGACGCCGCCTGCGAGGCGCTCCCCCGGCTCGCGGAGGCGGCAGGCATCCCGGGCGTGGACCCGGCCGACCCGTTCTCGTGGCGCCGCCTGCACGGTGCCCTCATGGAGCGCCTGGCGCAACTGAACCTGCGCGTGGTGTGCTGGGATATCGCGTTCGAGAGCGACGCGCCCGCGCATGACAGCTACCTGATCCGCGGGCTCGCCACGCTTCGGGCCGCCGGGACCCGCGTGATCGTCGGCACGCGCGGCGCGGCGGCGGACGGACGCCCGCTGCTCAGCGCGGCCCTCACCGAGCATATCGACGGCTGGGGCTGCATTCACCTCTTGAACCATCGTCTCGTGAAGGGCACGGCCTTGCTGGCGGTCGCGCCGCGCGCCGCCCCCATCCCGTCGCTCGCGCTGGCGACGTACGCCGCCGCCCGTCACCCCGGCACGCCCAAGTACTCCTGGAACCCGGACCTGGCCTACCTGACCATTGACTACTTCGATCCGGAGCCGACCGCCGCCGGCCGCGGGCGCTGGTCGCCGGTCGCCGACGAGATTCCCGTCGCGCATGTGCAGAAAGACTGGCGGCCCGGCGATGCCGCGCTGGCCAACACCACGGACTGGCACACCGCGTGTGCCGTGACGCTGATAGCGCCGCCCGAATTGCTCGCCCGTCACACGGTGCCCTATCAGGACGTGCTCACGGCGCCGCACGCGGCATTGGCACCGCGGCTGACCCGCAAGCTCGTCATCATCGGCGACACGCGCGCCCAGCACAGCGCTAAACCGGATCGCAGCCGCGTGGATGACGGCCGCGGCGGCCGCGACGAATTCCATGTGTATGTGCACGCAACTGTACTGGGAGACCTGCTGCGCGGCGTCGCCACGCCGCCGCCATATCTGCTCATCGAGCTTATCGTTCTGCTGGTCTGCGCGACGATCGGCGTGTGGTTCGGCGTGCAATTCGGCCGGCGGCCCGCCGTGACGCGCTGGCTGTTGTGCCTGCTGGCGTCCGGGGCCGTGGTCGCGGTCTGCGCCGCCGTGGCGCGGACGCTGCACGTGATCTTCCTGCCCGCGAGCGCCATCATCGGCCTGTGGCTGGGCGCCGCGCTGGCCACGCGGCTCGAACGCACGCGTCACCCGCCGGCTGGGCCAGTGCTCGGATTCGGGTCCCGGGCCGACTGATCCGCCGCGCACGCCGCGCACGGTCTGCAGCTCAGAAAGGAACTCAGCATGTACGCGAACCAGGTCTCACCGCCGGTGCTCGCTGGGCACTGCCTGGCACTCATCGCGACCATCGCCACCGGTGTCGCACACGCCGCGGATCCGCTTCTGACCACGACCTGTGCGCAACAGAGCACGACGCCCATCTACTGGGGCACCCTCTGGTACCTGCGCGGTACGAGCGCTTTCGACAACTCCACCATGGTCGAGGGCGGCGCCGTGGGTTCCGCGGCGCTCGTGCGGCTGCACCCCACGCAGGGATGCACGGACTGGATTCTGATTGAAGGTCAGTCCCTCTTCCTGCGCAAGCCCGGGGAATCGGCGGAAACCGTGGCACAGATGCTGTCCGACACCCACGGCAATCAGTTCGCCCCCGTCGTCCGCAGCCGGGCCGGCGGGACCCACGAACCGTCGGCGACCGCGGACCAGTACGAAGTGACCTGCCACCTGGTGGATGTGTACAAGCGCACCTACTGGACGCCGACCCCGGCCCTGCACGCCCCGTTCCTGGTTGGTCGCGGCTGGGATCGGGATATCGGCGCGTGGGCGCAGGAAGCCGCGAACATCCTGCGCAGCCTGGACCTGCGCTGGCAGTTTCTCCCCGCCGGGACCACGACCGGACACGTCATCAAGCAGGACCCGCCGGGGGGCCGGCCGCTGTCGAAGAACTCGGTCATCACGCTGACGCTCGATGGCGTCGCGCACGACGAGCCATCCACTGTCATCGGTCGGCTGCGCACACCGCTGATCCTGACCGAGCGACAGCGCGACCAGGATCTCGCGGTGGACATCACGCTGGATCACCGAGACGACTTGCAGGGTACTTGCCGCTCCGCCGGCCCCGAGTACTGCATCAAGCTGCCCGCGAGCGCCGCGGGGGCGACGGTGGTGGTCAGACAGTCCACGGACTACTCCGACAACCTGGCGCTTTCCGCGTGGGACATGGGCGGCCGGGTACCGGTCGAGCTGAAGACCAGTGCCGGCGAAGTAGCCTGCGACTCGGGCACCGCGCCGGAGATCCGCTTCACGGCGAGCCGGGCGTCCGAGCGCGGCACTTATGTGGTCGTCGAACTCCGCGACCGCAACGTGGGGCGCGTGCACATTCACATTGCCTGGCAACCGTAGCGCGGGCGGCCAGCCGGGTTGCCGCGTGGATTGGTCTTCTCGCGCTCACGAGGTAAGCAGTCCCCCGAGATACTGCCGCAGCCGTTGATCATCACCCGCAATGGTCTCGAACTGTGCGATCGTGTCGCGGATCGCAGCGCGCCCGATCTTTGCCGCAGTCGAGTCGCGCTGCGCCCGCGCCAGCGTCAGGGCCCCCCACGCGATCGGCAACCCGCAGAACGAGCGCAGCGCGCGCTGCGTCGCTGGCAGCGCCAGCACGTACGCGATGCCGCGCTGCAGGCTCCGCCGCGCTTCTTCCAGCACCTCCTGATACACGCGCGCGGCTGCCGCGCCGTCCGCGACGATCGGCAGATAGCGCCGGCCATGCTCGGCGTCGTCGCGCGCGTCCTTGAGGATATTGACCAGTTGCAGCCCCGTGCCCAGCTCCACCGCCTCCGCGCGCCGCTCCAGCAAACCCGGCTGCCGCAGGTAGCCTGCCATCAACGCACACAGCATCTCGCCCACGACGCCGGCCACGTAATAGCAGTACTCGCGCAGCTCCGTCACGTCGCACACGGCGGGATAGGGCACGCCCCGAGCGGCGCTGCGCGCCATCAGCGTCTGCACGCCGACCATCATCGCCCGCGCACAGTCCGCCAGCGCGGTCCGCTGCTCCATCGGCAGTGCCCGCACGCGCGCCAGCACTTCCGGCGCGTCCACCATCAAGGCGCGTTCGTCATCGTTGTCCCCCAGCGGCTGCGCCAGCGTTTGGGCCGCCGCTGCATCACCGCCCAGCGCCGCGGCAAGCACCGCGAAATAGCGCCGCCGCTCGTCCGCCGTCAGCTGCGGATCATCCTCCACCGTGTCGACGATCCGCATGACCAGGTAGGCCAGCCCCACGGCGTCTGCCAGCGGCGGCGGCAGCATCGGCACCAGGATCGCGTAGGTGCGCGAGACGCCCTGCAAGTGTCTGGCAACGAATGCGTCCACGGCAGCGTGTTTCCGTTGCGCGGCGTCCCGGCCCAGCCGCCCCGGGCTACGACGTACGCCGCACGCGCGTCGCTCGCTCGGCCGGCGTCTGCGGCGCCAACTCGCCCGCGCTGCGTACCGCCTGCACGGCCCGCCGGACCGTCGCCGCGATGCCCATCGCGTCAAGCCCGGCCTCGGCGAGTTGCCCGCTGCGCGCCCCGTGCTCGTAGAAGCGCTCCGGCGCCATCCCCAGCCGGATGATGCCGTCCGTCGCCAGCCCCAACCGGTTCGCCGTCTCCAGCACCGCGCTGCCGAAGCCGCCCGTGACCGAATGCTCTTCAACCGTGACCACCGGCGCGCCGCGCGTGACGGCCGTCGTCACCATGTCCTCGTCGATCGGCTTCGCGAACCGGGCATTGACGACGGACACGAAAATGTCCTCGCTGGCCAACCGCTGCGCCGCCTCCAGCGCGGTCGGCACCAGGCTGCCATACGCCAGGATCGTCGCGTCCGGCCCCTCGCGCAGCACGCGGCATTTGCCGAGTACAAACGGCGGCGCAGCCCCAAGCTCGTCGGGCACCGTGTCGCGCGGATAGCGCACCGCCCACGGCCCGGACAGCTTCAACCCCAATCGCAGGATCTGCTCCAGCTCCGGCTCGTCCGCCGGCGCCATGAGCACCATGCCCTGGAACGCGCGCAGATAGGCGATGTCGAGATAGCCGTGGTGTACCGAGCCGTCGCCCCCGACCAGTCCCGCGCGATCAAGGCAGAACCCGACCGGCAACCCCTGGAGCACGACCTCCTGAAACACCTGATCGAACGCCCGCTGCAGAAACGTCGAGTAAATGCACGCCAGCGGCCGCAGCCCCGCCCGCGCCATGCCCGCCGCGATGTCCGTCGTGCAGCTCTCGGCGATGCCGCAGTCCAGGCACCGATCCGGCAACACGTTGCGGACCTTTGCCAGCCCGGTCCCATCCGGCATCGCTGCCGTCAACGCGAAGACACGCTCGTCTTCCTGCATGATGCGGACGACCGCGTCGGCGAAGGCGCTTGTCCAGCTCTTGCGCTCACTCTTCACGGCACTGACTGTGTCACCCTCGATCTTCAGCTTGCCCGGGCTGTGGAACGCACACGGATCGTCCATCGCCCACGAGCAGCCACGCCCCTTCTCCGTGTGCACGTGCAGCAGCACCGGCTGGGCCACGTCTTTCAACAACTGCAGCAGATCGACCAGGTGCGGCAGATCATGTCCGTCCACCGGACCGACGTACAGGAACCCGAGCTGCTCAAAAATCTGGTGCGGCGAAACCGTCGCCTTGATGCCCTGCTTGATGTGCGCCAGCGCATCCTGCACGCTTTTGCCCACCACCGGCACCTTCGGCAGCAGGTTCTCGACCTTGTGCTTCACTTCTTCGTACAGGCTGCTCACGCGGAAGCGCGCCAGGTACGTCGCCAGCCCACCCTGCGTCTTCGCAATCCCCATCGAGTTGTCGTTGAGGATCACCAGGAATTGCCGCTTGAGCACGCCCGCCTGGTTCAGGCCCTCGAACGCGACGCCGTTCACGATGCTCGCGTCGCCGACCAGTGCCACTGTCCGCCGGTCGCGCCCCAGCGCCTGGTCGCCGCGCGCCAGGCCCACCGCGGTCGCGATCGCCGTGCCTGCGTGGCCGACGTTGAACAGGTCGAACTCGCTTTCGGCCTTGTTCGGGAAGCCGCTGATGCCGCCGGCCTGGCGCAGCGTATCGAACCGCGCGTTGCGCCCGGTGATCAGCTTGTGGACGTAGCATTGGTGCCCGACGTCCCACAGCAGCCGGTCGCGGCTGAAATCGAACACGCGGTGCAGCGCCAGCGTCAGCTCCACCACCCCGAGATTGCTCGCCAGGTGCCCGCCGTTCTTGCTCACCACGTCGATGATCCGCGCCCGGATCTCGCCCGCCAACTGCCCCAGCTCAGCCAACGACAACCGCTGCACGTCCGCCGGCCCGGCAATTGAATTCAGAATGTTCATCATGCCCTGTGTCCTGTAGCGACCGCTTTTGAACCGGGGCCGTCGGCCCAAACCCACTAGCAGTCCCGGCTCACCACAAAACGCGCCAAGTCGCGCAACCGATCGGCGCGGCTGCCGAACGAATCCAGCACACGCAGCGCCGCTTCCACTTCCTGCCACGCCCGGGCTTTGCTCGCCTCGAGCCCAAACGCCGCCGGATACGTCTGCTTTGCCGCACCGGCGTCTTTCCCGACGCGCTTGCCCATCTTTTCCGCGGTGCTCGTCGCGTCCAGGATGTCATCCACAATCTGAAATGCGAGGCCCAGGTGCCGTCCGTATCGTGCGAGCGCCGCCACGGACTCCGCGGGCGCTGCCGCGCACAACGCCCCCAGACGACAGGACGTCTCGATCAACGCCGCGGTCTTGTGCTCGTCGATGTATTGCACCAGTTTGGGGTCCGTGGGCCGACTTTCACCTTCAATATCGGCCCCTTGCCCCTCGATCATCCACTTCGTGCCGTCCGCCAAGGCCTGGACCAGCGCGGGCACGATCCCGCGGTCGCAACGGTCCGACGCCAGCAGCGAAAACGCGTGCGTCACCAGCCAGTCCCCGGCCAGAACCGCCATCCCTTCGCCGAATACCTTGTGATTCGTCGGCTGCCCGCGACGCAGGTCGTCGTCATCCATCGCCGGCAAGTCGTCGTGAATCAGTGAGAATGTGTGCACCAGCTCGATGGCCAGGGCCGCAGGCAGCCCCGTCTCCGTCCGCCCGCCGCACACCCGGCACGTCTCCAGCACCAGGATCGGCCGGACACGCTTGCCGCCGACCTTCACCGAGTACTGTACGGCGGCCGGTAGGCGACTGTGCGGCCCCATCACGATTTCCAGCTCGCGCAGGTGCGCGGCGAGGGCTTCCTCTATTTCGGCGCGCCCACGGGCCAGCCAGTCCGGAAAATCGGCTGCCACCCCGAACAGCCCGGCCCCCGTCGCGGCGGCGGTTGGCTCCCCCGCCTTCCCTATCTGCTGTGCCGGCTGGACTTTCTGCATTCCGACAGGATAGATTCTTCGCGGCCGGCTTGGAAGTGCCGCAGGCCCATTTATCCGCCCCGCCGGTCGCGGTTCCGACCGCCGGAAGGCCGTGTGCCCGATGGATTCGCCACTGCCCCCCGAGCTTGTGCTGCACGCCTACAGCATCGGGGCGTTCCCGATGGCCGATCCGGACGGCGAGATCGCCTGGTTCAGCCCCGACCCGCGCTGCATCTTCCCCCTGGACAAGTTCCACGTGCCCCGCACCGTGCGCCAGCTCATCCAGCGCCGCGTGTTCGAGGTCCGCATCGACACGGCGTTCGCCGAGGTCATCGCGGCCTGCGCCGACCGGGCGGAGGGTACGTGGATTTCGGAAAGCATCATGGCCACGTACACCGAGCTGCATCGGCAGGGCTTCGCCCACAGCGTGGAGTGCTGGCAGGCCGATAATCTCGCCGGCGGCCTCTACGGCGTAGCGCTCGGCGGCGCGTTCTTCGGCGAGTCGATGTTCACGCGCGTGACCGGCGCCTCGAAGGTCGCGCTGGCGGCGTTGGTCGAGCGTTTGAAGGCCCGCGGCTTCACGCTGCTCGACACCCAATGGACGACGCCGCACCTCGCCCGTTTCGGCGCCATCGAGATTCCCCGCCGCGAATACCTTCGCCGGCTGCGTGCCGCGCTACTGCTGCCATGCCGGTTCGCAGACGGGTAAGCACAGTCAAAGCGCGAAACGCCAGCGAGCGGGTCAGTGGCACCGGCGTTCCTGCCGGTGTAGGGAGTGCGAAGTCCCCGCTGAGCCGGGGAGCACACAGCTCCGCCTCTTCACCCATCTTCGCACGGCGGGCGCGCGGCGCTTGCCAGGGGGCTTCAGCCCCTGGGATAGAAGGCCCACCTCCTTTTCCTCTTCCCCGTCCAACGGGCGGACGAATCAGCCTTGCCTCCCCGCCGCCAGTCGAACACACGCCCGCCGCGCAGTAACATGTCGCCATAGTGCAAACTGCGGCCGGCGTCTGCGTCTACGGCCGGTCGGTTCCCCGCCGGCGAAATTGGAGGCACAGAAATAGGTGGCTGTCGCGCTATACCACAACGTCCCCGCCTCGCGGTCAGCCCGGCGGACGGGTTGAGGAGATTATCATGAAGGCGACCGTGACAGTGGTGGCCCTGACCGTGCTGTGGTCGGGCTGTGCTCAAGTTGCGCGCGACCTCGTCGTGGTTCGCGGCGGTTCGTTCCAGATGGGGAACACGTTCGAGGGCGGCGAAGCCGATGAGAGGCCCCCGCACTCGGTCGAGCTGCGCTCGTACGCGATCGGCAAGCATGAGGTTACGGTCGGCCAGTTCCGCCAATTCGTGGAAGCGACCGGGTACGTGACCAGCGCGGAGCGCGCCGGCGACGCCAAGGTGTTCGTGGGAAAGAAGGTCGAGACGCGGCCGGACGCGAGCTGGAAGAACCCGTACTTCGAGCAGGACGACGGCCATCCGGTGGTCTGCGTGAGTTGGTACGACGCGGTCGAGTACTGCAACTGGCGCAGTCGCCGGGAGGGCCTGCCGCCTTGCTATCGTGGCAGCGGCGACACAATCACTTGCGACTTCACGGCCGACGGCTACCGGTTGCCGACCGAGGCCGAGTGGGAGTTCGCCGCCCGCAGTCGCGGCCTTGACTGCCGGTATGCCTGGGGCAACGGTGAGCCGTACATCGGCGGTCGCCGCGCCGGCAACACGTGCGACGAGGCCGCCCGCCGGCAGTGGGGCATCAACAAGCTCTGGAGCGGCTACGACGACGGCTACGCCTTCACGGCCCCTGCGGGGAGCTTTGCGCCCAACGCGTTGGGGTTGCATGACGTCAGCGGCAACGTCTATGAGTGGTGTTGGGATTGGTACGGCGAGGAGTACTACGCACACAGTCCGGTGCAGAATCCCACCGGTCCGCCGAGCGCCGCGCTGCGGACCTGCCGTGACGCGGGCTTCGGTTGCCCCGTGGAGCGCGAGCGCGTGGCCAACCGCGGCAAGGGCGAGCCCGACCTGGCGTTCAGTTGGGGCGGATTCCGCGTGGCCCGCACACTGCCGGATCGCTGAACGCGAACCGCCCCGCGCGGAAGGGAAGAAAGGGTCGGGTGTCTTTTCCGCTCAACAAGAAGAGGTTCCGGACCGCCTTTCGACCTGCCGGCGAGCACCAAGCTCCGCCTCGGTGCCCAGCTTCGTCCTGAGAGGGCGCGCGCTGGTTGCCAGGCGGCTTAAGCCCCTTGGACAGCAAAACCTCACTTCCTTTGTCTTTCCCCGCCCGGAGGGCGGACGAACCAGCCTCTAATCCGGAAACACCATCCCAGTTTCCGGTCGACGTTCCGGCGGTGCGCGGCACGTCCGCTCACTCCCCTGCGCGGCTCGGGCCGTGGTCCGCCGCCCCGCTCCCGGTTTCCCGTTCCCAGTTCCCTGGCGGCTCCGCCGCCCCGTCCCCCTCATCACCTTATCACCGCATTTACCCGCCAGAATCCAGCAATCCAGGTATTCTCCGCGCCCTCAGCGTCCTCACCGCACGGATTCAGCGCGTGTTTTCAGAAAACCAATCCCGCGCGCCGGCGCGCGAGATCCTTGCCAGCGCGGGGGCGTGCCGAACTTGGCGTGGCGGCCAGCGTGTGTCTCTCGACTAGCGAGAACGCCCCCGGCGGCAACGCCCGGCGACTCGGACGTACGGAGCAGGCGGCTGGGGGAAATAGCAAATTCCGGGAATAACTCGCTGGTCTCCAGGCGTGACCCGCCGTGGCACGCCGATCGTGAGGAGGGCCAACTCGGGGCACGCCGTCGCCGGTCGGTGCTTAACCGCGGATGCGAAAGGGCCGATGTTCCCAGTCGAGCAGGTTGCCGGCGACGGCGCCGTCACGCTTTATGGGACGGTCCCGCGCATGCGAGGAGCAGTGGTGGCGCACAAGCTGTGTGTTTACAGAGTCCAGGACGTCGCGCCCGAGCTCGTCCCGGGCTATTCCATCGTCGTGTCCACGACCGATCTGCATGAGCTGCTGACGGCGCTCAGCGCGTTCGACGCGGACGCGGTGCTCCTCGACCTCGACGCGCCGGATGCGATCCGCGCCATCGCACGGCTGATTGAAGCCAAGCCGCGACTCGCGGTGGTGGGCGTGACCGCGCGGGCGGATATCCAGCGCGTCATCAGCGCGCAGCGCGCTGGCTGCGCTCAGGTGACCACCCGCCCGCTGGACGCCGCCGATCTCACCGCCGCCCTGCAGCGGGCGCGCGGCCACCAGCCGGTCGCGGACCAGCCCGGCGGCGGCCGCGTTTTCGCCGTGCTCGGCTCGATCGGGGGCGCTGGCACCACGTCGATCGCCACCCACCTGGCCGTAGAACTGGCGTATCTGACGAAGGATGCCACGGCGCTGTTCGACCTGGACTTCGAGTACGGCGGGGTGGCCGATGCGTTCGATCTGGCGCCGCGGTACACGCTGGCCGATGTGGCGACTGCGGGCAAGGTGGATGCCGACCTGCTGAGCAAGGCGAGCACCGCGCTGCCGCTCGGCATCCACGTGTTCGCCCGGCCGCACACGATCCAGGAAGCGCACGCGATCGACGAGTCCGCCGTGCGGGACATTCTCCGAACGGCTGCCGCGACGTACGCGCACAGCGTGCTGGACCTGCCGCGTTGCCTGTCGCCGGTGGCGGGCGTCGCCATCGAGGAATGCACGAAGCTGATCCTGGTGCTGCAGCTCACCGTGCCGAGTGTCAAGAACGCGCAGCGCATTATCGCGGCGGTCCGCGCCGAAGGCTTTTCCGAAGAGCTCATCGAGCTGGTCGTCAACCGCTACGACGAGCGGGCCAATTCGTGCGCGACGGAGCCCGTCGAACGGCAACTCGGACGCCGCATCCTGGCCACTGTGCCGAGCGACTTCAAGGCGGTGCACACCGCACTGGACCTGGGCAATCCGCTGACGCACCGGAACAAGGTTCGCGCCGCCATCCGCGCGCTGGCCACCCGTCTCGCGGGACAGACCGTGCCCGCGAATCGAACCGGTTGGCGCGCCAAGCTCGGCCTGGCGCCCCGCTGAGCGGTCAGCAAAATGTCAAAAGGGCGCCACGCCATCGGGTCCAAGAGGTTCCTGGCAGGAACCTCTTTGATCCCGTATCTCATGCTCTTGGCGCAAAGGGTTCTCGCACCTTGAGCGGGTCGAAGCCCAATCCGAGCCCGAAGCGCGAGCGCGGTTCCCGGCCGCAAACGCCGCGGTCGGTTCCATGTTGCCTGCTCTCGGTGAGTGTGATGTAGTCCGCGGCGGCGTCACGCCTGGCCGGCCACGGGCGGCGCGGGCAAACCGAGCGCGGCGAGGGCGGCGGGTACATCCCGCGCGGTTTCGGCGAGACGGTCCATGCCGACGGTGGAGAACATGCGTGCGATTGGCTGCGGCACGCTGGTGAAGATCAGCCGGGCCCCGCGGGCGCGGAGCCGGCCGACGAGTTGACACAGCGCGCCCAGGCCGGCGGAGTTCACGAACGTGACCGCGGCCAGATCGCAGACCACCGCCGTCACGCCCGGCCGCGTCGCCAGGTATTCCTCGACGGCGCTTGCGAGCCGGGTGCGCTCTTCCCAGGACAATCCGCCGGTGCAGTTCAGCAGCAGGCCGGCCGAACCGATCTCCCGCAATTCGATGTTCGCACTGGTGTCCGGCATGGTGTCTCCCGTCGCGCCGCGGGGGCGCGTGGTCCGGCGGGCAGGCCGGCGTGCCGCGGCTCCGAAACCGCGCGCGCCGTGCCGCGCGGGCCCTCGGTATCCATATCGGCACGGGCTGGCGGGCCTCCGTTGTGCGCGGTGTGAAAACGGGGAGGTCCCATAGTGTGTGCGAACCGCGCCTGGCAGCGGCCTAGTCGTGCGGCAGCTCCGCTCCGCAGCGGGCGCAGTAATGGGCCTGGGGCGGGTTGCGATGCCCGCAGTGTTTCGACGGACAGATGCGGCCGGCCCCGCCACGACGCTGCGCCGCAAGCAGCAGCACGTACACCACCAGCAGCAGCCCGACCACCAGGAGAATCGCGAACACGACCGGCGTCAGGAACCAGTGGCCGAAACTCGACATCGTGGTCCGCTCACGTCCCGCGGCAGTCGCGCCGCCACGCGCGGCACGACCACCCCCAACAGCATATCACGCCGCCGCCGGCCCAGGCGCGGGTCCGCGCCGATTTGTAGGGCAGGTCGCGTCCGTGCGCGACCGGCCGAGCTGCGCAATCTGGGCGGCCCGCCGGGGAACTTGGCACTATGATGCGGCGTCCAAGCTGGCAGAGGAGGTGTGCCATGCGCCGAGTCACTGCTGCCGTCGCCGTCGCGATAGTGTCCGCGCTCGCTGCGGGGTGTGCACAAGGCGGGCTGCACAGCCGCCAGGCGATAGCCATTCGCGTGTACGCGCTTCCCGAGACCGCGCCAGACAGTGCTGTGGCGGACCAGCGCATTCAGGCTGTGCTGGCGGCGCCCCTGCCCCAAGCGACCGACATAACCACGCTTGAGGAGTTCGTCGCGCTGCTGTCCGACGTGGTGCCGGGCTGCGTGTGGGCGGACTGGGACGCGCTGAACAGTATGGGCGTCGAGCGGGAAGCGCCCATCCGCTGCGACTTTCGCGGTCTGTCGGTTCGTCAAGCTCTGGAACTTGCGCTCGCGGACGCCGGCAATGAGCTGCGCCTTGCGTACGAGGTCCGCGACGGATGCCTGCGGATCAGCACGGGTGAAATCCTCGCGCGACGCATGGCCGTGCGGATCTACGATGTGCGTGCGCTACTGGCCGCCACCGAGGCCGAGCACGAGCGTGCCGTCAAGCGTTACATTCGCCGGGCGCGTTTGGTGCCCATGAGCGACGTACCCGGCGCGCGTGGCGCGTCGCCCTCGATGTCCATACCGGAGTTCGACGCCGCCAGGGAGCTTGAGCAAATGCTGACGCAGGCGGTCGAACCAGACTCATGGGTGGTCAACGGTGGCACCGGCCAGACCACTTGCCACGCCGGGTTGCTGACCGTGCGGCAGTCCGAGAGCCTGCAGCGCGATACGGAAGCACTTCTGCGCACGCTCGCGCGAGCTCTCAGCGAGGAAGAGCGTTAGGTGCGCAGCCGAAGGCGGGTCGCGCCAGCGACCCACCATGCGGCGCAGCGGACGGCAGGTCGCAAACAGACGCGACCTGCCCTACCCGAGAGGGGGCGCCGACGCGGCCCCTACAGCCCCGCCCGACAAGCGGTTACCATACCCCGCGCAGCAGGAGGTTGGCGCAATGAACAAGCTGGGAGTGAACATCGACCACGTCGCCACGGTGCGCCAGGCCCGCCGCACCGATGAGCCCGATCCGGTCTGGGCGGCGGCCGAGGCCGAACTGGGCGGCGCGGACGGGATCACGTTCCACTTGCGGGAGGACCGCCGGCACATCAATGACCGCGACGCGGAACTGCTCAAGCAGTCCGTCGCGTGCAAGCTGAACATGGAGATGGCGATCAACCCGGGCATCGTGCGGATTGCCCTGCGCCTGCGGCCGGATCAGTGCACGCTGGTGCCCGAGCGCCGGCAGGAGCTGACCACGGAAGGGGGGCTCGACGTGGCCCGGCTGCGGCGACGCATCGCCCCGGTCGTCCGCAAGCTGAAAAACGCCGGCATCGTCACGAGCGCTTTCATCGAGCCGACCGAGGAACAGTTGCGCGCGTCCGCCGGGTGCGGCTTCGACGCCGTCGAGCTCTGGACCGGCGGCTATGCCCACGCCCGCAATGACCGGCAGCGCGACGCGGCCCTGGCGACGCTCTGCCGCGGGCTCGAAATCGGCTGGGAATGCGGCCTGGAGGTCCACGCCGGGCACGGCCTGACCTATCGCAACATCGAGCCGATCGCGGCGCTGGGGGCGTTCGGCGAGTTCAACATCGGGCACAGCATCGTGGCGCGGGCCGTGTTTGTCGGCCTGCGCGAGGCGGTGCGCGAGATGAAGCGGCTGCTGGACCGCGCCGTGCAGTTGGCGGCCAGCGCGGAAGCGCTCGAGGCGGAAGAGTAGACGAAGTGTTCCGCCGTCCGCATCCGGATCCGACTCCGTAAGCACGGTGGCACCATGAACGTGAAACGCATCGTACACGCGCGGCGGCGCGACCTGGAGGGGCTGTGGACGCTGGAGCTGGACGCCGGGCGGATCGCCGCCATCGTGGCTGAGCCGGCACCGGCCACGCCGGGCAGACGAGCCGCGGCCGATGAGGTCGATGCGGCCGGCGGCCTGGTGACGCCGGCGCTGGTCGATGCCCACGTGCATCTGGACCTGGCGTACTCGCTCGATCTCGTTCCGGAGAACCAGTCCGGCACGCTGCTCGAAGCGATCGGGCTCTGGTCGCGCGCCAAGGCGGAGATCACG
Source organism: Phycisphaerae bacterium (assembly GCA_017999985.1). Lineage (NCBI taxonomy): Bacteria > Pseudomonadati > Planctomycetota > Phycisphaerae > Phycisphaerae bacterium. The sequence continues at coordinate 247,544 of JAGNKU010000007.1, read as the reverse complement.
GCGGAGAACACGCGGGCCCGCGCCGTCCGGGCAATTCGCACCGAGATCGGCTTTGGCACCGGCATCCTGCGCAGCCACATTGACGTCGGCTCGGCGGCCGGCCTGCGCCTGTGCGAGGGCGTGCTCGCGGCGCGTGAGGACACGTGCCGCGAATGCAAGATCCAGCTCGTTGCGTTTCCGCAAGACGGCCTGATTCGCGATCCGGGGGCCGTCGATCTGATGCGCCAAGCGCTCAAGTCGGGCGTCGATCTCGTCGGCGGCATCCCGCACATCGAACGCGTGCCGCGCGACGGGTTGCGCCATCTCGAGCTCGTCTTCGACCTGGCTGCAGAATTCAACACGGCAATCGACGTCCACATCGACGAGACCGACGATCCACAGAGCATGTACACCGAGCACCTCGCCGCCCTGACGATCGAACGCGGCTGGCAGGGTCGTGTGACGGCGTCGCATGTCTGCGCGCTGTCGAGCTGTACAGACGTGCACGCGGCCCGCGTGATCGGGCTGCTGGCCGAGGCGGGCGTCCGCGTGGTCACAAACCCCGGCGTGAACCTGCACCTGCAGGGTCGCTGCGACCGCTATCCCAAGCGCCGTGGCCTGACGCGCGTCCGCGAGCTGCTTGACGCCGGCGTCATCTGCGCAGCCGGTCAGGACTGCATCAAGGACCCGTTCTACCCGCTCGGGACCGGGCAGATGCTCGACCAGGCCTGGCTGCTGGTGCATGCCGACCACATGAGCAGCCCGCACCGCATGAAGCAAGCCATGGAGATGATCTGCTGCCAGGCCGGCGAAGTGGTCAACCTGGGTTGCCACCGGGTCCTCGAAGGCGCCACGGCGAACCTCGCCGTCTGGCCGGTTGCAGAAATTCCGGAACTGCTGCGGCTTCGGCCGCGCCCGCGGGCCGTGCTGCACGACGGCCGCCTGATCGGCCGGGCGCGTGACGCCGACGACGCGCCCACCGTTTCATGCTAAAATCCGCCCGTCCTTAGGCCGGTCTGGCCCGCGCGGCTGTGTGCGGCGGCGCGAGCCGGATCCTCGCGAACGGCGGCGCGGCCGGTCGACGAGGCTGTGTGCCCCGCGCCGTCCGGAATATCCATGCCCATTCACCCGACCGCGATCATCGACGCGACGGCCGAGATCGACCCGACCGCTGAAATCGGCGCGTACGCCGTGGTTGAAAAGAACGCTCATATCGGCGCCGGAACGCGCCTTTACCCGCACGCGTATGTCTCCGAAGGCACCACGCTCGGCGCCCGCTGCTGCATCCATCCTTTCGCGGTCGTCGGTCACCCGCCACAGGACATGAAGTGGAAGGGAGCGCCCAGTTATACGCGAATCGGCGACGAGACTGTAATTCGCGAGCACGTCAGCATTCACCGTGGGACGATGCCCGACAGCACGACGACCATCGGCGCGCGGTGCTTCCTGATGGCGACCAGCCACGTCGGCCACAACTGCATCGTCGGCGACGACGTGACCCTCGCCAACGGGGCGATGCTGGCCGGGCACGTCGAGGTCGGCGCGCGGGCGTTCATCAGCGGCAACGTCGTGCTGCACCAGTTCATGCGCATCGGCGAGCTCGCGATGATCGGCGGCAACGTGCCCCTGGCGCAGGACATCCCCCCGTTCATGCTGGTCCGGTTCCCGCAGGTGATCCTCGGGCCGAACACGATCGGCCTGCGGCGGGCGGGGATGTCGCCGCCCGAGCGGCTTGAGATCAAGAAGTGCTACCAGGTGATTTACCACAGCGGACTGCTGTTCCCGCGTGCGGTCGAGCGCGTGGCGGACATGGTGCAGACGGAGCCGGGCCGACGGCTGCTGGCGTTCCTGCGCAGTCCGTCGAAGCGCGGCTTCCTTCCGTTCCGCACGTGGGGCGGCGGTCGCGACGAGGGTGACGACGAAGCGTGAAGATCCTGATCGCGCCGGACAAGTTCAAGCATGCCCTGGACGCCGCGGGCGTCGCGGCCGCAATCGCTGACGGCGTGCGTGCCGCGCGCCCGGACGCGGAGATCGTCAGCTGTCCGCTGGGCGACGGCGGCGAGGGCACCGGGCGTGTGCTGGCCAAAGTCTTGGGGGCCACGGAGTGCGCGGCGGACGTGCTTGATCCACTTGGCCGCGAGCACACGGCGCGCTGGTGGCAGGCGGAGCTGGACACGGCCCTCGTTGAAATGGCCGAGGCGTCGGGGCTGGCCCTGCTGACGCCCGCGGAGCGTAACGCGCTGCGGACGACGAGCTTTGGCACCGGGCAAGTGCTGCGCGCGGCCCTGGCGGCCGGCTGCACGCGCGTGCTGCTTTGTGTCGGCGGATCGGCCACGGTGGACGGTGGGGCGGGTTGTCTGCAGGCCCTGGGCTGGAAGTTCTTCGATCACGCCGGCGCGGTGCTCAACGTGCCGATCACGGGCGGCATGCTGGCGACGATTGGCAGCGTGCGACCACCGGCGGCGCCGGCGGCGAACATCGAAATCCTCTGCGATGTCGACAATCCGCTGCTGGGGCCACGCGGGGCGGCGGCCGTGTTCGGCCCGCAAAAAGGCGCGTCGCCCGCCGCTGTGGCGGAACTGGAGCGCGGCCTTGCTCACTGGGCGGCGTTGCTGGCGCGGCTGAGCGGCGCGGATGTGCACGCGCGCCCGGGCATGGGGGCGGCGGGGGGGTTGCCGTTCGGGCTGGCGAGCGCGTGCGGCGCGCAGTTGTGCCGGGGTTTCGACGAGGTCGCCCGGAGGGTGGAACTGATCAACCGGTTGCGGGGCTGCGACCTGTGCCTGACCGGTGAGGGGCGGATCGACGAGCAAACGGTGGGCGGCAAGGTCGTCGCAGGGGTGGCGCGCCTCGCCGCCAAGGAATGTGTTCCCACCATCGCACTGGTCGGCGCGGCCCGCCTGAAGCCGCGACAAACGCTGGCCGACCTCGCCCGGGCGGTTGGCGTGCGGCAGATCGTGTGCATCACGCCGCCGGGCACGCCGGAGGACGCCGCGCTCGCTGCGACCGCTGAGAACCTCCGCCGCGCCGTTAGCGCAGTCTTGGCGACCTCGCTATGACCCCGCCGCGCGGATGGCGCGTGCTCGCGGCCTCGGTCACTATGACGCTGTCTGTCGTGGCGCACGCCCAGAGCGCGGGGGCCGAACTCGTGCCGGCGTGGACATATCCTCTGGCAGCCGGCGTGGAATGGGTCGAGCCCGTGGCAGCGAAAGAGGCCGAGGCACTGCTGCTGGCTACGCCGGCCGGCGCGTTGCACGTGCTCGACCCGGCCACGGGCCAAATGCGGCTGACCGCGCCGATCGAGGCCGCGCCCGGTGTTCGGCTCGTGCGCGGGCAGCACCCGTCCGACACCGCCTTCTGCTTCGACCGGTACTCCGCCTATGCGATTCGGATCGCCGCGCCGGCGCGCCTGGTGCACCAGCTCGGCGGGCGATCCGCGCAGGCCGCGGACTTCCCGGGTGACCCGGAGGTGTTGAGCAGTTGGCAGCACGCCGTTGTCACGCACGCCGGTGACCTGCTGCTGGTAAACACGGATGGCCGCGTTGCGCTCTGGTCGCCCACCGACGCCACGGAGACCTGGGTGACGCACCTGGACCCGTTGCCGATCGCGCGGCTGCATGTCCGCGCCGAGACGGCGGTGGTGCTCTCAAAAACAGGCGGCCGCGTGCGTGCGGCATTCGTGCGGCTGGCGGAGCGTCCACCGGCGGTGCGCACGCGCGAACTGGGCCCGGTGTGGCCGGTGTGGAGCACGTTGGTCGCCGAGGGACTGCTGACCGTCACCTCGTCGGAAGCTGCGCTCTGGCCGGACGCTGGACCGCCGCGCATGATCCCGCTCGGGCCGGTTGAGCTGCGCGCGACGGCCATAGCCGTGGATGCAGACGCGGCGCGCGGCGCGCGGCTGCTGGTGCTGGACGGCCACCGTCTGGTCACATTCGACCTCGCCGCCGGCCGGCGTACGGCGACGCAATCGGTCGGACCGGTTCATGGCACGCCGTCGCTGGCGGTGACCGGCGACTGCGTCGTGCTGGCGGACGAGCGCGGCGTGGCGCTCCATACGATGACGGATGGCACGCCGCTCGTTCGGCAGGCCGTGGACGGCGAGCGTTTGCTCGGCTGGCATGTTGCGCGCGCGACGCGGCTGTATACGCTTGGCGAGCGCGCCGTCGGCCCCGCGACGACGCTGTGCCTGGGACTGATCGAGTTGACCGCGTCGCAGCCCGTTACGCAGCCCGCGTCCACGACGGAGTTCCGGCTGCGTGACGCGGGCCGCCCGCGCCGGGTCGCGTGGACTGACACGCACCTCATCCTGGTGGAGTCGGACGGCCTACGGGCGTATAAACTGCCGTAAGTGGGCGTCGCCACCCGCGCGCCTGGGAGCAGTCGATGCCACCGACCCTGCGTTTCTGGCTCGTGGATGCGTTTGCCGAGCAGCCCTTCCGCGGCAACCCGGCCGGGGTCGTGTTTGATGCGGACGAGTTGGCCGAGGATCAGATGCGCCGCATCGCCGCCGAGGTGCATGCCAGCGAGACCGCCTTCCTCAGCCGGGCCAACGACCTGCACCGTCCGACGCGGATCCGCTGGTTCACGCCCACGGAGGAGGTTGGTTTCTGTGGGCACGCGACGCTGGCCGCCGCGCACGCGCTGCACGAGAGCGGCTGCCTGGGTGGACTGCTGACCCGGTCGGACGCGGCGCTGGTGCTCGACAGCGCGGCCGGCGCGCTGCGCCTGCAGGTCGAGTCGCTGCCCGCGCCGCACGATGTGTTCGTGTGGTGGCTGCAAGTGCCGGACCCCGTCCTGAAGCCGGATCACACCAACCCGCTGCGTACGTGCGAACTGCTGGGGATCACCGTGGACGACCTGGACGCCACGTTACCAGCGATGCGCACGCGCGACGACGACGTGATCTACATGGTCCGGAGCTGGCAGACGCTGGCCGAGCTGCAGCCGCGCTACGACGAGCTGGCGGCGTGGTGCCGACGCTGTCACATCCGCGGCATTTGCGTCGCCACGACCGCGACGTTGTCGCCGGCCGTCAGCGTGCATTCGCGCTTCTTCGCGCCCGCCGTCGGCGTGAACGAGGATCCGGTGACGGGCAGCGTGCACGGCCCGCTCGCCGTATTTCTCGTAGTCAACGGCGTCGTCGGCAGCGTGGCGGGGCGCGCGGCGCTGTTCTGCGCGCAGGGCCGGCCGGGCGATCGCAGCGGGCTGGTCCGGGCGCTGGTCGAGGCGACGCCGCACGGGTATCGCGTACAGATCGGCGGTCAGTGTTTCACGACGGTCAGCGGGGAGATGCGCGTACCCGACCTGTAGCGCGCCGGTGCATGCGGTTCTGGGGGAGTGGAAGCAAGTGCGGCTTTACCCGCGGCGGCGCCAGTACCAGACGGTGCCTGCGCCGAACGTCAGCAGCAGCAGCGCGCCGGGCTCAGGCACGGCCAGCGCCGGCGTGGTCGCCGCATCGGCTGTGGCGGTCACGGACGGTGCGATTGCCAGGTCCGCGAAGAGTGTCTCCGCGGCACCGGCGTCCTGGCCGATCACGGCCCTGGCGAGCAGGGCGGCGTGGCTGTTTTCGCTCGACACGCCCGCGACGACGTCGCGTTGCTGAATCGCGTCCTGGATGGCCTCGTTGATGGTGCCGATCGGGGAGCGCGGGAAAAGCTCCTCGAGGTCCGAGGTGTCGACGCCGGCGCTGTTGAGCAGCGCGAGAACCATGTCGTAGTAGATGTTGCCCTGGATGTTGATCGGGCCGACATTGAAGTTCATGTCCTGTTCGTCACGAATGACGACGCCGTCGAGCGCGTAGGACGCGTTGCTGTTGGAAATGTCCACCGCCAGGTTGTAGAACCCGAGGGGGTTGACTTCGAAGGCGGTGGACGTGTTGAACGTCCCCGCGATGGTGGCATCCTGGGCGCCGGTCTTGGTCCGCAGGAGATAACCCAGGTTGGACGCGCCGAACTCGCCGCGGTACGTGCGGAACATGCCCCGGCCGTTGTAGCCGGCCGTGATCTGAATCGGCCCGCTCAGCGTCAGGTCGGCCACGCCGCCCAGGTGCAACGTCTCGGCCCGCCCACGGGAGTCGACTCCAAACGTCCGGTCCAGTTCGAGCTGGTAACCCTCGCCGATGCCGCTGGGCACGATGCGCACCCGGCCGGAGCGCGAACCGTTGAACACCGTCCCGTCGCTGGCCGTGCTGAGTGGCCCGCCGAGCGGCGTGGTCAGGATTTCCAAGCCCCGGTAGATGTTGTCGACGAAACCGGCATACGCGGTGACCGCACCCTGCGCCGCGAACAACACGAGCAGCCCCAAGGCGATGCGTTTCATAGCGCGATCCTTCACCAGGTCGAGCACGGCCCTCGTTGGGTCACACTGTCTTTCCACTGTCCCGGGACACGTCGCGTGGAGCCGGCCGCGCGACGCTACGCCGGAGGATACAATAGCCGCCGCCGACCGTTCGTTCAAGCCGCAGCGTGTGATCACAATTCTATCGGAGAAAAGAAGATAATGCTTCATGGCGGGGTGTGCGCCCGCCGGATCGGGTTATAATCCGTCGCCGGTCCGCGGCCGGCCTCCGTGTGGGTGTAACTATTATCGGCTGCGCGGCGCCTAACGCCTGCCGGCAGGCCGGGTCTAGCGTTGCGTTGTCAAACGGACGTACCGCCGACGGTGATCGACATGTGGCGAGCGGCAGTCGGACTCATCCTGGTCCTTGCGGCCGTGACGGGTTTCGCGCAGGAACCCGCCCCGCAGCCGGCCACCCGGCCCGCCACCAGCAACCAGGAGCGTCTGGCCAGCCTGCTCGCCCTCATCGAGGGTCAGAACGCTCCGGACGTGCGCCGCACGGGGGCGCGGGAATTGCTCCTCCAACGCTGGTCCGAGACCCCGCCGCGGCTGATCACCCTACTGAGCGGGCCGAACGCGGCGGCCAAGGTGGCGGTCGCCACGGTCCTCGCGGAACAGCCTGAGTTCCTGGACCCCGCGTACATCGATCCGCTTATCAACATGCTCGCGGATGCCGACCCCGCCGTCCGACAGGCCGCCGCGGGCGCGCTGGCGGGCTATCGTGACAACGGCGTGACTCCCCGCCTCCAGCAACTGGCGTTGGACAGCACCCAGACGCGGCCGGCCCGGCTGGCGGCCATTTCGGCACTGGGCTTGATGACCGAGCGCGAGGCGATCGGCGGGCTGGTCGCGGTGTTGTCCGACCCGGACCCGACGCTCGCACAGGCGGCCCTCAGCGCCCTTGCGCAGGCGACCGCCATGGACTTCGGCGAGGACGCGGCCGCGGCCCGCGCCTGGTGGGAAGGCAGCCGCACGCTCTCGCGCGAGGTGTGGCAGCAGCTGCAGATCGAGCGGCTGGTCCGCAAGGACCGTGAAATGCGCCGCCGACTGGACACGATGGAGGCGCGCCTGGCGAAAGCGCTGGAGGCGAGCTTCCTGCGCGCGGCCGATACCGAACGCGTCACGCTGCTGGTCGGCTACCTCGCGGACGCTTCGACGACCATCCGGCTGCTCGGGCTGCGCTTCGCGCAGCTCCACCTGGCCGAAGGCAAGTCGTTGCCCACTGAGCTGCAGGATCGCATTCGAGATCTGCTGGGCAGCACGGATTCCCGGGAGCAGGCGGCAGCGGTGCAGACCGTCGCCAGCCTGCGCGAGCGGGATGACAGCGCGCGGTTCCTCGAAATGCTCCCTGCGGCGCGCACCCGCGAAGTGCGCATGGCCCTGCTCAACGGCCTGGGGTACGTCGGCGCCGAGTCGGCCACCGGTCCGCTGGTGAGCGAGCTCGAACAGCGTGACGAACAGTGCGTGACGGAAGCCGTCGCAGCGCTGGGCCGCCTCGCCGAGCGGGGCGTACTCGCCGAGGACCAGGAAGACGTCGTGGTGGAGGCATTGCTGCGCGTGTTCGAACGCAGCCAGACCGCGCAGGTCGCGCTGCGGGAGCGCGTCTTGTGGGCCATGGGGAACGTGGCGGACCCGCGCTGCGGGCCTGCCTTCGTTGCCGCCCTGGACCGGCAGGAAGCGGTTGTCGTGCGCCAGGCCGCCGTCCGTGGGATTGCAGCGCTCAACAGCCCCCAGTTCGCCGACGCCCTTGCCGAAGCCACGAGCGATCCGGATGCGGGCGTGCGCAAGGCGGCGATTCAGAAACTCGCCCTGCTGGGCTCCAGCGGCAGCGAGAGCCAGGTCCGCGCCCTCTGGGAGCGCGTTGTCTCGCCGCTGGAGACGGACGAGACGATCCGGCAGGCCGCGTGGCGTGGCGTGTTGGATATTCTCTCGAAGGGTTCCGCCGACGACATCGAGCGCTGGATCGCGCGTCTGTCGGGGACCAGCCCCCAGGACATTCAGCGCCGCGTCGAGCTTCTGCAGCGCCTCGTCACCGCGGCCCAGGAGACCGAGCCGGTTGACCGCGGGCGACTGGGGCTGATCCGGGCGCGGCTCGCCGGACAGCACGTGCGCCTGGACCAGCCTACGGAAGCGGTCGCCGCCTATGTGGCGGCGCTCGCGGACCTGCACGCCGTCGGCTCCAATGCCATCGGGCCGGTGGCGCTCGATCTGTTGCGCTGCGCGCTGGCCAGCGGGCGCTATGACGAGTCCGTGGCCGCGGCGCTGGCGCAGGCCCTGCCGGTCGCGGAGCGCCTGGCGCTGTGGGACGCGGCGAAGACCGAGGTCGAAATGCGGCTCACGCCAGCCGGCGCCGGCCAGGCGCTGGCGATGCTGGCGGCGCTGGAGCGCTGCCCGCCCGGCGGGTGGCCGGAGGAAGCGCTGACGGAGCTGGTGCGGCTGCGCGAGCGGGCGCAGCAGATCACGCCGCCGCCCGAAACGGCTCCGGCCTCGCCGCTCGAATCGGCCGCCACCACGCAGGCGCGGCGCTGACGCGCGTCATTTCCCCGGGGAATGTGACAGGAATCCTACGCTCGATGCAAAGCACCGCTCACGCAGCTTTTCGTGTGCAGCGGCGTCGCGTTCGTCCTCGCTCCGCAGGTCGTCCAGGTTGGCGTTGCACGTGTCGCAGTCGGCCTGGTGGACGTGAAAGTCGATGTACTCGTTCCATTCCTCATCCAGCGTGCCCAGCAGGAACCGCCCGAGTGTCGAGCGTTTCAAACACGAGATGCCTTCTTCGCGCCAGATGCGCCCCAGCGTGCTGTCCAGCGCCAGGTCGGCCTCGGTCCATTCCTGCGCCCCCGGCGCGGCGCTCGCAAGCTTGCGCCACTGCTCGAGCACGCGGAACTTGATGCCGGCGACGGCCGGCTCGGTCAGCTCCAGGTCCGCCGCGACCTCCTTGTTCCGCAGCCCCAGCACCACGAGCATCTCGGTGACGATCAGATCCTGAAAGCGGCGCTGCTGTGTGCACTGCTCCACCCATTGTCGCAGACCCGCCACAAGCGCCGCGCGCTGCGCGGTCAGTTTCTCCTGGTTGGCCAGGTAGCGGCTGGGCGTGTCGGCGTCGACCCAGGCCTCGGGGGCGTCGTCCATCTCCAGTTGATCGAGGCTCTGGCGCTGGCCCTTCTGCCGCCGCCGCAGGTAGTCGTGCAGCTTGTTACGCAGGATCGCGAACAGGTAGGTTTCCAGCGCGCGGCTCGCGTCGTAAGTCGGCAGGCTGCGCAGCAAGCCGAGAAACGTCTCCTGGACGAGGTCTTCGGCTTCACTGCGCTCGGCGAGCATGCGCCGCGCAAAACTGAGCATCCGCCCCTGGTAGCGCTCGATCACCGCGCGCCAGGCCACCTGGTCGCCGCGCCGCACCGCTTCAATCAGGAAAGCCTCGGCTTCGTCGCCGGCCATCGTTCGCGCCCTGCCTTGGTCTCACGGATCGCATGCCGCGCAGGCAGGATACCGCCGGGGCGCTCGGCGGCCAACCCGCGGGCGCTCCGCGGACCCCGCGCGGCGCCGTGCTAGACCTTGATGGTGGTAGTGCCGGTCGCGCGGTTCCACCGTGTCGCCAGCTTCAGGATGATGGCGGCTGCCACGATCACGCCGCATGTGCCGAGCGCGGACAGCCGGGTAAACCTCGGCCGTTCCCGCCGGCTCGTTTCCCGCGCCTGCACGGCCTGCCGCAAGATCGCGTCGGGCTCCAGCTCGGCCTCGACCCCGTAGTGCCCCGGGTCCCGCGGGTCGCCGTCCAGGTCGCTCAGGGCCTTGAGGCGATAGGTCGCGATCGCGTCACGCTGAGCGGCTATCTTCGCGGCGAGCGCGCGCCGCTGGGAACCAGTGAGCTTCTTAAGCTCGGTCCGCAGTGTCCGCAGCGCTTCGGCGGGCGGCGACGTTTCCTTGGCCAGGCGGTCGAAGTACTCGAACAGCCGCTCGGGCATGGACTCTTCCGCCAGCCTCGACACCGACTCCGTCGCCTGCGGCGGCAGCTCCTGCTCGCCCGCCGAAACGCGCAGCTCATCGAGGTCCGCGCGCATCTCCGACATGTCGAGGTTGCCCAGCTCGATCGTCACGAACTCGGGCCCGCGCTCGTCGGCAACTCCGCCCCGGGTGATTGTGACCGCGCGCGGCCGCTGGAGTCGGGGTGCTTCCGGCGGCGCCGGCGGCATCGGTACCTCGACGGCGACAGGCATGAGCCGAGAGGCTCGTCCCGCTGTGTACACGGGCGCACGCACGACCATCACCGCCGCGGCGCCGGCGGCCAGCACCAGGAGCAGCACCACTGCGGTGACCACCCCGGCCACAGGCTTGCGCATCGCCAGCCGCGCCACGGCGATAATCGCCACTACGCCGCCGGCGAGCGCCAACGCTCCCAGCAAAAGCAGCATGATCTTAGGCACGAAAGCTTGTTCCACCACGTGTGCCACTCTCAGCTAGATCACGATCGGCCTGTTATCACGTTGCGCCGGCCAGAGCAGCAGCAGCGCCCCAACGCCCAGGCCAAGGGTCGTCAGCAGCATCGGACCCCAGAACTCCGGATCGTCCCACCCGCTCATGTCCCCGGCGACGAACAGCCCTTGTAGCCCGCGGCTGCCCCACAGGATCGCACTCAGTGCACCGAAGCACACCAGACCGTAGCCGCACGCCCCGCGGACGAAGTGTCGGACGCCGTCGCGGCGGCGGGCCGCCATGAGCAGCAGACTGCCCAGCACCAGCGGGATCAGCGGCAGCCCACGGGGCACACCGCTGTCGATCAACTGCTGAATGTCGCGGTCCACGCGGACGCCGTGCGCACTCGCCTCGTTGGCGTACTCGCGGGCATAGTGCAGCGCCGGGTCCTGCCCGAGCGCCCAGACCAGCCCGATGAGCAGCAGCACCTTGCCCAGAAACGATACCCCCGCGTGCGCGGTCCGCCCGACGAACGAAGGCTGGCTCGCGGTGATGAGCTCGGCCGGCGGCGGCGGCGGACTGCTCGCTTGCGTGGCAGCTGCCTGGGCCAGCGATGTCGCGGCCTCGGCCAGCGGCGCGACCGCTTGAACGGCGGCGTCGTTCTTCGGCGGCGTGGTCGGCAATGGGGGAACCGCGAAAGGCGTCGGTGTCGCTACCGCCGGCCACATGCTGGCCGCGGCCTGCGTCAGCAGCGCGATCGCGGCGCAGATGCCGGCGGCCACCCAGGCGTAGTTTTCAAGATCCAGGATCTGCGCCAACACAAAGCCGATCAGTGCCGGCCAGAAGGCCGCCCAGCCGTCCACGCGGCCTCGTCGCCCGGCTTCGATGCGCTTGCCCCAGTCGCAGAGCAGGATCGCCACGATCGGCGCAAGGATCAACTGAGAAACGTCGCCGGCAAAGCGGTGGTCCAGTTCGTCGGCTGCGATTCCGAACGCCGGAAGCATCAACAGCCCGGCCATGCTCGCATGCGCCAGCCGGCTGAGCAGCGTGTTCCGCAGTGGCGAGTTCCGGAGGAGTCGCAGGTGCGCGATCAGCGGGCCGACCGTGCCGCCGATGATGAACAGCGCGATGCACACGGCCCATGTCTCCGGGCTGCGCCCCGAACCGGCCAGCGACCCGAAGGCCACCGAAATGGCGGCCGCTACCGCCAGGAGCACGAACATCTGCCCGCGCCGATTGACCTTCGGGGTCGCTGCCGGCGCGGCTGGGATCGGAACCCCACCACGCCGCGGCCCCAGCTTCTGCTCCAGCTTCGCCGCCTTGCGGGCCAGCTTCTCGTTCAGCCGGTCCAACTTCCGCTGCAGGCGCTCGGGCAGCGGTTGCCCCGGCAGCGGCGCCCGCACGTCCATCGAGGGCAGCGGCGGCGGCGACGGCCGGTGCGGCGACGTCAGCGTCGGATCCTGGTCGCTGGCTTCCGGCGCGCGCGGCACCCGCGACAGACTGGTGGCATCGAACGAGTCGATGCTGCGGCCGACGTCGCCGGATTCCATGATCGCCGCGAGCATCTCGTCCGCGTCCTGGTAGCGCTCCTGCGGGTCCTTGGCGAGCGCTTTGGCGATGACCCCGGCAAACGGCTGCGGTATGCCGCTGAGGTCCGGCCGATCGCGCAAGTGCCGCATCAGCACCTCGGCCATGCTCGCGCCACTGTAGGGCAGCCGCCCGGTCAGCATCTCGTACAGGATCACGCCGAGCGCGTAGATATCGATGGCCTTCGTGTAGCTCCCCGAGCCGATCTCCGGCGCCATGTAGTGCACCGTGCCGACGCTGACCGTCTGGCCGCTGTGCTGCGACACGGACATGTGCTTGCTGAGCCCGTAGTCGCCGATCTTCACGTAGCCGTCGTCGTAGAATATGTTCGCCGGCTTCAGGTCGCGGTGTACGATGCCGCGCTCATGCAGGTAGCTCAGGCCCTTCGCGATCCCACTCAGGAAGAACGCGGCCTTCTGGACGCTGAACCCCCCCGGCTCCGCCATGAGCAGCTCACGCAGCGACGGGCCGCTCACATATTCCATGATGACGAACGGCTCGCCGGCCGGGTTTCGCTTCACATCGTAGATCGTGATCAGGTGCGGGCTTTTCAGGTTCATCACGTGGGCGATGCCACGCAGCTCGATCTCCGGGTTCTCGCGCAGGTACTTCAACGCGACCTGCTTCCCCGAGTCGGCCAGCGCGTAATACACCTCGCCGAACCCGCCGCGGCCGATCGCACGCTGCACTGTGACGCCTTCCAGCGGCCGATCACCATGCTTGAACGTGTACGCCACGTCTCTTCCTCCGCTCGACCCGGCTTCTGGCACCGGGCCGGCTCATCGCGCGTCCCTAGGCTTCCGCGCTCCAGCCCCGTAGCTCGTACGGCTTGACCGTCAGACGCAGCTCACCGAACTCCATCGTCTCGCCCGTGCGCACCGGCCGCGACGGGCTGCTCTGCCAGGCCGGTTCCGCGGTCGGCCGCGCGTGCAGCCCGCCGCCCCGCTCGAACAGCACGACCTGGCCCTGGCTGTCGTGCGTGCGCAGGTGGCAGCTTTCCGTGGGGCCGATCAGGCAGGTCTGCCGGAACAGCACCACGTCGCCCACATCCTGCGGCAACCGGCAGCGGTGCGAGAGGCGCAACACCGCCGATTCGCTCTTCGCGCTGGGCTTGCAGAACACCATCTTCGCCTGCCCGCCCAGCGCGATGCGATCGCCATCCCGCAGCAGCGTATGCGTCACCCGCCGATGATTGACTTCCACCGGCCCGTACGCCGTCAGGAAATAGTCCTCGCCATGGCGCACGACGTCGGCGTGGTGCGATTGCAGGTCGCCCGGCACCGGCACTTCCACCGTCATCGAGCTGCCCGCGCGGCCAATGCGGACACGGTCCTCGTGCACCAGCAGGCAGCTTCCGCCGCCATCCACCAGCATCAACAGAGGCCGGTCGATCCGCAGCGCGTCCGGCGCCGCGATCGCACCGGCGGCCGTGTCCGTGTGGCCGGTCGGGCTCGCACGCCGCGCCGCCGGTTCCGCCGTCGTGACATACAGCCCCAGCGGAGAGGCGAGCAGCGCATCCTGGCCTTCCACGATGCCGGCCAGCGCCTTGAGCGCGCCCTCGACCCACGACACCCTGCCGCGCGCCGCCTTCAGACGCAGCAGCGTCTGCCGCAGGCCGGCGTAGTCCGCGGCTGAGAACTGGCTCACGGCCCGCATGCACAACCCTACGACCCGGTCGGACTCAGCCAGCGTCGGCTCCATCGGCAACAAGGCGCCGAGCCCGCTGCGCGCCGCAACCAGGCAGTCCATCCGCCCGTCGTCCACCCACGTCTCGATCGCCTTTCGGCACGCCGCGCCGAGCCGCGCGGCGAACGTATCGGAATCCCGCGTGCGTCCGTGCCGTTCACAGGCCTCGTGCCAGTAGCGTACGGCGGCCAGCACGTCGTCACGCTCGAGCGCGGCCGTTGCCTGCTGGAGCAGTTGCGCGCTGCGCTGCACGCGGATGTCCAGCTCTTCGGCCAGTTCCGCGCGCTGCCGCGGATCGTCCACACGCTGCACGTTGAGCCGGCCCGTCTCCAGCCGGCCGGCATCCAGGTGCTCGGCGACACGCCCGGCCGCCGCCCGCCGGTCAGCGTCCCGTTCCACGTGCTGCCGCAGCTCCACCGCAATTTCCTGCCGCAAGACGTCCACGTCAGGCCCGCCGCGGCCGAGGGCTGTGACCTTGTCGAGGTCGGCCAGCGCGGCGTCGTACCGGCCACCCTGACGTGCCAGACGCGCGCGGGCCACCAGCGGCTTGACAAGCTCGTCGAGCAGTTGCTGCCAGCGCGGGTCGGCGCGATGCTCCGGCTTGGCCGCCGCGGCGTACGCGTCGTCGAGCCGCCCGTCCCGGAGGGCCTTCTCGGCCGCGTGCAGTCGGACAAAAAGCCAGCGGGCAAACATTCTCGGTCCTCGTACTGCGTCGCCTGCGAACTGCGACGGGATTCTACCACGCTCGGCCGACGAGCCGGCGACCCGAACCTGGACGGTTCGGACGCCACGCCCGCCGGACGGGTATTCGCCGGCAGGGGGGTGATATTCGACAACAAGGCTGGTGGTGGGGTATTGGTCCGGGAGCGATACCGAAATGGCACGTCTCGCGCGGATTCTGCGCGGCTGCAAAAAAACTCTCGTTCGGGGCCCAGCTAATTTAGCCCTGGGGGTGGAATCGGTCGATAGCCATCAATACGCCGGTCCAGCACAGCTCAGAGCTGCCGACGATTGAGATATTCGTCTCGTCGGTCGGGATTGGAAGCGGAGGGCAGGCCCTCCGGAGCGAGAAACGCACGAAAGAGAGGTATGTAATGTTCTTTTCGTGGTTTTTCGAGTTCATCTCGCTGGTTTCCCAACTCGTCACACTTGGGGTGGAGGGCTAGGCAACATGCCACCCTCTTACACCGCCACTGAGGTTCAGTGGAGCGTCTATGTCGCTCAGGGCCTGTGGGCCGTGTCGGCGACACTCCTGGTGCTGCTGGTAGTCTGGTCCACCGGGTCGCGCTGGGTAGCTTGAGATTCGCGGTCGCACTCACGGGGCGCACGCACCCGGTGAGTCACCGGCATTGATGAACCGACCCGGCGATCGCCGCGGTCGGTTCGTGGCAGGGGGAGCAGCCGTAAGCTATGCATTCGGGAGGGACGCCGCCGATGACGCCAGGACCGTCGTCGATGCGCCGGTATTGTCCGCTACCCACACGATGCCGGGCGTCAACCGCAACTGACGCTGGTGCAGCAGCTTGACGATCAGGGTGGTGCCTGCGCCGGCCAGCGCGGCGCAAATCCCGAGCCCGATCCGGTTCATCCCAGGCGTCCCTGGCGACTGCGTCAGGAACATCGCCGTCGCGGCGGCCCCCATGACCAGCGCGGCGGCCAAGCCGATCCACAGCCGCAGGGAAGGGCCGGGCTGGACTGGGACGAGGCCAGCGAGCAGCGCGCCGCCGACACACGCGCAGAGAATCAGCAGGACCAGTTCCTCGTGGGCAAAGCGATAGCTCAGCGCACCCGCGAGCAGGTCCGCCAGGACCATCGCCTGAATCTGACACCCGAAGGCCGCTTCGCCCGACGCGGTTTCGTGTTGATCAATGCCGGGGATCAGTTGCCCGATCAGGACCGCGCGGCCGGCGAATTTCTCCCGCAACCACGACGCGTCGCCGGTCAGCACGTCCTCCATGCGGATCGCGTTCCGGGCCCATTCGGGGAGGCGGCGCGCGCCGAATCCGCCGAAGTAGCACCCGTCGCCCGGTTCCAGCTCGGTGGACCCGGGTAGAACCTCCTGGCGCTGGATGAAGGGGATGAAATCCGAGCGGTACGGGAATCGCAGCCCCTCCGGCGGTACCTGCCGGCGCCGATACCGGACTTCGAGCTGGCTGCCCGCCACGCGCACGTCCGGACTGCAATCCGGATGACGGGCGGCAGCGAAACCCGCTATCGCCAGCGACGGTATGAGCGGATTGAGCCCGCGTTGTACTGCGAGCACCGGGTACACGTTCGATTCGCCCGGTTTCGGCGGCGTGCTCGCCAGGAGTCCCCACCCGTGCACCGCAGCGCGAATGTCGGGACACAGGGCTGGCTCGGCGTTCGCGTCCATCGTCTTGGCACCGACGATTACGGGCGCCTGAACAGCGCGCAACCCGCGCGTGAATGCTGGATCAAACTCCGGTTGGCACATGGGGAAAAAATAGTCCCAGACCACCACCGTGGGGTGTGCCTCGGCGAGCTTCTCCAGCACCCGGCCGTACAGCACGCGATAGCTCTTCGGGTTCGCGGGGTCCAGCGCGGGCAGTTCTGCGCCCAGAGCGCCTCCCTGCAACGCGTCCTGGGTTTCCGTGGTGAACCCGACCAGAACCGTCGGTGTGGCCGCCGCGCCCGCTGGCACGAACCCGCCCGCGCCCTGGATGCGACAGAGGGCCACCAACACCACGGCGACAAACAGCAACGCCGCGACCTGCACGGTCCGCGGATAGTTGCGCAGGACCAGGGCGGCGACCCGCGCGATGCGATAGCCGGGGGTTGAGTTGGCGTGGGCCATGATGACCCGCCCCGCCAGGTAGTTGTTCAGATCGGCGACCAGGGCGTCGCAGTTCGCGTAGCGCTCTTCAGGCGCCGGCCGGACGCAGCACGCGATGATCGCGGCGAGATCGTCAGCCCGGCTGACTTGCCGCTCGTGCAGGATCTCCGTCAGGCGCTCGACCTCGGTCGCGAAGCGCGCCGGCTGGCCGGTGATAACGTGAAAGAGCAGCGCCCCCAGGCCGTAGATGTCGGCACGCGCGTCCACTTCCTGCCCGGCGAGCTGCTCCGGGGCGATATACCCGAACGTGCCCAGCGCACCCTCCCGGAGCTGCGGATCGTCTCCCGCCGGCGGGTGGCTGGCATCCAGCCCCAGCCGCTTGGCGATGCCGAAGTCCACGATCCGGGGCTGCCCCTGCGGATCAACCAGGATGTTCTGTGGTTTGAGGTCGCGGTGGATCACGCCCTGCCGGTGGGCGTACCCGACGGCCATCGCCACGGTCTTGACGAGCTCGATCCGTTCCTCCAGCGAAACCTCGTGGGACCGGAAGTAATCGTCGAGGTGCTCACCCTGCACGAACTCCATCGTGTAGTACAACGGGGTGGTGTGCAGGCTGGCGTCGTAGAGCGTCGCAATGTTCGGATGCCGTAGTTGCGCGACCAGCCGGACCTCGTTTTCGAAATACGCGGTCCGTTGTGCGGTGCGGCCGAACAGGAGCTTCAGCGCCTCGCAGCGGCCCTTGCCGTGGTGGACGGCCTTGTAGACGATGCCAAAGCCGCCGCGCCCCAGTTCGGTCAGAATGGTGTAGTTCCGGATTCTCGGGAGGCGGTTGACGGTCAATTGCCGGTACAGCGCGCGGCAACTGGCACACTGCGCGACATGCTGCTCCGCCTGGTCGCGTTCGGCGTCGCTAAGCTCTTCGTGTGCCAGCGCTTCCGTGGCTACGCGCTGCGCGCAGGAATGTACCGCTCGGCTTGCCATCCGTGTGTCCGCGGTGGGGCGCACACGTTGGCGCGCCCCGTCTCCCGTCGCTCGCTTCCGGGCGGCATTATACGCGACGGCCTGCGCGTCGCCTAGCTCATCGTTCGGTTAGAGGCGTTTGGCCAGCTCGCCGTACTTCACCGGCGCGTCGGGCGGCGTGATCACGCATTCGAGGTACTGGCGACCGAAGTTCCGGCACTGCTGCTTGCCCGGCATGAAGATGTCCACCGTGTTGTGACGGAACCGGCGGTGGGTCCGATCCGTGACGACTAGCGTTCGCTTCAACGCCGGGATATAGATCGTCGACCCAAACGGCACATCGGCCGGCGCCGCACACTGGCCGACTCCGGACTGTGTGCCGGCTGCCGTCGTGCCGCGGTCGTTATAGGCGGTCACCCGGAGCACGCGGCGGATCGTACGGGGGCGATTCGAAGACTTCTGGCCATCGGCGACCAATGTTGCCTGGAGCTCGCCTGCCTCATAGGTGCCCAGCCCTTCGTCCTCCTCGTTTATTGAGTCCAACGCGACGGGCTCGGCCTCGGCGGCGACGGCCGCCTGCGCGGATTGATCATCAGGGGACGCCGTTACGGGCGCGCTGATGAAACCCAGCGTGAGGATCGTGCTGCACACAAGACCCGCTAACCCCGTGAGGGCATGGAAAGCAGACACCATACGAAGCGTACCTCCGTCCCGAGACCTACCGGTCCTCCTGATTCGGTGCCGATACTGTCGTGGCCCGTGCCGCACCCGGCCGCCCTGCCGCCGCGGCAAACACAAGTTGGGCATTATACTCCCGCCGCGGCCGTGTTCCAAACCCTTGTGGGATTGACGGATGGCGTTCTGGGACGTTCAATAGCGTGTACAGTAACTGGGACGTGGCGAACGTGCGATGCCCGAAAAGGCTCCCGGACAGTCACCGCCGACGGCCAGATTACGAACCCCAGCAATGCGGCGCGCGATCTGACGCGCAAAGTGCTTATTTATAGGATGTTACATTCGAACGTCCCGGAGGCGATTATCATGCGGCGACCACTCGTGGCCGGTAATTGGAAGATGAACTTGAATCTGGCGTGGGGTCTCGATCTCGTGGCGGCGATCCGCGCGGGCCTGGACGCAGCGGAGGTCGGCGAACGCGTCGAAGTCGCGGTGTGTCCGCCGGCCGTTTATCTGTATCCCTTGGCGGATGCACTCCGCGGCAGCTCGATACGCCTGGGCGCGCAGGATATCTACCATGAGCCCGAGGGGGCGTTCACGGGCGAACTCAGCGGTGCGATGATCGCAGAGACCGGCGCCAAGTATGTAATTATCGGACATTCAGAACGCCGACATACTATCGGGCACCTCGAAGACGATTGGATGATCAACCTGAAACTGAAGGCGGCTCGCCGGACCGGACTCACGCCCATCCTGTGTGTCGGAGAAACGCTCGCCGAACGGAAGGCCGGCAAGACCTTTGAAGTCCTCATGTTCCAGCTCACCGCCGGCCTGGTCGGCGTGACCCTCAAGACCGCGGATGATTTGGTGATCGCCTACGAGCCGGTGTGGGCTATCGGCACCGGTCAGAATGCGACGCCCGAGCAAGCCCAGGAGGCCCACGCACAACTGCGAACCCGTTTGCGCGAACTTGTCGGTCCGGTGGCCGATACGGTCCGGATCCTGTACGGCGGGAGCATGAAGCCGGAGAACGCCGGCGAGTTGCTGAAGCAACCCGATGTCGATGGCGGGCTGGTGGGCGGCGCGAGTTTGAAGGCCGATTCGTTCGTCGGAATCGTCCGGGCCGCGCTGGCCACCGGCGTGTAGAAGACTTATACTACGGGGCTCAGGTTCGCGCGGACCGGGCGCGAGTGCGTGTGACCGCCCGTAAGTAGCGGCTGGAATCGAGGCAAGCTGATGATTCTCGGGATGGAGTGGTATCACACGATCCTGGCGTTCTTCTTCGCCGTCCTGGCGATCCTGCTGATGATTGTGATCCTCCTGCAGCGCGGCAAGGGCGTGGGGCTGGCGGGTGCGTTCGGCGGGACCGGCGGATCGACCGCTTTCGGCGCGAAGACAGGCGACATTCTCACCTGGGTGACGATCGTCGGCGCTGCCTTGCTGCTGACGTTCACGGTCATTCTCAACTACGTGTTCATCGATGTCGGGCCGGGCCTGAATACACCGCCGCCCATGCCGCCACCCGCCGAACAGGCGCCAGCGCCGATCACGCCGGTCCCGATTCCGACGCCCGTAACGCCCGTACCGGAGTCGAGCGCGCCGCCACCGACCCCGCCTCCGGTGACGCCTGCCCCGGCTCCCGAGACACCGGCGCCGGCTCCGAGTCCGGCGCCGAGTACGCCGGCGGAGCAACCCGCGGGTGGATCGTCGTGGTCGCCGGCCGCGGAAAACTGGCTGCCCTGCGCCTGACCGCCGGCCTGGACGGGGCATGAGCTGACGCCGCGGGCGGATGGGTTTGGGGCGTGCGGCGTGTGCGGAGAACGGCCCGGGATGGCTGGGCCGCCGGAGCCCTGCCGATGATTCATTCGATGACGGGTTTTGGGGAGGCGCTGCTCGAAGAAGCCGGTCAGGTCTACCAAATCGAGCTGCGGAGCTTCAACCAACGCTACTTGAAGACGGCGATCCACCTGCCGGATGACTTCTCGTTTCTCGAGGCGGACGTGGAGCGGCTCCTGCGGCAGCGCATCACGCGCGGCAGCGTCACGCTGCGGCTGCACGTACGCAGCATCGGACCGCAGGCGGCGCCGGAACTGAACACCGCCGTCGTGCAGGCCTATGTGGCGCAGTTGCGCGGTGCGGTGGGGGACGATCCGCGTGTGACGATCGACCTCGCGACGCTGCTGGCGTTGCCGGGTGTGTGCCAGGTGCGTGAGCTGACGGATGCCGAGCGCGAGCAGCGCTGGACCGTACTGTCGCGCCTGACGGAGCAGGCGCTGGAGAGGATGATCGCGATGCGGGCGCGCGAGGGCGCGACGCTCAGCACCGACCTCGCAACGCACTGCGCGGTGATCGCGCGCTGCCTGGACGTGATTCGCGAGCGGGCGCCGGTCGTCGTCGCCGAGTATCGCGACCGTCTCATGGCGCGGATCGCCGAACTCATCGCCGATACGAACGTAAGACTGGCGGAAGAGGACCTGCTCAAAGAGGTTTCCATCTACGCCGAACGCAGCGACATCAGCGAGGAGCTGAGCCGGCTGGCGGCTCACCTCGGCCAGTTCGAGACGCTCATGACGGCGCCGGAGCCGGCGGGGCGCAAGCTCGAGTTCATCGCGCAGGAAATGCTCCGCGAAGCCAACACCATGGGCTCGAAGTCGGGGGATGCCGCGATCGCCCGCGAGATCATCGAGATCAAGAGCGCGATCGACCGGATCAAGGAGCAGGTCGCGAACGCGGAGTGACCGACCGGCCGATACAGACGTATGGCGGTCGGCCGTGGGCGCTCCGCGCGTGAAGTCGGGCCCTCCGCGCCGGTAACGGACCCGTATGCTGATTGACACGCACTGCCATCTGACGAGTCCCGGCTTGGTCGAGCAGGTCGACGTGGTGCTCGCGCGGGCGGCGGAGGCGGGGGTCAAGCGGCTGATCCTGGTCGGGGTCAACGTGGCCGACGCACAGGCGGCAGCGGTTTTGCTTGCGAACCGGCCGGCGTTGTACCTCGTGGCGGGCATTCATCCGCACGAAGCCGGTCGGTGCGATGCGGATTCCTGGACCGCTCTGACGAATCTGTTACGCGGCGCGCGATTGCCCGCGGACGTATGCGCGCGCATCGTCGGAGTAGGTGAGACCGGTCTGGACTGGCACTACGACTTTGCGCCGCGGGCGCGCCAGGAGGAGGTCTTCGAGGCCCACCTCGCCCTGGCGGTTGCGCTGCAGCTTCCGATCGTCATTCATGCCCGCGAATCCGAGGCCCGCGTGTGCGAGATCCTCGCCGGCCATCCGCAATTGGCGGACCGCGTCGTCTGGCACTGCTTCTCGGCGGGCACGGACATCGCGCGGCGGGCGCTGGACCTGGGCGGCCACTTCTCCTTCACTGGAGTGGTTACATTCAAGAACGCGAACACGATCCGGGAAGCGGCGAGTTATGTGCCGCTGGAGCGGTTGATGCTTGAGACCGACGCGCCGTACCTGTCGCCGGAGCCGCTGCGCAAGGTGCGGCCCAACGAGCCGGCGCTGCTGGTGCACACGGCGCGACGGCTGGCCGAGTTGCGCGGCGTGGACTTTGAGACGCTGGCGGCGGCGACGACCGCCACGGCGGTGCGGTTCTTCAGGTTGCCAGAGGTTAGACCATGAGCAAGTGCTTGGTGACGGGCGGCGCGGGGTTCATCGGCAGTCACATCGTCCGTGCGCTGCTGGAGCGCGGGCGGCAGGTGCGCGTGCTGGACAATCTCAGCACGGGCAAACGCGCCAACCTGGCGGAGATCGCCGGGCAGATCGAGCTGCTCGAAGGTGACATCTGCGACGTGCCGACGGTGGAGCGCGCCATGCGCGACGTGGAAGTGGTCTTCCATCTGGCCGCGCGCGCCAGTGTGCCGCGCAGCGTCGAGCATCCGCGGCCGGCCAACGAGATCAACGTCACCGGCACGCTGAACCTGCTGATCGCGGCCCGTGACGCCGGCGCCCGCCGGTTCGTCTATTCGGCGAGCAGCAGTGCGTACGGCGACACGCCGACCATGCCCAAGATCGAGACCATGCGCCCAGCGCCGCTGAGCCCCTATGCTGTCAGCAAGCTCGCGGCGGAGCACTACTGCGCGTGCTGGTCGCACGTGTATGGCCTGCAGACGGCTTGCCTGCGCTATTTCAACGTCTTCGGCCCGCGGCAGGATCCTAAGGGCGACTACGCCGCGGTGATTCCGGCCTTCGTGTCGCGCATGCTGCGCGGCGAGCGGCCGATCATCTTCGGCGACGGCGAGCAATCGCGCGACTTCTGTTTCGTGGCCAACGTGGTGCACGCCAACCTGCTGGCGTCGGAAGCACCCGAAGTGCATGGCGAAGTGATGAACATCGCCTGCGGCCAGAGCACGACGCTCAACCAGATCGTCGCGGACATCAACAAGCTGCTCGGCACCAACCTGGCGCCGGAGTACCGCGAACCGCGCCGCGGCGACGTCCGCCACAGTCTCGCCGCCCTGGACGCGGCCAAGCGCGTGATCGGCTATGAGCCGCAGGTCTTCTTCTCCGACGGTCTGCGGCGGTCGATCGAGTGGTACAAGGCAAACCTGGCGTAGGCGGCAACGCCGGACCGCGTGCAGCGAGTTCATTTCCAATCCGAGCCCGAAGCGCCAGCGAGGGCCGTAGGGTGGGCATCGCCCACCGACCAGAACCCCGAGCGCCCGCGAGCGGGTCTCGCACAGCGCAATTCGGTGCGTGGGATGATGGGAACGTGGGCACGGACGCCGCGTGGTCCGAGTCGCGAACGGCAGTGAGCGAACCTCTGGAGCGTCGCCCCGCGTCATGTGATTCAGGCCGTCGGCTTCGCATCATCCGGCACAGTCGGAGTCGCCGTCCCGCACTCCGGACACCGCCCGCTGACGTTGCCCGTCAGGTCATACCCGCAGCCCGTGCAGTGCCCCGGCACGATCCGTTTGGGTTTTAGTGCCCAGGCCGCCGCTGCGAAGAACAGCAAGAGCAACCAGAGTGGCACGTCGAAAGCGTACCAGTCCATGCCCGGAAGCGTCAGGCCCATGCGTCGCCAGGGTGTGGCGTCGGGATCATTCCGCTTCGCCGCCGCTTCCCATGTCGGTCCGATTGGCCGTAGCCAGGCGCAGAACCCGACGCTCGGCTCGCCCGGGTGCCGATGATGAACGACTGTGACGCGCCCATGCCCGAGCGCACACCAGGCGCCCGTATCACCGTACCCGATGACCCAGCTCCATGAAAACGCCCAGGCGGCGAGCACGATGACGACCATCGTCCGCGCCATCCAGAGTATCGCACTCCCGTTTTGGCGGCCACGTTTCGCCATCGCAGGTGATTTCACTCCGCCGTACCGATGCCGGTCGCCGCCCCGCACTCCGGGCACCGCCCACTGACGTTACCGGTAAGGTCGTAGCCACACTTGCGGCAGTGCCCGACCGGCACGCGGCGGCGGTCGCGAAACCAGAGGAACGCGCTCAGGACTAGCGCCGTGAGCAGGAGCAACCAAAGCGGAATCACGACGTAGGTACGCGTCAGATCGGGGTCGAGTTGGGGCCAGACGAACCCGTATGACGTGATGTCGTTCCACGGGAGACCGCGAAGGCCGAATTGCCACCCGACGGAGTGTATGGAGGTAGCATACCAGGTGAGCACGAGTTTGCCCCCCCACACAACCAGCGCCCGATAGCCAAAGCTGTACGAGAATGGCGCGGCAACGCTGGCGGTCCATAGGGCCAGAATCAGCACACAGCCGCCCGTGCACAGCCACTTGAGTACGCGTCGCCACCTGATCCGCCCGGCCATGTTGCGCATTCTAACCGCCGGGTCGAGTAGTCGCCGCGGCGCTCGACGCGTTCGCTCACTCCCGTTCCCGGCGCGGACCACGCGCCACCGCCTGTTCCCACGTGCCCACCTTCCCACGTTCCCACGCACAGCGCCCCGTCCCCACCTCCCACGCCCTTTGTCACGTTATCACCTTATCACCGCTTTCCCCGCCAGAATCCAGCAATCCCGGTATTCTCCGCGCCCTCCGCGCCCTCCGCGCCTTCTGCGGCTATCTTGTCAATGGAGGGTTGTATGTCCCACGTGCCCGCACGCTGCGCCGCTGCCGCTCACATTGTCACTTTGTTACTTGTGGACCTTGTTACGCCGTTTCTCTCGCTGACAGCTCCGGCGGCGCGAATCCCCCTCCGGCTGAACGCTGACTGCCGACCGCTGACAGCTTCAATGTCCCAATAACGAAGGGTGCCAATTAGGCCGCGCAAAAAAGAAACCGCTTGGACCACGCAGCGCGGCCCCACTCGCTGGCGCTCGGGGCTCCGATCCGGTGGGCGATGCCCACCCTACAGCTGACGGCTCAGGCGTCGGCTCTACTACAGATTCACCCAGGCCCCGTCCTTCTCGTGGCTCTTCACTGCCGCCTCGATGAACGCGATGCCCATCCGGCCATCCGCGACGTTCGCGTACTTGCTGCCGTCACAATTGAACGGCCGCTTGTCCTGGTACGCCCGCACGTCCTGCTCGAAGCACCGGTGCAGCCGGGCGAACGCGTCGTGGAACGCCTCCGGATGCCCCGACGGAATGTTCGGCTCCGCCATCAGGTCCGCCGGCAGGTCCTTCAGGAACCCGTCATTCGCCGCCACGGCCCCGCGCCAGTACACGCGGTCCGGCTGGTTCGGCAGGCGGATGATGAGCTGCTCCGGCTCCTCCTGCCCCCACACGAGCGAGCCCTTCGTGCCGTTCACTTCGATGCCAAGGTCGTTCTTATGGCCAATGGCGATCTGCGACGCGCGGACCATGGCGCGACCGCCGTTGCTGAGTTCGCAATACGCCGTGAAGTGGTCATCGAGCTTGCGGCCGGCGACGAATGTTTCCAGCCGGGCGCTGAGCCGCTTTACATCGAGCCCGGTGACGTACCGCAGTTGCATGAGCGCGTGCGTGCCGATGTCACCGCCGCAGCAACTGGCCCCGGCGCGCTTCGGATCGACGCGCCACTCGGCCTGCATGACGCCCTGGTCCTCGGCGCGGCCGGCGAGCCAGCCCTGGAGGTAGTACGCGTCCACCCAGCGGACCTCGCCGAGCAGCCCGCTGCGAACGATGAACCGCGCGAGGCGGCTGGTCCAATGGCCGAGGTACGTGTGGGCGACGCCGAACGGGATTTTGTGCTGCTTCACGGCGGCAACGAGCTTGTCCGCCTCGTCCAGCGTGACGGTCAGCGGCTTCTCGCAGAACACCGGGATGCCGGCGGCGAGGCACTTCATGGCGGGGTCGAAGTGGACGAAGTTCGGCGTGACGATCAGGGCGTAGTCGATCCGCTCGCCGAGCGGCTTGCGCGCCTCGGTGGAGATCAGCTCGTCATAGCTGGGATAGCCGCGCAGCGGGTACGGCCAGTTCTCGGCCTCGCGCAGGGCGATCTTCGGATCGGGGTGCAGTGCGGCGGCGACGACGCGGCGTGTGCCGTCGAAGTGAATCGCGCGCTGGTGGGGGTGGACGATGAAGGCCCCGGCGCCGCCGCCGATCAGGCCGACGTTCAAAGGTCGATTAGCCATGGGTGCATTCCTCTCACGCTAGAGCGCGCGGCCCCAGGGTCGCGACGCATAGTTGATCCAGCGGCAGCCCGCGGGCATACGCGCGGACCTGCGCGACATTCACGGCCCGCAGCGCCGCCAATCGGGCCTCGCGCCCGACCGGCCGGCCAAAGTGAAACAGGTCATCGCTCAAGTCACCGACGCGGGCGCGCGTCAGGTCGTCCTCGGTCTCGTACTGGGCGATCAGGCTGTCGCGGGCGCGTTCGGTCTCGATGGTGTCGAGGTCCTCGCCGACGCGCCGCAGCTCGCGCAGCAGCGTGTCGAAGGTCTGGTGGCAGCGTTCGGGCGTGGTGCTGGCGCCGAGGTGCAGCACGCCCTTGCCGCGCGGCTGCTCGTGCCAGGCGCCGACCCAGTAGACCAGGCCCTGCTTCTCGCGCACCTCCGTGAAGAGCCGACCGCTCATGCCGCCGGCCAGCACGCCCAGCAGGACCTGCTCGACCGCGAATTCCTCCGCGTCGCGCGGGAGCCCCGGCAGGGTGATGCCGATGTACTGCTGCTCGAGCTCCTTGTGTCGATGCTCGCGCGCGGGCTTGAACTCGAAATCCGCCGGCGCGCGGCCAGCCAGGTCCGCGGAGCCGAAACCCGCGAAGCACTGGTCCACCTGCCGGGCGAGTTGCTGCGCCTGAATTGGCCCCGCCGCCGCCACCTGGAGCCGCCCGGCGTGATAGACGCGCTGCCAATGGGCGCGCATCGCCTCCGGCGTCACGCGCGGCAACGACTCGAGCGTGCCATCCGTGTGCCGACCGAACACCGGCCCGTACGTCAATCGCTGGATCATATCGCGCAGCAGCTCCTGCGGCTCGTCCTCCATCTGCCGCAATTCCTGCTGCGCGAGCTCGACCGCTACGCGGCAGGCCTCGTCGGGGAAGGTCGGATGCCGGAGCAGCTCCGCGACGAGCTCGACGATGTCCGGGACGAATTCCGGCAGGCAGAGCACACGCACCAGCATGGACTGCCGGCCGCTGACGGATGCCCATTGCGCCCCGCGCTGATCGAAAGCGTCCGCCAGCGCCTGGCCGTCATACTTGCGCGTGCCCTTGGAAAGGGTGCGTTCGACCGCCGCGCCGATGCCGGCCAACTCGGCCGGCTCATCGATGACGCCGGACAGCATGCGGAAGCAGAGGGCGACGGTGTTGCGCTGGGGGAGTACGTCGGCGCCGAATTCGACGCCGCTGGGCAGCACGTCATGGAAGAAGCCCGCGTGCAATGCCGCGGTCGCGCGGGCCATTAGTGTGCCACCGCCTTGCCGAGCAGCGGCGTCAGTTCGGCGAGCTTGTCCTCCAGCAGGCGGTCGTTGGCCGCTTCCATGTTTAGGCGCAGCAGCGGTTCGGTGTTCGACGCGCGGATGTTGAACCACCAGTCCTTGTATTGCACGGTCACGCCGTCGAGGTGGTCGATCTCGGCGTCCTTGTATTTCTCGCTGATCCGCCGCAGCGTGCCGTCCTTGTCGTCGTTTTCGAAGTTGCGTTCGCCGCTGCTGGCGTAGATGTTGAGCGGCTCGATCAGCTCGGCCAGCGACTTGCCGCTGCGGGTGAGGACGTTCACGAGGGCGATGAAGGCCATCATGCCCGAGTCGCAGAAGAAGAAATCGCGGAAGTAAAAGTGGCCACTGAGCTCGCCGCCGAACACGGCGTTGGTCTCGGCCAAGCTGCGCTTCATGAACACGTGGCCGACGCGCTCGCGGCGGGGCGTGCCGCCGGACTTCTGGATCACTTCCGGCACGACTCGGCTGGAGCGCAGATCGTAGACCACGGTGGAGCCGGGGCGTTCGCGCAGGTATTCGACAGCGAGCAGGGCGGTGACCAGGTCCGGACGCACCATGTGAGCGTCGCCGTCGACGAACACGCAGCGATCGGCGTCGCCGTCGAAGCAGGCCCCAAAGTCGGCGTGGTTGTCGCGCACGGCGGCCTGGAGCTGCTGGAGGTTCGCTGGCACGAGCGGGTTCGGCGGGTGCACGAATTCCCCGTCGTGATCGAAGTTGAGCGGGATGATCGTCAGGTTCGGCGCGCCGTTGAAGATGATCGGGAACCAGCGGCCGGCCATGCCGTTGGAGGCGTCGATGACGACTTTCAGCGGCCGCGGCGTGCGCATGAACTTGCGGAGGTAGTTCCGGTAGGGCTCCGACAGGTCGAGCGTGCGGATGGGGATCGTCTCGGGCACGTCGTGCCGTGAAATTGCGCGGGCGATGCGCTCGATCTCCTTGAGGCCGGTCTCGGCGCCGATCGGCTTGCCCTTGGCGCCACAGATCTTGAAGCCGTTATAGTTGGCCGGGTTGTGGCTGGCAGTGGTCTGCACACCGCCGCAGCAGGGCATGTAGTTCGTCGCGAAATAGATTTGCGATGTGTCGATGAGGCCGATGTCGACGACGGGGGTGCCGACGGCGGCGGCGCCTTCCATGAACGCGTGGCACAGCTTGCGGCTGTGCTTGCGCATGTCGCGGCCGACGATCAGCGTGTTCATCTTGGAATCGCTGCGATTGTAGCCGGTGAGGGTCGTGCGCAGCAGTTGGGCAGTCGCGTTGCCGATGCGCCAGGCCACGTCCTCGTTCAGCGGGTCGGGCACCGTGGCGCGCACGTCATAGGCTTTGAACACCTTTTCGATCATGTCTCGCTTTTCCATTTCCAGAACGGCGCGCGGGGGTGGCCGGACCCCGGCGGGGCCGGAGGGGGCGTAGTATGGCGTCTGGCCGCGCTCGTCGTCATTGAACTGGCACCCGGGGCACTTGCGGAAATTGGCCCGACGTCGGCCCAGGCAGATCGCCTCGGAAATCCGGATGTGTTCCTCACCCGGGCAGAACCGCTGCTTATCATCCGACTCGTTCGGCACGATGCGCACTCCCGAGTTGCTCAGACGCGGATGCTAGCAGACGGCGGCGGAATCGGCTACCCTCGGCGGTGTGGCCCGCGGTGCCTCGGAGTACACGTTGGCTGGTGGAACGCCGGTGCCACGGGTGCGGTGCCACAGGCGCGGGGTCACGGAGGTTCGGCTGTTCATGGCCGCACAATTCGGGATCGTCTTGCCGCTCTGGAGTTATGCGGCCGACCGGGGTGCGTTGCTGGAGCGCGCCGCGGGCGAGATCGGGCTCGAGCACGTCACAGTGCCGGTCGTGACGGGACCGCAGACGCACTTTCGCGTGGGGACCGCGCCGGAGCAGCCGCACTTCGAGACGGCCGGCGGCTGGCATTTCCCCCACGCGGCCAAGGCGTATGCGGCGGTGGGCATCCGGCCGGTGCGGGCGTCGTGGTTTGCGGGGGCGGACGTGCTGGGCCGGCTGCGTGAGCATGCGCAGCGCCTGAACCTGAAGCTCGTCATGCGGCTCGACCTGCGCGGCGCGGCGGTGCTGCTGGAACAGGCGAGCCACCTGCTGCAGCGGAACGCCTGGGGGCAGGAAGTCACCGCGGCGGGTGGCTGTGCCTCGCAGCCTGACCTGCGCGAGCTGGTCCGGGCAACGCTGGACGATCTGCACCGCTACGAACCGGCTGCCTGGGAGCTGGCCGACTGGGTGCCCGATCTGCCGATGGATCGCGCGCTCCCTCGTCCGCTGCGCTGGCAGCCGGCCGCGCGCCGCCTGGTGGACACGTGCTTCTGCTCCGCCTGCCGGCAGGTTGCCGCCCGCGCCGGGGTCGCTCCCGACCAGGCGGCGCGCAGTGTGCGCGTCCAGGTCGAACGCGCGCTCGCGGGGACGCCGGCCCTGACCGAAGATGACCCGCTGGTCGCTGATTACCTGGCGGTCCGGGTGGCGGATTGCGGCGACTGGCTCGCACGCCTCGCGCAGACCGACCCGTTGCTGCAAGTCGTGTTTCCCGCCGACGAGCCGTTTCCGTACCGGGACCGCGTCGGCGTTCGTCCGCTGCTGCGTGTCGTGCGGCGGACGCAGCGCGCGGAAGAGGGCCTCGCGCCCGTCCAGGCCGACGACGGCCTGTCGCTCGCTGTCTGGCAGCCGCTGTTTGACGAGCCGGCTGACCTCGTGCGGACCGTCGCGGAGGGCGTCCGCCACGGCGTGCGGTGGTTCGACTTCGAGCAGGCCGATGAGGCGCCACGCGATGCCCTCACCGCGCTGAAACAGGCGGTGCGCTTCGCCCGGCGCGGCCAGCCCTAGCCCCGACCGTTCGCCAAATCACGGCGCTTGAGCTAGCATGAGGCTACAGTCCACAGCGTGGGAGTAGCGTGGTATGCCTCGAAGCACTTGGTGGCGTGTTCTGAGCCTGACGGCCATCGCCGTCGTGTGCGGGGTGACGGCGTGCGATCGGGGGTCGCCTTCCGGGAAGCGTCCGAGCAGCGCGCCGGCGCCGGCCGCGGTGGAACCGACATCGCCGAAGCCGGAGTATTACTTTGCCGCCGGGCTGGAGCGGGACTATCCGGACGTGGTGGCGTTCCTGCGGCAGTTCATGGAGACGTCGCTGGCCGGCGACTACGCGGGCTATCGGCGACTGGTGTCGCGGGCGACCGACCCGGAGAGCCGGGCCCGTTTCGAGCGCGTACTGAACTCGCTGCGCTCGCTGACGATTCAGGAGATCAAGGAAATCGACGCGGCGCACGTGCCCCAGCCGACGTATCTCGTGATCAGCCAGGTCGATTTTCTGCCGGAGCACAAGGTGGCGCTTCGCCGTGCCGACGAGGACCGGATTGCCATTCTCGTCTTCCCCGAGGAGGGAGAATTGCGGATGACGTTCGCGCCGGCCGAGATGCAACCGCTGGGCGACGCCGAGGCCCCCGTGACCGCCCCCGCGACGTCTCAACCGAGCTTTCCATGGGAGCAGGACGCCGACTACTAGCCGGGCTGCTGGGTGCCATGGTTGTAGGGGCGCTGGCAGCGCATGCAGCCGGGCAGACTCCAACGCCTGCGACGTTGCCTGCCGAGTGGGAGCTGCCCGCCGATGTACGCACGGCTCTCGGTGCCACGCAGGATTTCGCGTTCAACTTCGACCAGCCTGGGTTTTACGCCGTGCTGGATTTCGTGAAGCGCAGCCCGCGTTCGCCCGGCACGACCCAGAGGCCGCTCGATGTGTCGGATTGGCGCGACCTGCTCGAGCGCCCCGGCGAGTTTCGCGGCCGGCCCGTCACCGTCACCGGCGTTGTCGGACGGAACAAGGCGCCGTACACGTTGCCGGCGCGGCCCGAGCTTGGCCAGCTCTGGCAGCTTGAGCTGCAGCGCACCGACCAGCCGCTGACCTGCACGCTGATCCTGACCGAGAACGCGGCGGACATACCGCTCGGGGCGGCGCTGCGGGTGACTGGCTACTTCGTCATGACCCGCTCGTATCACGGCGCGTCCGGGCGTGTGCAACAGGCGGCGCTGATCATCGCGCCCGGGCCGACATCGATCGAACGCGCGGCGCCGCGTGTCGCCGCCGGTGCGCTTGATTGGCGCTGGCTTGTGGGCGCGATCGTCGTTGGGCTGGTCGTGACCATCGTCCTATTGCGCTGGACGCGCGGCCAGCGCCATGAATACGCTACGCCACACGCGCGCCATGAAGCGCCCATGAATCTGGCGGACGATCTCGCAGCCTGGGCCGAGTGCGAGGGGCCTGAGTCGTCCGCGGACGACGAGCCGCGCGGCCAGCGCCATGATCATTGACGTGCATTGTCATTACACCTTTCTCCGGCTGCGGCCCGTCGTGGCCGAGCGGTTCAGCTTCGAACCGGTGACTGCCGGTACGCCGGCGCGGCCGACCGACTACGATTCGTGCGTGTCGCCGCGGGCGCTGCACCGCGTCCCGTGGCGGCTGGCACGGCGGCTGCTGCGGTTCCCGACGGACGACGCCGCGGCGGACCGGCGCCTGGCGGCGGAGTACGCGGAGCAGCTCCAGTCGCCGGGGCCGATTGAGCGGTTCGTGTTGCTCGCGTTCGATGCGGTGCACGACGATGACGGGCGCTGCGTGCCGCTGCCGGGCCCTGGCGATACATTCGGGAGTGACATCTACACGTCGAACAGCCTGATTCGGGACGTATGTCGGCGGCATCCCGACCGCTTCCTGTTCGGGGCGTCCGTACACCCGTACCGACCGAACGCGGTCGCGTGCGTGGAAGAGGTCTTCGCGGCGGGGGCCAGCCTGCTGAAGTGGCTGCCACTGCATCACAACATCGATGTGACCGACCCGCGTAGCGTGGCGGTGCTACGGCGCTGTGCGGCCCTCGGCCTGCCGGTGCTGGTGCATTACAACGAGGAGTTCACGCTCAAAACGCAGCGGCCCGCATATCGCGGCATCGGCCCCCTGTTGGACACGCTGCGCAGCTTCCGTCGGACGGGTGAGATGCCTTGTACGATCGTCGCTCACGCGGCGACACCGGTACAGCCGTGGGGTGATCGTGACTCGCACCGGGCATTACTGGCGGCGCTCGCGGGCGAGTTTGCCGACGCGCCGCTGTATGCGGACATCGCGGCCCTCACCACTTGGACCAAGGTGGGTTACCTCCGGCGATTGGCGCGGCGGCAGAATCTGCACGCGAAGCTGCTGTTCGGCACGGACTTCCCGGTGCCGCCGCTGCTGCACCGCTTGCGCCGTGACCTGGGCGGCGACTACCGGCGGATCGCGGCGATCCGCTCGTGGCCGCAGCGGGCGGCGACGACGTGTCGGCGGCTTGGATTCAACGAGATCGTGTTTCATCGCGCTGCCGAGTTGCTGCCGCACGTGGATTACTTCTCCGCCGCCGCAACCCGGCCGGCTTGACCCCCGGGTGCAAAACGGGGAATGTCTTGGCAGGCCCCGGTGGGGCGACAAGGAGTGTAGTGCTTGAGTGCGAGTGACCAGGAGCGCGACCCGCGCGCGGCAGGGGGATTCGAGACGTTGTGTGCCCATTTCGGCGAGCCGCGGCCGGACCAGCGCGGCGCGGCGTCGCCGCCGATCTACCAGACTTCGACGTTCGTGTATCCCGACGCGGAGTCGTTCGACCGGCGTGATCAGCCGGACACGCCGTTCTATGACTACACGCGCCGCAGCAACCCGACGACGGCGGTGTTCGAGGCGAAGCTGGCGCGGCTGGAGCATGGGAACTGGGCGCGGGCGTTCGCGTCGGGCATGGGCGCGATCACCGCGGCGATCAATCTGCGCCTGACAACCGACGCTCACGTTGTGGTCGTGTCTGACTGCTACCAGCCGACGCGCCGTTATCTGGCCGAGTACCTCAGCCGCTTCAACGTGTCGGTGACGTTCGTGCCCGGCACGAACCCGGACGACTTCGCGGCGGCCCTGCGCGACGAGACGCAGTTGATCTATCTCGAGAGCCCGACGACGGGGCGCTTCGACGTAATCGATCTGGCGCCGATCGTGGCGGCGGCCCGGCAGCGCGGCATTCTGACGATGCTGGACAACTCGTGGTCCACGCCGTATTTCCAGTGCCCGCTCGATCTCGGTGTCGACCTCGTGGTGCACAGCGCGACCAAGTTCATCGGTGGGCACAGCGACACGCTGGGCGGGGTGGTAGTGGGACGCGACGACGCGCTGGGCCGCAAGCTGTGCTGCGAGGCGGAGAATCTCGGTGCGTCGATCGACCCGTTTGCGGCGTGGCTGCTGGTCCGCGGGCTGCGCACGCTAGCCGTCCGCATGGAGCAGCACCAGCGCAGCGGGCTGGCGCTGGCGCGGATGCTGGCGGCGCACCCGGCGGTGCAACGCGTCTATCACCCCGGCCTGGAGTCGTACGCGAACTACGCCGTCGGACGACGCCAGATGCGCGGCTACTCCGGGCTGTTCAGCTTCGCCCTGCGCGACCAGTCGCAGGCCGCCGCGCACCGGTTCATGAACCGCCTGCGCATCTTCAGCATCGGGTGCAGTTGGGGCGGGTATGAAAGCCTGGTGGTGGGCGGACTGAGCAGCACGCTGTTCGCCGCCAACGCCGGGGAGCCCGCCTGGATCATCCGTCTGCACGCTGGTCTGGAATCGACCGACGATCTGCTCAATGACGTGCGCCACGCCCTGGAGGATTGACCGCCATGCCGCCGATCCGCCGCAAGCCGCACTTGGTATCGCATCCGCAGCACGCGCGCCGGAAGTCCGGCCCGCACGAGGACTTCGAGCACCCGCTGGCGGCGCGCTATGCGTCGGCGGAGATGCTGCGCCTGTGGAGCCCGCAGTCGCGCTGCGGGACGTGGCGGCGGATCTGGGTTGCGCTGGCGCGGGCAGAGCACGAGCTGGGTCTGCCGGTGACGGCCAAGCAGGTCCGGGCGCTGGAGCGGGCTGTCGACGACATCGATTTTCATGCGGCCCAGCAGTATGAGCGCCGGCTGCGGCACGATGTCATGGCGCATATTCACGCCTTTGGCGACGCGGCCCCGGTCGCACGCGGCATCATTCACCTCGGCGCCACGAGCATGGATATCGTGGATAACGCGGACCTGCTGCTCATGCGGCAGGCGCTTGATCTGATTGTCAGTCGGCTGGTCGGTGTGGTGGCGGTACTGGCGAAGTTTGCGGACGAATATGCCGATCTGCCGACGCTGGGCTTCACACACTTGCAGCCAGCCCAGCTCACGACGGTCGGCAAGCGGGCGTGCTTGTGGCTGGCGGACCTCGTGGCGGATGTGGAGCGCTGCGCCGCGCTGCGGGATGGCCTGCAATGCCGCGGGCTGCGCGGGGCGACCGGCACGCAGGCTTCGTTCCTCAAACTGCTCGGCAGTCCCGCGAAGGTGGCGCGGCTCGAACGCTCGTTCGCCCGGCAACTCGGCTTCGACGCCTGCTATCCCGTAAGCGGGCAGACCTATTCACGCAAGATCGACGTGGAGGTTGTGTCCGCGCTGGCGTCGTTCGCGGCGAGCACGCACAAGATCTGCAACGATCTCCGCCTGCTGGCCATGCTGAAGGAGATCGAGGAGCCCTTCGAAGCGGACCAGGTTGGCAGCTCGGCGATGCCATACAAGCGCAATCCGATGCGCTGCGAACGGGCCACGGGACTGGCGCGCTACCTGCTCAGTCTCGCGACTTCGCCGCCGCAGACGCTCGCGGCCCAGATGCTCGAACGCACGCTGGACGATTCCAGCAACAAGCGGCTGGTTGTGCCGGAGGCGTTCCTCGCGGCCGACGCCCTGACGCTGCTGCTGCACAACATCTGCGATGGGCTGGTGGTGTACCCGGCCACGATCGCCGCCCGCCTCGCCGCCGAGCTGCCCTTCATCGCCAGTGAGGACATGCTCGTGGAGGCGACGGCCCGCGGCGGCGACCGCCAGGTATTGCATGAGCGGATCCGCCGGCACGCGCAGGCGGCCGCCCGGCAGGTCAAGCAGCATGGCCGGCCGAACGATCTGATCGAGCGCCTGCAGGGCGATCCCGCGTTCGCCCGCGTGAAGTGGGCGCGGGTGCTGGAGGCCCGGCGGTACGTTGGCTTGGCCCCGCAGCAAACACGGGAATTCCTGGCGCACACCGTACAGCCGCTCCTGAAGCGGCATCGCGCGCGGGCGACGCGCGCAGCGGAATTGCGGGTGTAATGCTTCATTGAGAGTGGCCCACAAGAGGGGTGGTACGGGCGTCCCGCCCGTCGGAGCAACGGGCAAGATGCCCGCAGCACCTGCGTGGGAGAAATGCTGAGTGGCTGCGGGAGCGAACCTGGCGAGCGGTAGAATGAAGTAGCGTGATGGCTGCCCGAAACGTCATCCTGATCGGGCTGCGCGGCAGCGGCAAGAGCAGCGTCGGCCGCGCGCTGGCGGCGCGCCTCGGCTGGGAGTTCGTCGATACGGACGAGCGCGTCGAGGCGCAGACGCGGCGGACCATTGCTGAGATCTTCGCACAGGACGGCGAGCCGGCGTTTCGCGCCCTCGAGACTGCGGTAATAAAGGATGTTGCGCGCGGCACGCGACAGGTGCTGAGTGTCGGCGGTGGGGCGGTCTTGAACCCGGAAAATTGTGCCTCACTGCGGGCCGCCGGCGTGTGCGTCTGGCTCACGGCCCCGGCTGAGGAATTGCACC
This sequence comes from Phycisphaerae bacterium, assembly GCA_017999985.1. NCBI lineage: Bacteria > Pseudomonadati > Planctomycetota > Phycisphaerae > Phycisphaerae bacterium. The sequence goes on along the minus strand of JAGNKU010000007.1, from coordinate 211,663 downwards.
GGCGTACGCAGGCCGATCCGGGCACGGCGACCCGGCGGCCGGCGCTGACGGACGCGGCCGGCGTGGGCGAGGTGCGGCGCTTGCTGTCCGCGCGCCAGCCGCTGTACGCTGCGCTCGCCGACCACGTTGTATCTACAGAGGAACTGCCCCTGGAGCGCGTGGTCGAGACCGTTCTGCGGGTCGTGACCTCGGAAGTGTCGTGATGCTGCACGTGGTCTGCGAAATCTTCGTCTGGCTGTTGGGCCTGTGCGTGGGCAGCTTTCTAAATGTGGTCGTCTATCGGCTGCCACACGGCCTGTCGATCGCGAACCCGCCACGCTCATTCTGTCCGCGCTGTCGCGTCGGCATTGCGTGGTACGACAACATTCCATTGGTGAGCTGGCTGCTGCTGGGCGGGCGCTGCCGAAACTGCCGGCAGCGCATCTCGGTGCAGTACCCGCTGGTCGAGGGGCTGACCGGCCTGGCGTTCGTGCTGGTCTACCATCTGATCTTTGTTGCACAGACGCCGGCCACACCAATGGCCCTCCAAGTGCCCCAGGATGTGCCGCTGCTGCTGGCGTGGCTGGTGCTCGTGGCGGGGCTGGTCGTCTGCGCGGCGATGGACATCGTTTCCTATTCAGTGGATGTGCGGGTGACGAACGCCGTCGTGGTGGCGGCCATCGTGCTGCGGGCCCTGTGGCCGCGCGCAGAGTCCATCGTCCCGCACGCCGGCACGCCGACGGCCGCCGCCGCCCTCGCTGCCTTCCTGGCCAGCGGCGTCATGCTCTGGCTCACGGTGTGGCGGGTACCGGCGCCGGAGGAGGGCGGCGCGGCTGAATCCGCCGAGAGCCCGCTGTCCGCCGCGGAGGCGCCGACCGCCGGCATTGCGGGCCGGTTCAGCGTGCTGGTGCTCGTGCTGCTGGCGGCATGGTTCGTCTACCCGGCGCTGCATACCGAAGTTTCCGCGGCTCGGCCACCGGTGGCTGCGGCCCTGCTGGCGGCGTTCGCCGTTGTGGTGGTGGTTGGCGGTCAGCGGCGGTCGGCGGATGCGGAGATTCACGCCGCGATCGAGGAGGAGCAGCCGCAGGCGCGCCTGACGGCGTTGAAAGAGTTGGCCTGGCTGGCTCCGGCGCTCGTGGCGGGGGCGTTGGCGCTTGGCGCGGTCGGCGGCTGGCCCGCGTTTGGCGAGGCGTGGCGGCGGTTCGTGGGGTGGTCGCCGGGGGGAGACTTCGTGCCGCTGGGCGGAGCGCTGACGGCCGTTCACGGGGCCATCATCGGGGCCGCCGCGGGTTGGGTGCTGCGGATCGTCTTCACGCTGGTTTTTGGGCGCGAGGCGTTCGGTGTCGGCGATATCTACATCCTGGCGGCGGCGGGCGCGGCGGGGGGCTGGGATATCGCACTGCTCGGCCTGCTCTTTTCGATCGGCATTGCGCTGGCTGGCTGGCTGCTCGGCCTGCTGTTGAAGAGCACCGTCATGATCCCGTTCGGGCCCTGGCTGGCGCTGGGGTTTCTCGTGGCGCTCTGGTGGCACCGGCCGGCACAGCGCATCGCCGCGGCTTATCGCGACAATGTCGTCGTCGCGTGGGAGGAGCAGCCGCACGTGCTGCTGGTGGCCGGCGGACTGATGCTGGTCGGGACGGCAGCGGCGATCGTCTTTTCGCGGCTGGTGCGGCGGTGGGTGGTGCCGGATTGAAGGGGGCGGCTCGCCGAAGGCACTGGCCGGGCTGGCTGGTTCCGCGTATTCTGAGAGTTGCAGTGTCCGAGAGGCGGTCAAGGAGGACTGCATGAGTACCAGCCCCATCGCAGTGTTTGACTCCGGGCTCGGGGGATTGTCGGTGGTGCGTCATCTGCGGCAGCTTCTGCCGCACGAGCACCTCGTGTACTTCGGCGACACGGCCCGCATTCCGTATGGGACCAAATCGCGGCCGACGGTCGTGCAGTTCGCGCTTGAGACCGCGGGATTTCTGCTGCAGTTCGACCCCAAGCTGATCGTCGCCGCGTGCAACACGGCCAGCGCGCTCGCGCTCGACGTGCTGCGGAAGGAGCTGCCCCCGCCGGTCATCGGCGTGGTCGAGCCCGGGGCGCGCGCGGCGGTGCGGCTGGCGCAAGGCCGGCCGGCGGCGGTCATCGGCACCGAGGCAACGATTGGCAGCAACGCCTATCCGAAGGCGATCCGCGCGCTGGCGCCGGACCAGCCCGTGATAGCGCAGCCTTGCCCGCTCTTCGTGCCGCTGGTCGAGGAAGGCCGCAACAACGACGATCCGATTGTCAAGCTCACGGTGGAGACGTACCTCGGGCCGCTGCGTGCCCAGGGGATCCAGGTCATCGTGCTGGGCTGCACCCATTACCCGCTGCTGCGCGAGGCCATCGCCGCTTGCCTGGGCCCCGGCGTGCACATTGTGGACAGCGGCCGCGAGACCTCGCTGGCCGTGCAGCGGCACCTCACCGAGCACGGCGGCTTGTGTTCGGACCCCACCCCGGGTAGCATGCGTTGCTACGTGAGCGACAACCCGGCGCGGTTTCGGCAGGTGGGATCGAGGTTCCTCAATGAGCCAATCGAACAGGTCGAGCTGGTCGAACCGGAGCGCTATGTCGGGAGCGCGCGGCAGCCGCATTGAGCGACGTGTGAACCGGCGATTCGCTGGTGTGGTGTTGGTGGGGCTGGGTTTCATGCTGGTGCCCGGCTGCCAGAACCAGTCCTTTGAGACCACACTCGACTCCGGCTTCAAGAAGCTGTTCGCCCCCCGCAAGACGCCGCAGCAGTACATGCTCGTCGCGGTCTCGTCGGACGACCCCGACGCCCGGCGTGACGCGGTCGTCCAGGTCTCGAAGAGCAAGCTGTACAACCGCGAGTGGGCGATCAAGGGGTTTGTTGCCATCGCGCTGCTGGAGAGCGAGCCACAGACGCGTTGCGTCGCAATCCGCGCGCTGGCCCGCACGGGTGATCCACGTGCGACTGAGACCGCCCTGAAGATCCTGAACTACCGCGACTACCCACCGGAGGAGGTCTGGCCACCGGTGGCGTTGTGCCGCTGGGACGCTACCGGCGCCCTGGCTGACCTGTCCGCGGCAGGCCAGATCCCGGAAGAGTATCGCGAGCAGGCCTTTCGGACGCTGCTCGAGCGACTGAAGAGCGACCCGGATCGCCACGTACGAATCGCCGCCGCGCGCGGCCTCGGATATTACCCGGAACCGGATACCGTCCCGGCCCTGATCGAGGGGCTGCGCGACGAGGACTTCGCCGTCGCGCATCAATGCGAGGATTCTCTGGTCCGCCTGACCGGACGCACGCACGATTCCAATGCGCTGGCTTGGGAAGACTGGCTTGCAGCCAATGGCGAGAACGCGTTCGCGCATCGCGGCGAGGTGCCCGAGTCGCGCCGGCCGCCGTACAGCAACCAGTGGGAGAAGGGCTGGTACGATACGACGGAACTGGTCCGCTGGCTGTGGCCGGGCTCCAAGGACGAGTGATCATCCGGCGGCGCGTCGTTCACCTTCCGCCGGCCGCGAGGAATTCGGGTGCAGGCCCTCATCGTCCCTGCTGATCAACCGCCCCGCGTCGAGTTCGTGCGCGATCATCCGATGCCGCAGCCGGCGGCGGGCGAAGTCTGCATCCGTGTCCACTTGGCGGGGGTCTGCGCGACCGATCTCGAGATTGCCCGCGGCTACATGCACTACGCCGGCGTGCCCGGCCACGAGTTCGTGGGAACCGTTGTCGCCGGAGATGACCGGCTGCACGGCCGCCGCGTGGTGGCCGAAATCAACTGCCCGTGTGGACGGTGCGACTTCTGCGGGCGGGGGCTGGCCAACCACTGCCCGCGCCGCACCGTCCTTGGCATCGCGGGCCGCGACGGAGCTTTCGCCGAGTACCTGACGATTCCCGCCGGCAACTGTCATCTCGTGCCTGACCGCGTAACGGATCGGCAGGCCGTGTTTGTCGAGCCGCTGGCCGCCGCGGCACATGTACTCGATGTGGTCACGCTCCAGTCGGGACAGCGCGTTGTCGTGCTGGGCAGCGGGCGGCTGGGGCTGCTCGTCGCACAGGTTCTGGCAATGCAGCCTGGCGAGTTGACTGTCATCGGGCGCAACCCGGCCACGCTGGCGCTATGTGCCCGTTGGGGTATTCGCACGCTGGATGTATCCGATTGCGCGGCCGTGGAAGGCAGCGACGTGGTTGTGGAATGCACGGGGGCGCCGGCGGGTTTGGCGCTGGCCTTGCGCCTGTGCCGTCCGTGCGGCACGGTTGTGTTGAAAAGCACGTACGCCGGTGCCGCCGGAGTGGACCTGGCGCCACTGGTCGTCAACGAGGTGCGCGTCATCGGCAGCCGTTGCGGGGCGTTCGCGCCGGCGCTGCGTCTGCTCGCCGATGGCCGGGTCGAAGTGGATGAGTTGGTCACTGCGGTGTATCCGCTTGCACAGGGTGTGGCGGGCCTCGCGGCCGCCGCTCGGCCGGAAAACGTGAAAGTCCTGCTGCAACCCGGGTCGTTCTGATGCATTTCGTAGAGCGCCACGCGCGGCGCTATGCCCAGTTCGAGCGTTTGCGGCACGCGGCCGGTCTTGTGCATGCCTTCTCCACGCGGCCGGCGAATGTGGCCCCGCGCGATGGCGCCGGGGCGGCGGAGCGCGAGGCGCAACGTCGGACCATGTTGACTGACTGGGGCTTCGACCCGTCCCGCTTGTACTACTGCCTCCAGGTCCACGAAACCCGGTTGACCGTGGTCACGCGGGATGTCGCCGCCGGCCCGTTGCCCGAATGTGACGGCGTCGTTACCGATCAACCGGGCGTTGCGCTCATGACGTTCTCTGCGGATTGCCCGCTGGTACTCGTGCATGACTCCGTCCGGCGGGCACTCGGGCTGGTGCATGCGAGTTGGCGGTGCACGGTCGCGGGGCTGCCGACGCGACTCATCGAGGTGATGAGCGAGCGATTCGGCTGTCGACCCGCCGATCTGCACGCCGGCGTCGGGCCGGGCGCCGGGCCGTGCTGCTATGAAGTGCAGTCCGACGTGTACGAGGCGGCGGTGACGCTGCCGGAGCGCGAACCCTGCTTCGCGCGTCGCGGTGGGCGTATGTACTTCGATCTGTGGATAGCCAACCGGAGCCTGTTGCAGGCGGCCGGCGTGCCCGCCGCGCAGATCGAGTTGGCCGGCGTGTGTACACTGTGTCGCAATGACGTCTTCTATTCGTTTCGTCGCGAGGGGGCGGGCTGCGGGCACTTTGGCCTGCTGGCCGGCCTGATGGAGGTGCCACCCGGGACGCGATGAAGCCGGCACCGTTGCTCTTCGAAGATCCTGCATTCACGCCGCCGGCGCCGCCTGCAGCGCGGCCGGGCGTGGCGCGTGGTCTGCTGTTGGTGCTGCTGATCTTTGCGGGCACGCGGTTGTTGACGTGGACCGCCACGTATTGCGGGGCGGCGATGCTGGTGCGGATTGAACACCAGCTCGACCCGCCGTTCGAGAAGCACGTCCGCCGGCTGCAGGCGCAAGCCGCCCAGGGCCGCAGCGCGGAATACCAATCCATTGTCGACCTGCTGACGAATCTCGCCCCGCTCTGCCGGTTCGATGGCGTGCACTACAAGTCGATCATCGAAGGCGGCTACCGCTACCAAACACCGCCGCCCGGCACAACTGATCGCAAGTTGCTCGAGCAGAACATCGCCTTCTTTCCGCTGTATCCGGCGCTGTGTTGGCCGCTGGCACGGCTGGTCGGGACGCACGCGGCGATGATCATCGTGGCGCACGTCTTCGGTCTGGCGGCGGGCATCCTGCTGTACCTGTGGGTGCGCCGCCGCGTCGACGAGCCCACGGCGCTGCTGACCGTCGCGTTCACGTTCTGCTGGCCAGCGTCCGTGTATTACAGCTACGGCTACGCCGAGAGCGTGACGCTGCTGACGTTTGTGGCGGCGCTGTGGCTGATTGACCGTGGCCTGTTTCTGCGGGCGGCGGTCATGTGCGGCTTGGCGACCGCGACGCGTCCGACTGCACTCGCGATCGCGGCGGTCTTTGCGCTGGCGTATTGGTTCAAGCGCTCCGGGCCGCGCGGCCGGCGACTGGCGACGCTGATACCGCTGGGCGTGCTCGCTGGTGCGGGGATTCTGTGCTACGCCGCGTACCTGACGTGGCAATTTGGCTCACCGCTGGTGTATTTCGCGAATTTCAAGGCGGGCTGGGTGCCGGATGCACGGCGGGCGACGTGGCTGGAGTTCCTGACGCTGACGCCGGTGTGGGAGCAGTTCAAGTATTTCCGCGACCTCGTGCTGTATCTGCCGCTCGGGCTGATCAACCTGGCGCATCCGTTCCTGTGGAACATGCCGCTGAATTTCTTCCTGCTGTTCCTCAGCCTGGCGGGGCTGGGCCGCGTGCCGCGGAGCTTCCGGCCGCTGCTGGCACTGGGGCCGCTGATCTTCCTGCATTCGTATCTCGCATCGGGCGGGGCGAAGTTCGGCATCGAACCGATTGGGAGGTACATGGCCGTCGCGGTGCCGGCCCTGATCGTCCTGGCGGCGTGGTGCCAGCGCGAGTGGAAACCGGTCGGGCGGTACGTGCTCCTGACGCTGCTGCTGCTGGTCCAGGCGGCATGGGCGTTCCGGTTCGGACTGCAGGAGTGGTCGGGGTAGGGGCCTGCTGGCCTCTGCGGGACGGAGCACCACAGAGGCACACATAGGGCACAGAGGGGCCCGGAGAGGATCTGTAGAAGAGTGAAGTGGGTGGTCGGCGCGGGCCGCGTCCTAGCGTTACGGCAGGTCGGGGACCTGCCCTACGTCAACTCGCCGTCACCCGTCCGGAAACCCGTCGCTGGCGCTCTGGGCTCTGATCTCGGCGGCGTGCGTCAGGGGGACGGCTGGCCTAGTTCGCTCTCAATGCGCTGCAGGTCTTGCCTGAGCTTCGGCGAACGCGGGTCTTGCTCGATGGCGCGACGCAGGTAGTCGGACGCTTCTTTGAAGCGCTTCTCGCGGGCCAAGGACATGGCCAACGCGTGCAGGGCTCGGCTGTGATGGGGATTTGCCGTGATGGCCTGCTCGTACGCCGCGCGGGCTTCGTCACTGCGCTGCAGGGCGTTCAGGGCGTTGCCGTGCTCGAAATGCGCGTCGGCGTCTGATGGGTTCTGCTCTACGAGCGTGGCGAGCTGTTCCTCGGCCTCTGCCAGCCGGCGCGCTTCAAGCAATCGCCGAGCGTAGAAAAGGCGCATTCCGCTGGCCGGCGGTTTTTCGGCCAGCACCTGGGCGCATACGTCGAGAATTTCCGACTCGCGTTGCAGACGCCGCAGCGCCAGCGACAGCTCGTTCAGCGGCGTGGGTGCGTCCGGCAGCGCCTGCACGACCGCGCGCAGCAACGGCTCCGCGGCGGCGAAATCACCCGCGCCGACGAGACGATGGGCCCGGACATATTGCTCGATCGTCGCCATGTGCGCCATCGGACTGTCGCCGCGCGGTTCCAGCGCTGCCGCCACCTCCGCCGGCGTGGCGTCGTCCGCGGTTGCCGCCGCGACGTAGCCCAGCGTCGCGAGGCGGGCGACTTCCTGATCGCTCAGGGCTGGCCCGGCCGTCGCTGGCGCCGCGGTCGCGGCAGCTTCGGCCACGATCTCGGCCAGTCGCGCCCGCAGCCGCGCCGCCTGCTCCGGCTGCGCAGCGGCGAGATTGTGTTCTTCGTTCGGATCGGCGCTCAGATCGTACAGCTCCGGCTGCGTGGCCAGGATGTACTTCCAATCGCCCTCCGCGACGCTGCGCAGCGCACATAACGCCAACTCGGTCTGTGCCGTGAACGACTCGCCGTACGCCGCGAGCTGCAAGTCGTCCGTCGTGCCGGCGATGAGCGGACGCAGGCTCGTGCCCTCTGCATGCGGCGCGGGCGGGAGACCGAGATAGTCCAGCATGGTCGGCAGCAGGTCGAGCACGCGCACTCGCGCCGCCACGGTGCGGCCGGCCGCAATGATGTCGGGGCACCACACGATCAGCGGCACGTGCAGCGTCGATTCGTACACGAGATAGCCGTGCTCGGACTCGCCGTGCTGGCCGAGTCCCTCGCCGTGGTCGCCGACCACGACGACCAGCGTCCGGCGATCGAGTCGTAGCTCCTCGAGCGCAGCGCGCAGCCGGCCGATCTGCCGATCCATGAACGTGATTTCTTCGGCATACGCCGCGGGCGAGTCCGGCGCGGCCCCGCGCGACGATTCATACGGATAGTGCGGGTCGTAGAAGTGGACCCAGAGGAAGAAGCGCTGCTGGGCCGCGCCGCGCAGCTGCGCCAGCGCGTCGTCACAGACTTCGTTGCCCCGACGCTCGGCGGCTGCGGCGTTCGCGCCCGGGGCCGGCACAACGTCCTTGTACGTATCGAAGCCTCGATTGAGGCCGTACCGGCCATCGAGCACGACTGAGGCGACGACCGCGCGCGTCGCGAACCCGGCGGCCTTCGCCAATGTGGCCAGCGTCGTGTGCTCCGGCGCCAGGCGGTCGAGCGCGTTGCGCCGTACGCCATGGGCGGCGGGATTCAGCCCGGTCATGATCGTACAGTGGGCCGGCAGTGTGAGCGGGATCGCGGTGTCACACGCCGCGAAGCGCGTGCCTTCGCGGGCCAGGCGGTCGAGTTCCGGCGTCTGGGCGGCGGTGTTGCCGTAGCAGCCGAGGTAGTCGGCGCGGGTCGTATCGAGGGTGATCAGCAGCAGGTTAAGCGGCGCGGACGCGGTGGTCGTCGCGGGGCCGATCGTCGCCGGCTTATGGGAGATCTGCCACCAGCCCCACCCGATGGCAAAGAGGAGCACACCCAGCGCGAAGCCGAAAGGTGCGAGCGACGGAGGTCGTTCACGCGCCTCCGTGGCGGTGGGCTTGGCCGCACGGCGGCGGCGACGGCGGTCTTTCAACGCTCAGGTCCTTTCGGCGCGGCTCGTTGGCGCGCGCTATCAGTGTAGACGGAGCGTGCTACAAGCCGCAATCGCATGCCGCCGGAGCTATCGGAGCACGGTGTGCCGGAGGGTCTCCGCCGGGCGGGCGGTGTCGAACAGGACCGCATGCAGCCGCGTGTGGCTCTGGCCGGGGTTGATGCACAGCGAGTCACCCACCCTGTCCGCGTAGCTGCCGGTCACGATCGGCGATTCATGGATATGGCCATGCAGCGTGACCAGTGGGCGGCGTTGTTCGATGAACTGCCGTACCGCCCGCGACCCGATCGGATAAGGCACGGTTGGCAGCCGGTCGAGCTTGGAATCGAACGGCGGCGCGTGCGACACCAGGATCCAGGGAGCCTTGGCCAGCGGTGCTTCGGTCAACTCGTCCGCGATCGTCGCCCGTCCGCCGAAAAACGCGGCCAGGTCCACAGGTTGCGCGCGGTTCGTCTGCGTATCCCAGGTGACGCCGCCGAATTCCGGGATGGGGTCGCCGGCGAGGTCAAGTCGCTCGAAATCCTTCAACCAGTGCGGCGTGGCGGGCGTGCTGGAATAGCCCAGCAGGGCGACGCCGTCGTGCTGCCAGACTCGGCGGTGGTCCAGCAGGACGATGCGGCCGGCGTCATGGTGGGCCTGCAGCGTGTCGCGCGAGCACGCCCACTCGTGGTTGCCGGCGATGCACACGATGATCAGCCGTGGCTGGGCTGTGCGCCACGCCGCGACGCGCGGCATAAAAACCCGCTCCAGGTAGGCCCCCTGGGTGCCGCGTGGATCATCCTGTTCGCCGTCGGGAAACAGGTCGCCGCCGAGGATCACGACGTCTGGCGCCGCGCTGCGCAGCAGGTCGTCAAGCTGAGCGTACAGCCCGGTGGCGCCATGCAAGTCACTGGTGAAGCAGATACGCATGCGGCCCGCTTGCCCTCATACCAACGGTCACGCGGCTCAATCGATGATATTGTCGAGGCGTTGCGCCGCGTTGTCGACCCCGCGGTTGGCAGCATTCATCACGTCGTCGGCCCGCTCCGTGATAACCGGCTTATCCGTGCGCGGGGCAAAGCGATTGTAGTGTGGGTCAGCGCTCAGGCTGCAGCCGGACATGAGCAGGGCGGCGAGCGCGGCCAGAACGGCCAGGCGGCCGGGCGAACACGGGCAGGTGCGTTGCACTGACGGCATGGCGGTAGTTCTGGTGCCTGTCGCGCCGCCGGCCGACCCCGGGTGGGACAACCGCCGGCGCTATCCGTCTTATCGGCACACGGTGGGCCGTCCGTGCACGCCGGACGCGGGTACAATTCGCCGACCGGGTCGAGCGGTCAGACCCTGCGGCCCCGAGGAGGAAGACGACGCCATGTTCGAGGTCAGCGTTACCGACACGTTTCAGGCCACGCATCAACTGCGCTATCCGGACGGGACGTTCGAGACGCCGCACGCTCATGCGTGGCACGTGACAGCGACGTACGCCGGGCCGGAGCTGAATGACATGGGCGTGCTGGTGGATTTTGGCGTGGTGCGGGAGCGGCTGCGCGAGTTGTGCGCGGCGCTGGCGGGGCAGTCGCTGAACGGCCTGCCGGTGTTCGCGGAGCGCCAGCCATCGGCGGAGAACGTCGCGGTGGTATTGGCGGGGGGGTTGCCGCGTAGCCTGCCGGGCGCGGTATGCCTGCGGTGCGTGGCGGTCGAAGAAGAGCCAGGGTGCGTGGCACGGTATTGGCCGGAGTAACGCCGGCGGACCTACGCCGTCAGCCAGGCGGCCAGCAGATCGACCGCCGCCTGGGCGTCCTTGCGGCTGATTGCTTCCGTCACGGTGTGGATGTAGCGCGTCGGAACGGAGAGCGTGATCGTCTTCGTGCCCGCGCGCGTCCGCTGCAGCGCGCCGGCGTCGGTCCCGCCGCGCGGCAACAGCTCGCGCTGATGAGGGATCTTGTGCTTGCGGGCCAGCGCGACGAACTCGTCGAACAGACCGCGATGGCTGATCGCGGCGCCGTCCAGCACTTTGATGCCGACGCCCTTGCCGAACTCCGTCACCGCCTCGTCCTTGCCGATGCCCGGCGTGTCGCAGCACAGCGTCGTATCGATCGCGATGCCGATGTCCGGGTCGACGCCGAACGCCGCTGTCGTGGCGCCGCGGATGCCGACCTCTTCCTGCACGCAGGCGACGAAGTAGATGTCGTACGGCGTGCCGGCGATCAGGCCGCGTTTGACCGTGCCGCTGGGCAGGATTCCCAGCGCCTTGCGGACAGCGTGGATGCCGACCCACAGCGCGATGCGATTGTCGAGCGCCTTGCCGCAGATGGCGTCGCCGATCACCTCCGTTGTCTGGCAGAGCGTGACCGGGTCGCCGATCTCGACGAGTTTCTCGACTTCCTTCTTCGGGCGGAATAGATCGACGCAGAACTCGCGGATTTCGGGGATCTTCTTCTTCTCTTCTTCGGAGGCCAGATGCACGGGTTTGCCGGCGGGGTTCAGCACGCCGACCAGGTCCTGCTTGCCGTGCACGACGACGCGGCGGGCGAAGAGATTGCGCGTGTCGAACCCGCCGACGTTATGGATGCGCAGGAAACCGTGGTCGTCGATGTAGCGGACGTAGAAGCCGATCTCGTCCATGTGACAGGCGAGCATGACGCGCTGCGGGCGGTCAGGCGCGGCGCCGCGACCCTTCGCACGCGGCTTGCGCGTGGCGCGCTTCAGGCAGATCAGGTTGCCCATGGGGTCGACCGTGGTTTCGTCCCACAGACCCTTGGTTTCGGCGAGCAGCAACTCACGCACGCGCTCTTCGCGACCCGGCACGCCCGGGGTCTCGGTCAGGCGTTTCAGAAACTCAAACGTACCGAACTGGTCAGCAGGCGACGCCATACGGGCACCCCATTTGTCAGAAAATGTTTGGCGGGTTCCTCGGAATTCACAGAAGGCGGTAGTGTAACCGGAGCGGGCCGCGATGGTAGGGTGCCCGCATCCGTTTCGCAGTGCCAGCGTATAAGAACAGGACGCGCTGCGCGCCGCGCGCCTGTCCGGTCGTGTGGCCTCGTGGTAGGATGCGCCGCCGACGAGATGTGCCCCGGCGCGGTGCGGAACATGACGAGCAGGATCGGGTGGCCGACTATGGCGAGCACGCGGACAGCATTGACTTGGACACTGGGGGCGGGGCTGGTGATGCTGAGCGTCGGTTCGGCCTGGGCTGCCGGCTTCACGCCGCCACCCCCCGTCATAACCACGACGCAGGCCGCGCCGACCGCGCCGGCGGTGACGCCGACCGGGCCGGTCTGGCCCGATCTCGGTTGGTCCACGCTGGCGTGGTTCGCGGCCGTCGCCGTGCTCATGCTTACCATCCAGCCCAAGCCATGGCTGCGGCTGCGGAACCTGGACGCGCTGGTACTCGCCGGGATGTGCCTGCTGCTGGGCCTGCGCGAGGCCAGTGGCACGCCACCGGGCAGCGCCTGCACTTGGCAGTGGTGGGCCCTGCTCGGGCTGACCGGTGCCGTCGTGTATTGGTTCTTGCGCGGGGCCATGCTCCTGCTGGCGCGCGGCGCCGTGCAGTCCGGAGGCATGGTCAGCGGGGGCGTGCGGCTGGTATTGGTGCTGGCCGGCATGGGCCTGGCGATCCAGCAGCTTGCCACCGCGCCACTCACGCCCGGATCACGCGATGGACTCGTCGGTGGCCTGTGCACCGCCGCCACAGGCAAGCTGCCGTACGGTGATGCGACCGATTACGCGGCCCAGTCGCCGCTGTTGTACCTGGTGCACGCCGGCGCTGTGCGCCTGTTGCCGCCAACCTATGACTGGAACGAGGACGCGGCGCCGCAGACGATGACCTGGGAAAACCGGGCGCGCTGGCTGGACAAGCCGTGGCAGGAATACGCTGATCTCGCCGCCGCGCGACTGGTGAACGCGGTGCTGTTCGTCGGCGTGCTGCTGGGAATGTACACGATCGGGAGTCGCTGGCGAGCCGCCGGCAGCGGGTGGCTGATGGTCGCACTGCTGTGCGTCTTTCCCGGCACGCGCGAGTGCCTGACGCGTCCGGACGTGATGTTGCCGGCGCTCTTGCTGACGTGGACACTTGCGTTTGCGCTGTTGCCGTGGCTCGGCGGGTTGCTCGCCTTGCTGACGCTCGTACTCGCGGGCCTCGCGTGGCCGTGGGCGTGGCTCGCGCTGCCGGTGGTGCTGGCGTATCACTGGCGGCGCGGCTGGCAGGCGTTCGGCAGCACGCTCGGACTGCTGGGTGGCCTCGCGGCGATCGTCCTCGGGCTGGCCTGGCTGGTGCAGCCCGCGCTGCCGCGCGCCGACGGCGCGCTCGCCTCCGCCGGCTTCCAGCCGCTCTATGCAGCGCGGCTCACCGACGACCGCACGCTCCTGCTTGACCAGCGTGAAGGACCAGAGCAGATCCCCTCGACCGTGGCGACCGTGCGCCTCTGGCACTGGCTCGTGACGCGCGAGTCGGCGGCGCTAGCGGAGGTTGCCACCGGCCCGGACGCGCTGCGCATTGAATGGCCCAACGGTGTCACCGGGCGCAACGTCCTGTATCGCCAGGTCGCGCCGCAGGGTGACGCTTTGCCGCTGCTGCAGCAGGCCTATCGCGACGCCGTCCGGCAAATGCCGGACTCCACGCGGATCGCCGTCGCGGCCCGCACGGTGCTGGAAGCGACCTGGCTGCCCGCCCGATTCGAGGCCCCACCCGTAACCGGCACCTGGCGGCTCTGGGGCGGGCCGCCCCCGATGACGGGGCGGTGGGTAATCATCCGGCGGATGGTGAAGCTCTCGGTCGCACTGCTGGCCGTCTGGGCGGCGCTGGTGATCTTTGTCGGCGGCCGTACGCAGCCGCGCAACCTGCTGGGCGCGCTGTTGATCACGCTGACCGGCGCGCTGGTCGCCAGCGAGCTGGGCGCCGCCACCAATCTGATCTACCTGCTCCCGCTGATCGCGGCCCTCTGGGCGGTGCACGAACCGGCACCGCCGCCGGCCCGCGTCGTGTCGCTGCCGGCGACGATCCCGCCGGCGGACGGCCCGATCCCGCGCATTACGAATGACCAGGCGATGGGCGGCGCGCCGCGCTGATTGACCGCCGCGTGGCGGCGCGGTATCGGTGTGCCATGCCTGCACACGAAATTATCGTCATCCTCGATTTCGGCAGCCAGTATTCCCAGCTCATCGCCCGCCGGGTGCGTGAGAATCACGTCTACAGCGAGCTGTTGCCGCCCACGACCACGCCCGATCAACTGCGCGCGCTGGGCGTGAAGGGCATCATCCTCTCCGGCGGGCCGGCCAGCGTGTATGCCGCCGGCGCCCCGCGCTGCGACCGCGGCATCTTCGACCTGGGCGTACCCGTCCTCGGCATCTGCTACGGCATGCACCTGGCGTGCGAGCTGCTCGGCGGCCGCGTGCAGGCCGGCCAGACCCGCGAGTACGGCCGCGTCCGGCTGCAGGTGAAGCGGCCCGAAGGGGTGCTCGCGCATCTGCCCTCCGAAGTCTCCGTCTGGATGAGCCACGGCGACGTCGTCACCGAGGTCGCCGACTGCTTCGAAAGCCTGGCCACCACCGCCGGCTGCCCGGTTGCCGCTGTCCGGCACAAATCGTTGCCCGTCTGCGGCGTGCAGTTCCACCCGGAGGTGACGCACACGCCGAACGGCGAGCAGATGATCCGCAACTTCGCGTACGACATCTGCGGCTGCCGGGGCGACTGGCGCGTACAGAACGTCATCGAGCACGCGGTCGAGACGGTCCGCCGGCAAGTCGGCCCACAGGACCGCGTGATCTGTGGCCTGTCGGGCGGCGTGGACAGCAGCGTTACCGCGGCGCTGGTCCACCGGGCGATCGGCGAGCGCCTCATCAACATTTTCGTCGACAACGGCCTGTGTCGGCGAGGTGAGGCCGAAATGGTCAAGCTGACGTTCCAGGATCATTTTGGCATGGAGCTGCACGTAGTCGATGCGCGGCAGCGGTTCCTGAGTCAGCTCGCCGGCGTGCTGGATCCGCAGGAGAAGCGGCGGATCATCGGGCACGAGTTCATCGAGGTCTTCAAGCAGGAGGCGCGGTCGATCCCGGGGGCGCGTTTCCTGGCCCAGGGCACGATCTACCCGGATGTGATCGAGTCCGGCCATGGACCGACCGGGCACTCCGCGGTGATCAAGTCGCACCACAACGTCGGCGGCCTGCCGGCCGAACTCGGCTTCGAGCTGGTCGAGCCGCTGCGGCTGTTGTTCAAGGACGAAGTGCGGCTGGTCGGCGAGGCGCTCGGGCTGCCGGAGACGCTCGTCTGGCGACATCCGTTCCCGGGGCCGGGGCTGGCGGTCCGCATCGCCGGCGACATCACGGAAGAGCGGCTCGAGGTCCTGCGCTCGGCGGATGAGATTCTGCTCGAAGAGCTCCATGCGTCGGGCTGGTATCGCAAGGTCGCGCAGGGCTTTGCAGTGCTCGTGCCGGTCGCGAGCGTCGGCGTGATGGGCGACGGCCGGTCGTACGAGGGGCAGAACGTGATCGTGATCCGCCTGGTGGAGTCGAAGGACTTCATGACGGCGGACTGGGTCCATATCGATTACGCGGTGCTCGCGACGGTGAGCAACCGCATCATCAACGAAGTCCGCGGCGTGAATCGCGTCGCGTACGATGTCTCGAGCAAGCCGCCGAGCACGATTGAGTGGCAGTAGGAAGCTCTCAGCCGTCAGCCGTCAGCTTTCAGCCATCAGCCCTGGGGCCCGCAATCAGAGCCCCGAGCGCAAGCGAGCGGGTCGCGCAGCGCGACGTGTGGCATGGCCGCGCACCAGTCGACGTGAATGGGGTGTCGCGACTGGTCAGTCGTGGACGTACGCCGGGCCGAGTGGCGTTTTGCCGTGGCCATGTCTGCTCGGTCTCGGTGGGGATTGTCTTGGCCTGCGTCGGCCAGCGGAACGCACGGCCGAGGGTCTGTGGCGCGGGTGTGCGTCGGCGGAGTCGATGGGTTGCTTGCGGCAGGGGGGCATTGGACCGTGGCCGTGCCACCCTGGCCGTTCGACGCGCTGGGGGCCCGCAACGCGTCAGCGAGAAGCGGCTGCGCCACCTGGGCGGATTTTCTGCGATTTGCAGTTTTGTTTGCGTCAGTCCACGCCGGATATCGCGTATCTGGTCGGCTGGCACAGGGCGGGCCCTGGAATGAGGGTACCCGCCGGGGTGCAGGGCATGCGTGGGGGCTGCGCTCGCGGCCAACGAGTGTGAACCGCGTGGGTTCACGCTCGAAGCACGTCAGCGGGCAAGTAAACCTGGAGGTGAGCCATGGCGGCGCAGCGAACGACAAGCACAGGAATCTGGCTGGGCCTGGGGGTGGCCCTGCTCGTGTTACCGGTGGCATGGGCCGCGGACAATCTGTACGTGCCGGCCGCCGGTGGCAACTGGAACGTTGCGGCCAACTGGAGCCTCGGGCACTGCCCGAACTCGACCGAGCACGCCAAGATTCTCGTCAGCGGCAACGCCCACAAGTCCGTCATCTACAACTGGACGGACGTCAGCAACTACCAGGGCGTGACCGTCGACGGCAGCGCCGCCGGCTACTATGGGGCGATCTTCCAGTACAGCCAGGTGCTGACCACGACCAATTTGTACCTCAGCTTGAACGGCGACGCCTGGTACTGGATGGAGGGCCCCCCGTTCCTGTGGGTCAACGAGGATCTGTATGTCGGTTACCAAGGGACCCACAACGCGCACTTCTACATGAACACGGTCAATGATCCCAGCGCCGGTCTCTACGTAGGGGATATATGCTACGTCGGGTACAGCGGTCCCGGCGATTTCGACCATACCAATGGCATCGCCGAGGTCTACCGCCTGTACGTCGGCCAGAACGACCCGGGCACCTACATCCTGCGCAACGGTCGCCTGCAGGTGAACAACCAGATCGTCATCGGCAACGGCGATGCCGGCACGTTCGAGCAGCGCAACGGTGAGTTCGAGCAGACCGGAACGAACGGCATCATCATGGGCCTCAACACCGGCGGCGTGGGTACGTACCTGATGAAAGGCGGGGAACTGGATATCGACCACATCTCGCTGGCCTGGAACGGCGACGCCTATTTCACGCAGACCGGCGGAACCGTCACCACGCTGGGCGACATCAACATCGGCTGCCAGGGCACCCACCCCTATCGCACGTGGTACAAGCTCGGCAACACCGACGGCGCCTCGGTCCTGAACGTGGGCGACGATCTGCTCGTCGGCGTGCAGACCCTCGGCAAGTACGAGCAGACGGGGGGGACCGCGACCATCGCCGGCGACCTGGAAATCTGGAAGGGCACGTCCACGAGCGATTACAGCTACGTCTATCTCGGGACCAACGCCGGCCTGCTCGACGTAAACGGCGAGGTCATCAATCATTCCGGGTACTACGACCAGGACGGCGGCGTGATGACGACGTCGCACTTCACGAACGACTCGACTTCCGGCGTCAACGTGGACAACAACGCCGAATTCCGCGCGACCGCGCTCACGCACAACGCGGGCAACTTCACGCTGTGGCGGAACGCGATTGTCCGCGGCGAGCTGGCGTATCCACCCAGCACGTACTGGCTGTGCAACTTCGCCAACAACGCGACGTTCCAGATGGGCAGCGCAGCGTTCAATGGTGGTTCTTTCCGCGGCATCCTGACCAATAACGGCACCTTCAACTACTACCAGGGCGATTTCAGCGGCAGCTCGCTGCTGAACTACGGGACATTTAACAACTACGCGAACTTTACGTGCCGGCGATTCGTCAACTACGCCAACTTCACGCTGAACTCGGATCGCTGGATCACCGCCGACGGGCTGGGCTATGCCAATGCCGTGGAGAACAACGGCACCCTGACCATGTACCCCAGCAGCCATATCGACGTCGGCAACAGCAGCAAGCTGGTCAACAACGGGCCGATGTACGCCGGCGGCCCGGGCGCGACGTACGCGCACGTCTACGGCGACATGGAGAACCACAACTACCTGCTGCCGTGCCACAGCGCCTTGCCGTCGGGCCACCTCTACGTCAACGGCGATTTCACGGCCTACGCGGGGGCCGAGCTGCGCATTCGCATCCACGGCACGGCGCTCGATGATTTCGATCGCCTGTCCGTGCAGGGCACGGCGAACCTGGCGGGTGAGCTGGACGTCCGGCTCACCAGCGGCTTCGTACCGAACCTCGGCGCCAGCTTCGACGTCGTGGGGTACAGTGCCCGCGTCGGCCAGTTCAACCCGGTCTACCTGCCCGCGCTGCCGAGCGGACGCGCGTGGCGCGTGGAGTACACTGCCAACAGCGTGCGGCTCAGGGTGGTCGAGCCGTCAGCGGTGCTCGTGGGCGACCTCAACTGCGACGGCAACGTCGGCTTTGGTGACATCAACCCGTTTGTGCTCTACCTGTCGAACCACAGCACGTGGCTGCTGACGTACCCGGATTGCCCGCCGGAGAATGGCGACATCAACGGCGACGGGAACTATCCGTCGTTCGGTGACATCAACCCGTTCGTGACCCTCCTGAGCAGCGGCGGCTGATCGTCCCGCCACAGCTGGCAACATCTGCGGCCGGCGCCGGGCGCGCGAGCCCGGTGCCGGCCGCGCCACACTAAGCCGTAAATCAGAGCCTCGAGCGCCAGCGAGCGGGTCGCGCAGCGCGAGCCCGGCGCTGCCGCTTCGGGTTCTGATGACCCGCCCGTCCCGGTTGAAACCGTCGGCCATCGCGGGTATCCATGCACGTATGAGTAAGCTGCGTTTCGGCATCTGCGGTCTCGGGTTCATGGGGCGGAATCATTTGGCGCAAGTGCGGGGCAACCCGCACGCGGAGGTCGTCGCCGTCTGCGATCGCGACGCACGCCGGCGGGCCGGCGACTGGCATGATGCCGTTGGCAATCTCAACATCGCCGGCGCGCCGGACGGCCGCGCCGCGCTCGCGGGCGTGACGGCGTACGCTACGACGGAACAACTAGTCGCCGATCCGCGCGTTGACGCCGTGCTCATCGCCCTGCCGACGCCCTTGCACGCGGACGTGGCCGTGACGGCCCTCCACGCGGGCAAGCATGTCCTGTGCGAGAAGCCGATGGCAGGGTGTGTCGCGGATTGCGACCGCATGCTTCAGGCGGCGGCGGCAACGGGGCGAACGCTGATGATCGGCCAATGTATCCGCTTTTGGCCGCATTACGAGACGATCCAGCGCTGCATCGAGGACGGTCGGATCGGCACGGTGCGGTTCATGACGCTGCGGCGTCTCGGCCGCGCGCCCCAGTGGTCCGCGGGCAACTGGCTGCTTGACGGCCGGCAGAGCGGTGGTGCCCTGTTGGATATGCACGTCCACGACGTCGACTTCGCGCAGTATGCGCTGGGCCTGCCGGAAGCGATCCTGGCGCGCGGTACCCGCGGGCCGTCCGGCGAGTTCGATCACGTCAGCGCGCTCTGGAGCTATGCCGGCGGGCGCTACGTGACCATCGAGGGCGGCTGGGTCTCGGCGGCGCCGTGGGGGTTCGAGATGGAGATCACGGTGCACGGCGAGCGCGGCACGCTCGGCTGGGCGTTGTCCCGCGGCGAAAACGTGCTGCTCGATACCGGCGGCGCGGCGCCGGAGGCGCTGCCCGCGAGTGGCGACGCCTACGCACGCCAGCTCGCGTACTTCGTCGAGTGCGTGCAGGCTGGGCGACCGGTCGCGCGCTGCCTGCCCGGGTCAACGCGCAACAGCATCGCGCTGGCGTGGCTCGAACGCCGGTCCATAGAGACGGGGCGGCTCATCGGGGTGTCGGACCGGCTGCGCGCGGCCTGGGACCGGAAATGATCTGCGGGCGGGTGGAGGGGATATCAGACGGAGGTGGGCGCGTCCAGATAAAAGCGCTTCCGCGGGGCGAGCCGCGTCGCGATTGGCCCGAGTCGCCGAGTTGTTGCTTGACCTGTCGGAACCGGTTCCGGATAGAATGAAATGATGAGGCGACGAGTTCTGTTGGTTCTGTGGAGCGTAGTGGTGGCCGGGTGCAGCGCGACCCAGCCCGGCGGCGTGATCTCGAGCGCCGCGGTTCCGGCTCCACCGGTGAACCTCGCGCTGGGGCCATCGGCCGACCACGCGTACTTGGCGACGCTCGGGCCGGTGCGTTCGGACTGGCCGGCGGTGGAGAACGGTTACCGGTTGGATGAGGTGACGTTCTACACGCGGGCGAGTTGCGACGCGCAGTTCCACTTCGACCGGAACAACAGCATCTACCACCAGTCGGAGATGGTACAGACGGGTGTGCACGTCCGCTGAGCGTGATCGCCGGCAGGGGGGCGCATGCACGGCGGGCCAGCGGAGGGTGCCGGCCGGGGCGTCTGGATAAGCTGGACTCTTACGTCTTGTCGGGCCTATACTTTCGCGCGTGGCTGGTTCTGCAGTCGGCCGCCAGCGCGGAAACGGACGTAGGGCCCGACACTTCTTCGGCGCCGCGAACTGAGGAGACCGGGATCCATGTGCACACAAGCGATTCGTGTCATGTCGGTGACGCTGCTGGCGCTGGGGCTCGCGGGATGCGGAATTATCGGAGCTAGCGTGCTGGACCAGTACTGGCTCCGGAACTTGCAGGAGCAAGTTGACGGACTCGAACAGGACTTGCAGGAAGGGCTGGCGAATCCTGGCTTGCCGACGCAGGGGGCGACGGGCCCGACCGGTCCGGCGGGTGCCACCGGGGCGACCGGCCCTGCGGGGCCGACCGGCGCGACGGGGCCGGAGGGCCCGACGGGTCCGGTGGGCCCGACTGGCGCGACCGGACCCGAAGGCGCGGCCGGTGCGACCGGGCCCGAAGGCGCGACGGGTCCAACAGGGCCGGAAGGTCCGAGCGGCCCCACCGGGCCGGAAGGCGATCCGGGGGTGCTCGCCCGGGCCCAGATCAGTGCGGCCGGCACCAACCTGACGCTGCCGAACAACGTGACGTCGTACCGCGAAGCGACCGGCAAGTACCGGCTGACCGTGGAGCTGCCGGACTCGTTTGACCCTTCACTGTACCAGTTGGGCGACTATCCAGTCAGCGTGACCCCGCACCCGGTGTTCTTCAACCCGGATGCGGACGCGGAGATGCTGGTGGTGGCAGTTCAACCACTGGAGACGGATGCCGATCCGATGACGCTGGAGTTCCGCGTTCACATTCGTTATGTGACGACGCAGCAGTACCGTAATTCGGCCTTCAGCTTCGTATTGTTGCAGCCGTAGGGACGGCTGAGATCGTCTGTCGCGTCCTGCGGGCGGTACACTCCATCTGGGGTTGTGCCGCCCGTCCCTTTGCGCCGGTTCAGTGCGGCTCCGGTGACGGGGCGCGGCGATAGATGAAGACCGGCTTGTCCGCCCACGCGATGGGCGTGTCGCTTGAGGGGACCGGGTAGCGCGCCACGAGCTTGTAGTCGGACTGCCACCAGGCGCCGGTGTGGACGTGGTCGTTGTCGGCGGTGAACACGAGCCACGCGGGGAGCGCGCCGCGGTCGAGATCGGCCGGCGCGGTCGGCGGCAGCCACAGTACGCGGCGTGTGGCGAAGTCGAGCGGCGGGACGGCGTAGGGGGCAGGCTCCTGAAGCACGCCGACGACGTCGTCGGGGGCCACTTGCGCGACGAGGTAACGGGCGGCGAGCAGACGCGACTCGTGTTCGCCACGGGCGTCGCGCGCGAAGGCGCGGATATAGGCCGGCGTGCCCAGCGTCGCGAGCATGGCCAGCGTGAGCAACAGGCCGAGAATCGGCCGGCGACGCCCGACGCTCGCGATGAATCCGGCGGCGGCGACGTTCAGCAGAAGGACTGGGAGGATGAGGAAGCGCGCGAACTCGGCGGGCTTGTTGGCGCCGAGCAGAATGCAGAGGGCGAGCATGCCAAGTCCGCAGACGGCACCGAGCACGGTGACGCCGCAGCGCCGCCGCAGCATGAGCACCATTCCGAGCGTGCCGAGAATGGGGACGCCGTAGCCGGCTCCTGCGACGAGCAGTTCAGCGACGCGCACGGCACCTTGCGGCGCCTGGCGGATCTGGTCGCGGTACATCGCGGTCGAGTTCCCGATGTTGCTGGTCAGGGCGGACCGGCCGCGTAGCCAGTTGTAGGGCACGTACGGATTCGTGATGACGTAGACCGCCAGCGCGAGTACGCCGGCGGCGAGCACTTCGAGCAGCGTGCGGCGTCGGTTCACGCTTGGCAGCAGCAGCAGCACCGGCCAGAGCAGGGCGGCGGCGAGGCCGGTGAGGACCAGGCCGAATGCGTAGCCGGCCTGCCAGCCCAGGTGAAGCGCGTCGCGCCAGCGTCCACGCCCGCGGTAGCGCAGCGCGCTCAGCGTGGCCCAGAGGATCATGGCGGCGGACGGCAGATGCGGCTTGGCTTCGAGCGCCGCGGTGATGAAGACGGGGCAACCGGCGACGCTGACGAGCGCGATCCAACCGGCCGCGCGGCCGCCGGCGCGGCGCGCGAGTTGGTAGACGGCAGCGAGGGCGAGCGCGCCGAAGAGCAGCGAGATGCAGCGCGCGACGATGAAGAAGCGGCCGAAGGCGTCGGGGTGCTCGAGGTAGAAGCCGAGGTTGGAGGTCAGGTGGATGAGGTGCGTGACCGCGGCCGCGCCGAGGGCGGCGCCCACGAGGTAGATGTAGCCGCCGCCGTACTGGTAGAGGCGGGGGTCGAAGTCCAGCTCGCGCGGGTGCATGCGCTGCAGGGCGCGAAAAATGATCATCTCGTCGGGCTGGCGCGAGAAGAGGCGATAGCGGCGGAGAATTTCCGCGCGGCCCGCATCGTCCGCGGTCAGGTCGACGATCTGCGTGCGGTTCGCGAGCGGGTTCAGGTCCGTGTCGGCGCCGGCGTCGCGCGCGGCGAGCTGGGCGGCGGTGTCCGCGGCGTTGAAGCGCGCGGTGGGCCACGCGGGCTGGCCGCCGAAGAGCAGGTCGTCGTGGCGTGAAGTGGGCAGGCCCCAGGTGAGCAGCGGTGCCATGAGGAGCAGCCAGAGCAGGATGACGCGCGCGGGGCCACCGCGCCGGCGTCGGCGGCGAACGGGTCGCGCGGTAGGTGGCTCAGCTTGCATGACGGGCCAGCAGGATGTCGAGGATGCCCAGCAATCCGAGGACAAGGCCGACGATGCCGTTGACCGTGAAGAAGGCGACGTTCACGCGGCGCAGATCGCGCGGGCTGACCAAGGCGTTTTCCACGATCAGCAGCATAGCGACCAGCGCGACGCCCGCGTAGTAGAGCGCGCCCAGCCCGCCGGTCCAGCCGGTGCCGAGCAGGGCGGCGACCGTCACGACGTGAAACGCGCGCGCCAGCCAGAGCGCAGCCGCGGTGCCCCAGCGAGCCGGCACGCTGTACAGGCCGGCACTGCGATCGAAGTCCACGTCCTGACAGGCGTAGATGAGGTCGAAGCCGGCGATCCAGAGCGCGACCGCGACCAGCAGCAGCCACGCGGGCGGGCCGAGCGTCTCGGGGCGGATTGCGAGCCACGCCGCCACGGGCGCGAACGCGATCCCCGCGCCGAGGACGACGTGCGACCACGTGGTGAACCGCTTCGTGTACGAGTAGCCGCACAGCCAGGCGAGGATGGGCAGACACAGACGCAACGGCCACGTGTTGTGGTCAAGCCACCAGAAACCGGCGCACGCGAGCGCGAAGAGCGCACTGGCGAGGACGAAGAACGTCCAGGCCACGGGCACCGAGATCGTGCCACGCGGGAGGGGACGCGCCGCGGTGCGCGGGTTGCGCGCGTCGAACGCGGCGTCGGCGAGGCGATTGAACGTCATGGCGGCACTGCGGGCCGCGACCATGCAGACGATGATGAGCGTCAACTGCGACCAGCGTGGCAACTCCGGCCGGGCGGCCAGAAACGTCGCCAGCAGTGCGAACGGCAGGGCGAACACCGAGTGGGCGAGCTTGATCATCTCCGCCCACGTCTGCAGGCTGGCGGGCAGCGTCGGCATGCCTCACTCCGGCGGGGCGGGCTGGGCGCGGTGGCGGGCCGGCGACGGGTCCCAACGCGTGTCCAAGGCGTGCGGCAGGCCGAGCAGATCGAGCACGCGGCCGACGACGAAGTCCACGAGCGCGGCGATGGACGTGGGCCGCAGGTAGAAACCGGGGCACGCCGGGCAGACGACCCCGCCGGCCTGGCTGAGGCGGAGCATGTTGGCGAGTTCGATTTGGCCGAGCGGCATTTCGCGCGGGACGACGACGAGTCGGCGGGCCTCCTTGAGCGTAACCAGTGCGGCGCGGGTGATCAGGTTGTCCGCGAGGCCGGTCGCCACCGCGGCCAGCGTGTTGCTGCTGCACGGGCAGATGACCATGCCGGCGGTGGGAAACGAGCCGCTGGCGATGACCGCGCCGATGTCGCGGTAGGGATGCAGCGTGACGGCCGGCGTGGGCGCGCCCAGAAGGGCCGCGGGGTCGGGCGTCCGCAGGTCGAGCTCGTCGGCCAGGACGCGCTGGCCGTGCGGCGAGACGACGAGGTGCACGTGGGCGTCGGCGGCGACGAGCGCCTGGGCCAGCCGGCGCGCGTAGACGGCGCCGCTGGCGCCGGTGATGGCCATCACGATGGGTTTCATGGCGGCTCCGTGGGCCGGCTGCTGGTTTCGGACCGGGGTTCAAGGATGCGGAGGCGTTCGCGCGCGCGGGTGGCCCAGCAGGTGTCCTCGAAGCGCGTCGCGACTTCGCGCATGCGGGCGATGCCGGCGGCGCGGCGGGCCTCATCGCCGCCGAAGCCCTGGAGTTCAAGGTCGGCCAGCTCGAACATCGCCTGCGGCAGCGCATCGCCGGTCGGAAAGCGCTGGATACAGGCGAGCAGGCCGGCAGCGCGCGTTTCGCGTTTGGGCGCGGCGCTGGCCCAGCGGACGACGAGGTTGTCGTACAGCAGGCTGTCGGGGTATTGCGCTGCGACGTACTGCAACTGGCCGCGATAGCCGGCGCGGTGGGGATCGAGCGCGGACAGGGCCCGGAGCGGCGCGACGCCGTAGCGGGGGTCGTCCCGGTTGGCCAGGAGCAGTTCGCGGAGGCGCCGGGCCTCGAAGTGATCCTGGTCCGGATCGAAATCGAGGCTGGTCTCGGGCGGCGTGGTGTGGAGCAGCGGCCGGGGTCGCGCGCGCACGTCGGTGGTGGGCTCCGGCTCGGTGGCCGCGGCGGGCGGTGGCGCGAGGACGGCGAGCGCCCCGTCCACGTCGCCCTTGCGCGTGCGGAGCTGCGCGACGCGGTTGCGGGCGGCGACGGCCAGCACTGAGTCCGGGTACTGGGTGAGCAGGTTGGTCCAGACGGGCTCGGACTCGAGGTGCGGGAAGTCGGTGTACAGTTCGCGCTGCGCGGTTTCGCCGATGAGGGTGCGCTCGTCGAGGCGCGTGTCAAGCGCGCGGGCCTGGATGAACAGCGCGCAAGGCACGTAGCGACTGGTGGGGTGGTCGGCGATGAAGTCCTTGCAGGCGTCGTAGGCCTCGCGGCGGTCGTCCATCAGGTCGAGGAGCAGGCGGCGCAGGACACGGCGTTTCAGGGCCGTCTGCTCCTGGGGGTCGGCACTCCAGATCGCGAGCAGGGCGCTGCGGCGCGGCTCGCGCTCCAGGCCGGGCGTGGTCCAGTGGTGCAGCAGCGTGAGGATGGTGTCGGTCGCGTCGCGCACGGGCTCGAAGCGCTCAGAGCGCGGGCCGTACTTGGATTCGAGCACGCGGTAGTGCAGCTCGTCGACGCCGACATAGGCATGGAAGAGGATCGCGGGCGTGGCGAACATGACTGCGATGACGGGCGCAACGGCGCCGGGACGGTAGTTGACGAGGCGCGCGGCGAAGATGATGGCGGCCATCATCATGCACGCGGCGAGGATCGCGAGCAGCCAGGGCGCGGCCAGCAGCAGCTTGCGCTCCGGCGAGAGGCTCGCACTGACGGTATCGCCCGGGCCGCGCGTGGCGAGGAACAGGTACAGCAGTACGGGGAGCATGGCCACCAGCGCGGAACCGAAGCGGAACGACATCCGGAACGGCCGCACCGAGGCCAGCACGCAACTGCCGAGCAGCGTGATCGCCATCCAGGGCAGGTGCCCCAACAGCAGTACCGCCAGGATGAACGGCAGCGCGCAACTGAAGCGATACAGGATCGAGACAGAGATCGGGACAGCCACCATCGCGGCCATGAGCAAGCCGATCACCACGCCGTGAATGGGCGTCTGATCGACGCTGATGGGGAACAGGATGAAGTCGTAGAGGTTCTGCGTCTGGGAGCCCCAGAAGCGCAGCGGGCCCAAGTACGTCTCCGGGTGGAAATTGAACAGCACGCCGTCGTGCAGCCAGTACGTGAAAATGCACAGGCCGCAGAAGAGCAGGAAATTAAAGGCCAGGGAGGCCACGGCGCGGATGCGGTACTTGCGGGCCGTCCACGACCAGACGTCGCTGATCACCGGCGTGTGGCTGGGCCGGGGTACGGCCGCCTCCGCCGCGGGTGCCGCGGCCGGCGGAACGTCGCTGGCCGGTTTTTCAGCCGTCGTGTCGGGCATGGTGAGCATGCTACCCGGGCGGAGCGGGGTTGCAACGCTGCGCGGCCGGTCAAAGCCGGCAGTCGTAGATCAGTACGGCGGGTTCGCCGGTGGGCGTGCGGATGCTGGCGGCCGGCGGGCCGTACGCGTCCTGGTCGGGACGGGCGAAGATGACGACGCGGTCGGGGCGGTCGTTGGCGCGCAGCTCCGCGAGCACGGCGGCGCGCGCCGCGCCGTCGACGAAGTAGAAGCGCCCGTAGCGACGATAGTGGTCCCATGCACCGGTCGTATCGACCTCGCGCGGCTCGGTGTGCCAGGCGTGCGGGTCATGGCCGAGCGCGACGAGCATGACGATGTAAGGTGTGTAGCCGGGGTTGGGGCCGGCGGCAAAGCAGATCACGGCGTCGACGTCCGACAGCCGCGGGCGCAGCCAGGCGCAGGCGGAGACGAGATCGGTGTGCGTGCCGTAGTAGACGGGCAGTTGCCGGGCCCGGGCTTGAAAATACGCCTGCAGCACCGCGACGGTCTGGGGGACGATGATGGCCAGCAGACCGATGACGGCCACGGCCAGGGAAGCGCGCAGGCGGCGCCGCGCGAGTGCACCGAGCGTGGCGGTGAGCCCGAGGGCGGCCAGCAGGACGAGCGGCCAGAGACCGGCGGTGCTGCGCAGAGCGTGCAGGCTGATGTGCCAGTTCAGCGCGTCGCCGACGGGAAAGAGCACGACTCCGACCAGCAGCAGGCGCACCGCGGGCGAGCGGCGCCAGCGCGCCACACACACTCCGACGCCCAGCGCCAAAAGCGGCGCGTAGTACCAGGGCAGGAATCCGAAGGGTACGGTCCACGCGGTCTCATCGGCGTCGCCGGCCGCGAAGAGGAAGTCGGGCGCGAAGTGACTGGCGTGGCGCGCGAGCACCTTGGCGACGCGCGTGGCAGGCGGATCGTCGGGTGACCAGATCCACGTAGTCTGCCCCCGCTTGCCGATCGCCTCCGGGTGCAGAACGTGCATGGTCGCCAGCGGACCCGCGGTGGCGGCCAGTGTGAGCACATACGCGACCAGTGTTCGTCGTCCGCCGCGTGCGGTCAGCAAGGCGTACCAGGAGCGCCAGGTCACGGCCATACTGGCCGCGAGAAACGCGGGCAGGAACAGCCGAACGGCCGGGTAGCCGTAACAACACAGGCCGGTGAGCAGGCCGGCGAGTGCGGCGCGGCGGGGGCGGGGTGTGGCGTCGCGGTCGCTGCCGGGCAGGCCCGCCCACAGCAGCGCCGCCAGCGGCGCGAGGGTGAGGAGCGGATTCAGGGCCGCCTCGTGTCCCCAGCGCGTCAGTTGGATGTGCGTGGGGTTGATGGCCAGCAGGGCGGCCGCGGCCAGCCCGGTGGCGGGCCCGAACAGGCGGCGGCCGACGTGGTAGAGCAGCCCGACCGTGAGCAGGCCGGCGAGGGCCGCGGGCAGACGCATGGTCCAGGTGTTCATGCCGGCGAGAGCCTGGAACGGCAGCAGCGTGTACATGAAGAGCGTGCTGCGATTCTCGCCGAGGGCGCGGGTGTAGAAGATCGGCCAGGAGACGCCGGCCTGGTCACGCCCCGTGTGCAGCAGGCAGTATGCGTTCCACGCGTTGACGGCCTCGTCCTGGTGCAGGCCGGGTGGGACCTCATCGAGGGCGGCCAGGCGCAGCAGGCCGGCGCCGAGCAGTACGACCAACAGCATGCACCGCACGTGCCAGGCGGACATCGAAGCGGAGTCGCTCGCCAGCATGCGGGGATGCTACCCGGCTTCGGATAACGAGTGAACGGCGAGCGGCGCAAAGAACAGCCTCCGGTCCCGAGCGCGTTGGTTGTCGGGATCGGAGGCTGGCTCTGTGCAGGACGCGGACTAGAAGCCGCCGCCGCTGAGCAGCGTGACGAACGGGTTGATGTCGCCGAAGTTGAACAGACCGTCGCCGCTGATGTCGCCGTTCGCGATGTTGCAGCCCGGATACATGGCATGCCACGTGGCCGGGTTCGTGAGTGCGAGGATGAACGGGTTGATGTCCTTGAAATCGACCACGCCGTCGCAGTTGAGGTCACCGGGCAGGATCGGGTGGCACGGGCCGTCAAACGCGTGCGTGCCGGGAGTCGTGAGCGTCAGGAGCAGTTCGGTGGGGTTTTCGCCGCTGAGACTGCCGACGCCACCGAAGAACCACTCGCCGGGCACGAAGGTCCCACCCTGGGCCGCGTTGTACAGGGGCAGCCGGTAAGCATACCCGTCGGTGTATTCCCAGGGCGTGCCGGTGCCGTCCACGCCGAACTCGCCGTAGATGTCGATCAGGTGAGAGCCGTCGGCCGTGTCGGTCAGGATGAAGCGCTCGTCGCCCAGGCCGAACGTGAAGTTCGTGTACAGGTCGGCGGCCTGGCCGTACACGGCGGGGAAGGCCCCGGTGCAGACGCCGTTCGAGTTCGAGACGATCACGAACGATGTGCCGGCGGGGATGACGACGCCGGTGAGATCGACATCGACGACCACGTCGGAGCTGCCGGCGGACTGCACGATGAGGCCGCCCTGGAAGAATGGGAACTCCGTGGTGCCGGTGTTAGTGATCTCCACCCAGCGCGGGCAACCGCCGCTCTCGGTGCCCCGCACGACCTCGCTGATGATCAGGCAGGACGTGTCATACGTGAGGCATGGGTTCGGCTCGCAATCCGTGCCCGAGCCGAGGAACGTGCCGCCGGACGCGAGGCAGTCCGTTTGGTAGGCGATCAGGCAGGTTTCACCGACGCAGCAGGCGCCGGGCGGTTCGCACGGCCCGTAGGCGGTGAGGTCCGACTCGACGTAGTCGGACGGCATGCCGGTGCCGCGGGAGAGGCCGACCACGGCGTCGTTGCACGCGAGCGCGAGCCAGGTGATGTGGATCTCGCCGTTGAGGAACATCTCGATCTGGAACGTATTCGCGTTGCTGGTGCTGACCTCGGGGACATTCAGCCAGGTGACCGCGACGCGATCGGGGAGGGCGCGCCAACTGACGGTCCCGCCGGTGGCGGGGTTGAGATCGTCAAACAGCGCCGAGATGCGCGGCAGTGTGAAGTGGACGGTCAGGCTCTCCGTCCACGTGCCGTCGCCCTGCCCGAAGGTGATATTGCCGTTGGCGTTCACATAGAACGACGAGTAGCTGTTGCCGTAGAGCTTGACCACGGCCTGGGGCGTGACGAGGGCCGAGGCGTCGTCACTCAGGGTAAGGGTCGTGCCACCGGCCGGATTGGTCGGCAGCGCCGTCGCGCTGGCAATGCAGGCGTGGTAGAAATCGCCCGAGCCGTCCGGGATCAGAAACAGCGTGTAATAGTCCAGGTCGACGCTGCCGCTGCCGGAAGCGAAGAGTTCCGTGAAGTAATCCGGCTGTCCGAGCGTGGTGAACGAGAAGGGCGTGCAGTACGTGCCGTTGCCGCAGCCGTTCATGGCGCGGACCCGCCAGTAGTACAGTTGGTTGGAATCCAGGTTCACGGTCACGTTCGCCGTCGTGGCCGACGTGGTGGTGCTGAAGACGACCGCGTTGAAGTTGACGTCCGTCGCGACCTGCACGTCGTACGTGGCGGCCTGCGCGGCGGGCTGCCAGGTCAGGGTGGGCTGGCGCGCTACATCGACCGCTCCATTGGGCGGCGTCGACAATGTGACGGTGCCGGGGACGGTGTTCGAGATCGTCAGCGTGACGCTGACGCTCTTCTGATCACCGCCGCCCGTGCCGGTGATTTGCAGCGTGTAGCTGCCGGGGGGAGCGCTCGCCAGATTTCCGATCGTGAGCGTCGAATTGTAGGGCGGCAGCAGCCCGTTGTTCGTGAAGCTCGCGGTGGCGCCGGCGGGGACGCCGGACACGCTGAGGCTGACGCCCTGCGCGAAATTGCCGAGCTTGGCGACACTGACCACGTAGGAGGCCTGCGTGGCCGGCGGACAGCAGAGCGATTGCGTGGCGGGCGTGGCTGTGACGCCGAAGCCGTCACCCTGCGGCAGGTGGAGCGCCGGGTCGCCCAGCAGCACGAATTCCTCGAAGAAGTTGCGGATGATGTCAGCGTTCTGGGTCGGCAAGCCGCCGGGGGTGGCGGGCTGGCCGTACTCATCGAGGAACTGGTACAGCGCTTCGTTCCAGGCCGGGCCGACGCGCCAGATGTCCTTGGCGAAGAACGAGCCGAAGAACGCCTTCTCCAGGATGGCGGACGGCAGCCAGGCCTCGACGCTGCCCCAGTAGATATAGTTCGACGCCGAGATGTAGGCGGCGGCGCCTTTGCTGGCCCCGCGGACCCAGGTTTCACCGAAGCACTCGTCGTAGTCGAAGTGGGCCGTGTTGCAGGACCAGCCGAACACGAGGCCGTAGCGACCGACGTTCGTGAGCGCGTTGACGTTGCTCTGGTTGAAGGCTGGATCCCACCAGCCGCTGGAGCCGCTGTGGCCCATGTAGGTCACGAAGAGGCAGCCCGTATTGACGGCGGCGGTGACGGCGGCCGTGTTGCCGCCCTGGGCCGCGTAGATGCGGACGGGCTCGTAGTCGCGCGGTTCGAGGTAGGTCGAGATGACCCATTCGGCGGTCGGCTCAGCCGTGTTGTAGGTGTCCGGGTTGGCGAGGAACGCCACGCGCCGGACGTAGTTGGGGTTCGGGTACGACCCGCCCTCGACAAACAGCGTCTTGTCAACCATGGCCTGAAGCTGGGCCACGGATGTGCAGGGGAAGCGGCCGATCGCAATGTCGGGGTACCAGTCGCCGCTGCCGTTCATGCAGGCGTAGGGGAGGTCGGTCGTCGCGGCCTTGCTGCCGCCGCCGACCCAGTGCGGGATCGTCGTGGCGGTGGAGGTCGCGCCGCTCGTGTCACCGACGATGAGGATATAGTTGGGAGCGTTGCCCGTGCCCCACAGGCTCTGGATGTAGGCCTTGATCGAATCGCGGCTGGTGCCAGCGGGAACAGCATAGGTGGTGACCACGAAGCCGTCCGCTTCGCGGGCCGCGATGAGCTGGTTGAGCGGCGCGGAGTTCACGTAGTTGGAGGCGGCGACGATCAGGTAGTTGCCCAGTGGCGGCTCCGGCGGGGCGGGCACCGCCATGCTCGGATCGCCGTGAATGACGAATTCCTCGACGAAATCGCGCGACACGGGGTCGCTCGTGCCGTAGTACGTGACGAAGAGGAGGTCGGCGGCGTGGCACAGCGGGCCGAGTTCCCGGGTCCCGTCACTGTACAGAGCCTGGAACAGGAACTTGTACAGGTTGCCCCAGGTGGACCAGGCGTACGGCTCGAGCTCGCGCGTCGTGCCGTAGGCGGACGCGGCGCCCTTGTTCGCGACCGTCATCCATTTTTCATTGCAGCCCAGACTGCCGACATAGTGGATGCCGGCCGAACTGCAACTGAAATTCACCAGGAAGGGATAGAGTTGTGCGTTCGTGAGATTGTCGATGTCGCCGTAGCCGAAGACCGGGCTGCCCCAGCCGCCGGTCGCGGTGGCGTGGCCAAAGTAGGAGCCCAGGAAGATGCCCTCGTTGAACGCGTCCGCCACGTCCTGCGTGTCGGCGCCGTAGCTGAGCGCATACACGCGGTTGGACGTGATGCTGTTTGGAAGCATGTACGTCAGGATGATGTAGTTGTGCAAGGTTTCGGCGTCGGCGTACGGATCGACGCCCGCGATGAACGCCGCGCGCTTCAGGTAGTCTGGGTCGGCGAACGCGCCGGATTCCACGTAGAGCACCTTGTCCACGATGGCCTGCAGTTCGCCCACCGTGGCGACCGGAAAGCGGCCGAGTGGAACGTCGGGCATCCAGTCGTCTCCGGCGTCCAGACACACGTAGGGCACGTCGGTGTAGTTGAACTTGGAGCCGCCGCCGCGCCAGACTGGAATGGTCTCGGATTCGGCCACGTCGGCGCTGCTGATGGCGTCGCCCACGATCAGCACATAGTCCGGCGTGTTGGCCGTGTGCCACAGGCTCTGAATGTACGCCTTGATCGTCACGTTCGTCGTGCCGGATACGGCCGTGTATGTGGAGACGGTGTAACCCTGCGTGGTCTTGGCATTAATGAACTGGGTCAGGGGAGCGCTGCCGGCGAAGTCCTGGGCAGTGATGATCAGCAGGATCTTGGCGCGGTCCGGCTGGTCGCGCTGCACGGGCGGGGGGTTCAGCAGTGTCTGCGCCACGCCGGGAAGCGGCGTCGCCAGGTGGCTCAGGTCCTCGCCGCCGTCGAAACGCAGCGCGATATCGATCTGCGGGCAGACCGCAAGCGCGCCCTGCGCCGGGTTGTACCGCACCGGCCGCACTTCGAGCAGGTGCAGCTCCAGGCCGCGGGCGATACCCACGCGCGAGATGTTCACCGGGGTCGCGGGTTCAAAGGCGTCCGCCGCGTACCGTTCGGCGTCCAGCCGCGTGCCCTGACCGGACACCGGCGCCAAGCTGGGATACCCCTGCACGGGAGCGACGACGCCCCGCAGCCCGAGCGCCGCCAGGTCGACGAAGAGTGTCGGGCCTTCGTCGACGGTCACGTCGATTCGGGCCCCCGGGCGCACCCCAAAGAGCTTGCGAACCACCGGCAGGGCCGGGGCGCCATCCGCGCCGGCCAGCGGCGTGTCCGGGCAGCTCACGCGGATGACCTCACCGAGGTCCGTGAGTTCCGTC
Source organism: Phycisphaerae bacterium (assembly GCA_017999985.1). Taxonomy (NCBI): domain Bacteria; kingdom Pseudomonadati; phylum Planctomycetota; class Phycisphaerae; species Phycisphaerae bacterium. The sequence goes on along the minus strand of JAGNKU010000007.1, from coordinate 178,815 downwards.
GCCAGGTCCAAGCCCAGGAACTGCACAGTCACATCCAGGCTCTCAGTATCGTAGCCCCGGACGATCACTTGCGGTGTGGGCGCGTTGCCCCCGGTGGCGCGCAGAGCACCGTCGGTTCCAATGTTCAGGGACAGCTCATCACCAACGGCGGGCACCCCCGCGGCCATGACGAGCATTGTCGCTACGAGCCCAAGCATAGAACGGCACCCGAACGAACGCATTGAGATGCTCCTTATGCGCCTGATCTGTACAAGACGCACGAACAGGACTCCCGTTCCCTCTTCGGTCAGAAGAGGGTCAAGGCCGACTCGCTCATCAGAATAACAGATTACAGCGATGATTGGAATGCGGTTTTCTCGGTCGTGGCGGCGCCCAGCGCCGATTCGACCGATAATCGCTCCCGCCGCGCGCATCGACGGCGTGTGCGGCCGAGCGTATCATGCCAGCCGTCGGCGCTGCGTGGCGCGCGCCACACAGCGGTGAACACAGCCTGCGGGCAGCCCGATGCCTCAGTTTGGGAGCGTAATTTCGCGGCGGGTCGGGGGAAGTGGGTGTGCGGAGGGGCTGTGCGCGGTTCACGCTCCCGGCCCGGTTTCAACGGCGCGGGACGCGTGGGCGGCGGCAGCCCACCGGGGAGCGCGGCGACCCGCCGCACGCCGGACGAGCGGATCAAGTGGTTGCGGGCATTGGGGGCACACAACGTGGGTGACATTCGCCTGGTGCCTGCCTCCGCGAACGGCTGGCGGTCGCCGTTTCAGATGGTCCCCTGAGCGAGGATTCCGGCTATCCTGCGGGACCACGGCAAGCGCGTGACGGGCGCGGCGCCGTGGAGGATCGGCGCTGCGGTCAGGCCGCGCCGCACGAAGTGATGGAAATCGCAAGACTCGTGCCACGTGCGGGACGTGGCCATGTGGAGAGCCGCATGTGTGCGTATCGTTTGGGTGCCCTGATGCTGTCGGTGATCACGATGTCGATGGTGAGCGCGCAGGACGCGGTGTCGGTGGTGGCGGCGCCGCCGGTGGAGTCGGCCAATACGCACTACGTGCATAACCAGCCGCCGCTCCTGCCCAGTCCGTTCTCGAAGCTGCCGGTGGGGCAGATCGAGCCGCGCGGCTGGTTGCGCAAGCAACTGGAGCTTGAGGCGGAGGGCTTCATCGGGCATCTCACGGAAATCAGCAAGTTCCTGAGGAAAGAGCACAACGCGTGGTTGAGCCCGACCGGCGAGGGCGACTTCGGCTGGGAGGAGGTGCCGTACTGGCTGCGCGGCTTCGGCAATCTGGGCTACATCCTCCGCGACGAGCGCATCATCAAGGAAGCACGCGTCTGGATTGAAGGCGTGCTGTCCAGTCAGGCCGAGAGCGGCTATTTCGGCCCGCGTGCCAACCTCACGAGCCTCGACGGCAAACCAGATGTCTGGCCGCACATGATCATGCTCGACGCCCTGCGCTCGTACTATGAGTTCACGCGCGACGAACGGGTGCTCGATTTGATGGCGGGCTTCTTCCGCTGGGAGCTGGACTGGCCGGAGCAGGACTTTCTGCTCCCGTTCTGGCAGCAGCAGCGCGCCGCCGACAACCTCGCCAACGTCTACTGGCTCTACAACATCCGCGGTGACAAGTACCTCCTGGAGCTGGCGGAGAAGATCCATCGCCGGACCGCAAACTGGACCGACGGGGTCGCCGACTGGCATGGCGTGAACATCGCGCAAGCCTTCCGGGGGCCGGCGGTGTACTACCAGCAGGCCAAGGATCCGAAGTTCCTCCGCGCCGCCGAGCGCAACTACGCGGAAGTCATGGGCATCTACGGCCAGGTGCCAGGCGGCGGCTTCGGCGCAGACGAAAACGCGCGGCCCGGCTACATCGACCCGCGCCAGGGCACCGAGACCTGTACGTGGGCGGAGTACATGCGCTCGTTCGAGATGCTGCTCACGATTTGCGGTGACCCGATCTGGGCCGACCGCTGTGAAGAGGTGACCTTCGACTCGCTGCCCGCCTCCATGACCGCCGACCAGAAAGCCCTGCACTACCTGACGTCGCCGAACCTCGTGCGCTGCGACCGCGGCAACAAGGCCCCGGGCATTCAGAACGACGGCGACATGTTCTCCTTCGACCCGCACCGCTATCGCTGCTGTCAGCACAATGTCAGCCAGGCCTGGCCGTACTTCGTCGAGCACCTGTGGCTGGCGACGCCGGACAACGGCGTGGCGGCCGCGCTCTATGCGCCCGCTGTGGCCAAGGTGCGCGTCGGGCCGGACGGCGAGGTGACGCTGCAGACGGACACGAACTACCCGTTTGACGACCGGATTGCGATCCGCCTGGCGGTCCGGCAGGCGGTGCGTTTTCCTCTGTATCTGCGTGTCCCGGGCTGGTGCACGGCGCCTGAGGTGCAGGTCAACGGTCAGCCGCAGAAGCTGCCGGCGGCGCCGCGCGGGTACATCGTGGTCGAGCGCACCTGGCAGGACGGTGACCGTGTGGAACTGTGCCTGCCCATGTCGATCACGCTCCAGCGCTGGACCAAAAACAAGGACAGCGTCTCCGTGTCGCGCGGCCCGCTGACCTACGCGCTGAAGATCGGTGAGCAGATCGTGCGCGCCGGCGGGACGGATGCCTGGCCCGCCTATGAAATCCTGCCGACCACGCCGTGGAACTACGGCCTGGTCCTGAGGGCCGGCGAACCGGCGGCGTCGTTCGAAGTGCTCACCCAGGCCTGGCCCGAGGATGACCTGCCGTTCACCGCCGAGGCGGCTCCGGTTGCGCTCCGGGCGTCCGCGCGGCGGATCCCGGCCTGGAAAGAAGACGCGCTCGGCCTGGTTGGCCTGCTGCAGCCCAGCCCGGCGCGCAGCAAGGAGCCGCTTGAAACCGTAACGTTGATCCCGATGGGCTGTGCCCGGCTGCGTATCGCGTCGTTCCCGACAATTGGCGACGGCCCGGATGCGCACGACTGGGTAGTGCCGGAGGCCACCCGGGCGCCGGCGCAGAAGTGAGCGAGGAACCATGATGAATCTCTGTCGCATCATGCCGGCCGTGCTCTGTGCGGCCGGCGCAACCGGACTGGCCAGCGCCCAGGATGTGAAACCACAGGCCGTGACCGCCGTGCCGTTCACCGCCGTGAAGTTCACGGACGAGTTCTGGTCGCCGCGGCTGGAAACGAACCGCCGCGTCACGATCCCCTTTGCGTTCAAGAAGTGTGAAGAGACCGGGCGGATCGACAACTTCGCCAAGGCCGGCGGACTCATGCCGGGCAAGCACGAAGGCCTGCGCTTCAACGATTCCGACGTGTTCAAGGTGATCGAAGGCGCGGCGTACTCGTTGACCGTGCAGGCGGACCCGCAACTCGATAGGTACCTCGACGACCTGATCGCCAAGATCGCCGCGGCGCAGGAGCCGGACGGCTATCTGTACACGATCCGCCGCCTGAATCCCGACAACCCGCCGGACGGCTGCGGCGCGACGCGCTGGTCCTACCTGGCCCAGAGTCACGAGCTGTACAACATGGGACACCTGTACGAGGCCGCGGTCGCGCACTTCCAGGCGACCGGCAAGCGCACGCTGCTCGACGTGGCGCTGAAGTCCGCCGATCTCATCGCCCGCGAATTCGGGCCCACGGCCCGCCACGGCGTCCCCGGACACCAGGAAATCGAGATTGGCCTCGCGAAGCTCTATCGCCTCACCGGCGAGCGGCGCTATCTCGACCTGGCGAAGTTCTTCCTCGACGAGCGCGGCTATGCCCATGACCGCGAGCTGTACGGCGAGTATGCGCAGGACCATCAGCCCGTGCTCGAGCAGGACCACCCCGTCGGCCACGCCGTGCGGGCAGGCTACATGTACTGCGGCATGGCCGACGTCGCGACGCTGACCGGCGACGAGCGCTACATTGGCGCCATCGACCGCATCTGGCAGAACATGGTCGCCAAGCGCATGTACGTGACCGGCGGCATTGGGGCCCGCGGTGGTGAAGAAGCTTTCGGCGATGATTACGAGCTGCCGAACGCGACGGCGTACTGCGAGACCTGCGCGGCCATTGCGAACGCCATGTGGAACCAGCGCATGTTTCTGCTGCACCGCGACGCGCAGTATGTCGACGTGCTCGAACGCGTGCTCTACAACGGGTTCCTCTCCGGTGTCTCGCTCAGCGGCGACCTTTTCTTCTACGTGAACCCGCTGGCGTCGGATGGCAAGGCGAAGCGCCAGGCGTGGTTCGATTGCTCGTGCTGCCCGACCAACGTTGTCCGCTTCCTGCCGTCGGTCCCCGGCTACGTGTACGCGGTCGGCGACGGCGCCGTGTACGTGAATCTGTTTGTCGCCGGCAGCGGCCAGATCCCGCTGGGCGGGCAGACGGTCGCGCTGACGCAAGCGACGCGGTATCCCTGGGACGGCAATGTGCAGATGACGATCACGCCGGAGAAGTCCGCCGAGTTCACAGTGTACGTGCGAATTCCCGGCTGGGCCGGCGACCAGGCGGTGCCGAGCGACCTGTATCACTTCCTCGAGAAGCCGGCGGCACAGCCGACCCTGCGCGTGAACGACGCGGCGGTTCCGCTCGACGTTGAGCGCGGCTACGCCCGTGTGAAGCGCACCTGGCAGGCCGGCGACCGGGTCGAGTTGGCGCTGCCGATGGCGGTCCGACGCGTGGTGGCCAATCCGGCGGTGAAGGACAACGTGGACCGGGTTGCGCTCCAGCGCGGGCCGATCATGTACTGCGTCGAGGCGGTGGACAACGGCGGCGAGGTGGCGGACCTGATCTTGCCCGATGATGCTGCGCTGCGGGCCGAACCAGTGCCGACGCTGCTCGGCGGCGTGACGATCCTGCGCGGGACGGCCACGCGCGGGGACGCACCGGTCAAGCTCGTCGCGGTGCCGTATTACGCCTGGTGTCATCGCGATGTCGGCGCGATGCGGGTCTGGCTACCGCGGGTGCCATGAGACGGCGCACCCCGCTGGGCAAGGCGTTCGGGCGCCTTCTCGCGGTGGTGCGGCTGGGGACGGGGCCGACGGCGCTCTGGCTCAGCCCCAGACGACCAGGCCCTGATCGTAGCGATCGGCCAGGTCCTCGTGGCACGGGACGACGCGGATCGCGTAGCCATTGCGGCCGCTGGCCTGGCAGGGGACCGCGCCCTCGAACCAGTGCTCGCCGTTGGATTCCGCGCGCGCGTACTTCATCCGCACGGCTGAGCCGCTGGTGATTTCGCCGTCCGGGGTGAGCGGACCCCAGTAGGCCTCGACGGCGACGTCCTCGGGGGGAATCGGGCCGAGGCGAATACGGACGAGCAACGGAAGCTGGTCGCCGACCTTGAGGATCTGGTGCCCGGGGGCCTGCACCTCGGCGACCCGCACCTCGTGCCAGTGACTGCGGAGGCGGTCCTTCCAGGTGGACAGCGCGCGGGCCATGGCGAAATCGTCCGCGCGCACCTTGCAGACGCGGCGCAGGGCGGGCAGATACATCCGCTCGGCGTACTCGCGCAGCATCCGGTTGGTGTTGAAGACCGGCACGATGGTCTTCATCGATTCCTTCATGCGGGCGACCCACTGGCGCGGCAGGTCGTCGATCGTGCGCTCGTAGAACAGGGGGACGATCTCCCGTTCCAACAGGTTGTAGAGCGACTCGCTTTCGACGTGATCCTGGTAGGCCAGGTCGTCGTAGACGCGCCCGTCGCCGATCGCCCAGCCGTTTTCGCCGTTGTAGGCCTCGGGCCACCAGCCATCGAGGCACGACAGGTTGAGACCCCCGTTCGCGGGGACCTTCATGCCGCTCGTGCCACTGGCCTCGTGCAGGCGCAGGGGGTTGTTGAGCCAGACGTCGATGCCCTGCACCATCACGCGGGCCAGCGAGATGTCGTAGTTCTCGAGGAACACGATCCGCCGGCGGAACTCGGGCCGGGCACAGATCACCGCGATGTGCTTGATCAGCTCCTTGCCGGCGCCGTCGTTGGGGTGGGCCTTGCCGGCGAAGATGAACTGGACGGGGCGCTCGCGGTTGCCGATCAGGGCCGCGAGGCGCTCCAGGTTGCGGAAGATCAGCGTGGCCCGCTTGTACGGGGCGAAGCGGCGGGCGAAGCCGATCGTCAGGGCCTCCGGATCCAGCACTTCCTCCGCGGCCTTGATCTCGGCGGGCGGGGCGCCGCGGCCCTTGAGCTGGTCGCGTAGCCGGCGCCGGATGGCCGCGATCATCCATTCGCGGCGCCGGACGTGGACGCGCCAGAGCTCGGCGTCGGGGATCTCGGCGATGCGCCGCCAGAGCGGGTCGTGCTCGTCGGCCTCGGCCCAGCCCGGGGCGAGGTACTGGTCGAACAGGTCGGCCATCGTGGGACTGGTCCAGGTGCGCGTGTGAATGCCGTTGGTGATGTGGGTGATGGGCACTTCCTCGCGCGGGATGCCGGGCCAGTAGCCCTGCCACATGCCGCGCGCCACGTCGCCGTGCAGCTTGCTCACGCCGTTGCTGCGATACGACATGCGCAGGGCGAGCAGCGGCATGCAGAATTCCTCTTCGTTGCGGTCCGGGTGTTCGCGGCCGAGGGCGAGCAGGTCGCGCATGCTGATGCCGAGCTCATGCGCCATCCAGCCGAGGTGCTGCTCGACGATGCGCGGATCGAAGCGGTCGATGCCGGCGGGGACGGGCGTGTGCGTGGTGAAGATGTTGCCGCCGAACGCGGCCTCGCGCGCCTCGCGGTAGCTGAGGTTGTGCTCGCGCATGGCGAGGCGGATGCGCTCGAGGGCCAGGAAAGCGGCGTGGCCTTCGTTCATATGGCACACGAGCGGGTGAATCCCGATCGTGCGCAGGGCGCGCAGCCCGCCGATGCCGAGGAGCATCTCCTGGCGGATGCGCATGGTGCCATCGCCGCCGTAGAGCCGCGCGGTGAGGCCGCGCAGCTCTGGCGGATTGTCGGGGATGTCGGTGTCGAGCAGGTAGAGCTTGACGCGGCCGACGTTGACCAGCCAGAGTCCAGCGTGCACGGCGTGGGTCCCGAGCGGGACGCTGATCTGGAGCTGATGGCCCTCGGGGGTCAGAACGGGCGTGGCGCACCACTGGTGGGGATCGTGGACGGGGTAGCTCTCGAGCTGCCAGCCGTCCTCCGTGAGTTGCTGTTTGAAGTAGCCGTGGCGGTAGGCCAGGCCGACGGCCACCAGGGGGACGCCCAGGTCGGAGGCGGACTTCAGGTGGTCTCCGGCGAGCACGCCCAGGCCGCCGGAGTAGATCGGCATGCTCTCATGCAGCCCGAACTCGGCGGAGAAATAGGCGATGACGGTGTCCCGTTCGCTGGGGTAGTGCTCGTCGAACCAGGTGCGGCTGTTCATGTACACGTAGAAGCTGTCCATGACGCGGCAGAGCTGGGCGACGTAGGCATCGTCGCGGGCGGCCTGGATGAGGCGCGCCTGGCTGACCTGCCAGAGCAGGGCCACGGGGTTGTGCCCTACCCGGCGCCAGAGGTCCACGTCCAGCCGGCGGAACAAGTCGGTGGCCGTAGGGTTCCAGGTCCACCACAGGTTGTAAGCCAGTTGGCGGAGCGGCTCGAGCAGTTCGGGAAGGGAGGGGACGATGACGAAGGTACGTATGTTCTTCATGCACTCTCCGGCCAGCGAAGACGCCGAGTCGCCGCGGGGGTTCATTGCTGGTGGCATCGCAAGTCCATCTCTATTATCGGCCGCGCTGGGCCGCGACGTGACCCGAAACGCGCCGCCGCGCCACCTGGATGAGGGCTAGATCCCGGCGGCCGCGCGCACCTGGGCGACGAGTCGCTCGGCCTCGGCTGCGGTGGCGGCCTCGGCCACGACGCGCACAATCGGCTCGGTGTTCGACGCCCGTAAGTGTACCCAGCCCGCGGGGAAGTCAACACGGACGCCATCGGCCGTATTCGGCTTTCGGTCGGCGAACGCGGTTGCGACGGCCGCGACGGCGGCGTCGATGCGCTCGCGTGGCAGCTCGGCCTTCTGCTTGACGGAAGCGTAGCGGGGCAGCTCGGCGACCAGGGCGCTGAGCGGCTGGCCGGTGGCGGCGAGGAGCTGCAGCACGAGGCTGATGGCCGAGAGGCTGTCGCGAACGTAGCAGATGCGTGGGTCGATGACGCCGCCGTTGCCCTCGCCGCCGATCACGCACTGGTGGGCGAGCATGCCGTGCGCGACGTGCGCTTCGCCGACGGGGGTCCGCACGACCGTCGCGCCAAAGCGGGCCGCGACGTCGTCGATCATGCGCGACGTACTGAGGTTGGCCGCGACCGGTCCCGGGCGGCGGGAGAGGACCGAGCGCGTCGCGAGCGCGAGCGTGTATTCCTCGCCGATGTAGGTGCCGTGCTCATCGACCATGGCCAGACGGTCGGCGTCCGGGTCTTGTGCGAAACCGATGGCGGCCCGCGCGGCGCGCACGGCGGCGCACAGGTCGCCGAGGTTTTCCTTGATCGGCTCGGGCCGATGGGCAAATTCGCCCGTCGGCTCGCCGTTCAGGTGAATGACTTCGCAGCCCAACGCCTTGAGCAGCGCGGGCGTATCGACGCAGCCCGCCCCGTTGATGCTGTCGAGCACAACCCGCAGGCCGCGCAGGCCCGCGACGTCCACCTCGAGCGCATCCAGCACCGCGGCGACATGGCGGCGGCCGGCTTCCGTGTCCACACTCGGCGGACGGAAACCGCGCGCGGGCAGGTCCCAGCGGCCGGCGGCCCGCAGCTCGGCGACACGCCCGGCCCGCTCCGGATCGGGCGCGACGCCGAGGTCGTCGAGGAATTTCAGCCCGTTCCATTCGCGGGGGTTGTGGCTGGCGGTGATGATCACCCCGCCGTCGTATTCTCCGTCCCGGATCGCGCGGCCGACGGTCGGGGTCATGGCGACGCCGAGCTGGGTGACCGCGCATCCGGCGGCCATCAGGCCGGCGGCGGCGGCGGCCTCGAACATGGCGCCGCTGGGGCGCGAGTCCCGGGCCAGCACGGCGCGACCGCCTGCCAGCATGATGCCATAGGCGTGGGCGAATTCGAGCGCGACCAGCGGGGTCAGGGTCTCACCGACGGTGCCGCGAATGCCGGAAACGCCGACCATGAGCGTCATTTCGTCAACCTCGCGCAGACCGCCGCGATCGGGACCCCTGTGGGGGTGCGTCACGGATTCAACTGGCGGTCGCTCCACGGGGCGCCGCGACGGCGAGCCGCACAGTATGCCGCGCCGGCGCGGCGCCGCAAGCCAGGCCGAGGGCGCCCGCTACCCCGTCGCGTTCTGGCCGGCGGACCATGCGTGGATGTGCCCTGGTGTTCCGGCGTGTGGGTCCGGGTCTCGGTTGTGCCGTCGCTGGAGACGGGCGCGGGTGTCACGAGGCCCAGCCGGGATTTGCAACGAGGTGGCGTCGCAGAGCGTCACGCGGCGAACGTGCGAACCGTGCTGATTCTGCCGTGTAATGACGCGAACGGCGCGCTGTCGGGCGACGAGATATTTGTCGAGGTCGTCGGTCGTTCGCGCGGGCCGGAGCGCGACGCTGCGCAGCCGTGCGGCGCGCCGCGGCTGCAGGTTTATTGGGAGTCGCAGCGGGCCTGGCCTGATCATGTCGGCGCAGAAACTGGCGGCAGGTTAACACAGCCTGAGCGCGTCATAAAAACGCCGCCGCCACTCGGGTGCGGCGCGGCGCTGGAAGTGCCCGAGTTATCGGAGCTTACGACGCAGAAAGCCGCGCGGAATTTGATTGCCAAGCCGCGCGGGTCTGCGTAGAATCAGCCGCTAACGGAGGAGAAAGTGGTTGGCAGCTCTGCCGATCATTTCAGTTCACAACTGAAGACTCGCGCAGCCGTCGCGTAAGAAGCACACGCGGTTCGCCGCCGTACGGTGGAACTGCCTGCCCATCTGTGGCTCTATGGAGGGACTGCGCCGTGAGTATCGCGCGCAGACCGGACGTATTCGTCGACATGTGCACCCAGCGCGACTATCTCGCCCTGGATGGTGCCAGTCCCAGCCTGAACGCCTCGCAGATCACGCCCAACCTCAAACACCTGATGGCGTTTGCCCGCTGGGCGCACATCCCCACGCTGTCATGCGTGGACGCCCGCCGGCCGGGCGACGTGCGGGGCCTGGCGGCGAGCAATTGCGTGCTGGGCACGCGCGGGCAGCAAAAGCTGCCGTTCACGCTGCTGCCGGATCGCGTGCAGATCGATTCGGACAACTGCCTGTGCGTCTCGCTCGAGGTCCTGCAGCAGCACCAGCAGGCCATCCTCGTCAAGGAGCACCGCGACCCCTTCACCAACCCGAAGCTCGACCGGCTGCTGACCGAGTTGCCGATCCGGCGCTTCGTCGTGTTCGGCGTGTCGCTCGAGACGTCGATCCGGCTCTTGGCGCTGGGCTTGTTGCTGCGCCACCGGCGCATCGCGGTGGTGCAGGACGCCTGCGGCTGGTGGGATGCCGAAGACGGCGAGATGGCGCTCCGTCAACTGGCGGCCAAGGGCTGTGAGCTGCTGACGACGGCGCAGCTACTGGAGACCTCCCTCGGGCAGCACAAACGCAACGGTCATCATCGCTATCGCAGCCGCTCGGTCGCCTGATCCGCCGCGACAAGCCGGGACGCGCCCGCCGTGCTTCGCGGCACGGCATCGTCTATCATTCCGCCCATGGCACTGCCGCGGGTGGTGATCGTCGGGCGCCCAAACGTGGGCAAGAGCTCGCTGCTGAACGCGCTGGCGCGCGAACGGATCAGCATTGTCGATCCGCGCTCGGGCATCACGCGCGACCGGGTCAGCGCGGTCATCGAGCATGCGGGGCGTTACTTCGAGTTGGTCGACACCGGCGGGATCGGCATCGTCGACGATGACCACCTGGAGTCCCACGTCGAGGAGCAGATCCGCTTCGCGATCGAGAACGCCACCGTGATTCTTTTCCTGGTGGATGTGACCGCGGGGATCACGGCCCTGGACCAGACCGTGGCGGAACTGCTCCGCAAGGCGGGCAAGCCGGTCATTCTGGTGGCGAACAAGGTGGACGACGCCAAGCACGAGCCGGCGGCGGGGGAATTCGAGCGGCTGGGGCACGGCACGCCGCTGTGCGTCGCGGCGCTGCACGGGCAGGGGCGCGGCCTGCTGCTGGACCGGTTGTTGCCGCTGCTGGGGCCGGAGGCGGTGGCCGAGCCCGAGGCGCCGGTGATGAAGCTGGCGATCGTCGGCAAGCGCAACGCGGGCAAGAGCACGCTGGTCAACGCGCTGGCCGGCGAAGAGCGGATGATCGTCAGCGAGATTCCCGGCACGACGCGCGACGCGGTGGACGTGCGCTTCGAGCGCGACGGGCGGCAGTTCATCGCGATCGACACGGCTGGCGTGCGCAAGAAGTCGAGCATGGACGACATCGACTTCTATTCGTACACGCGGGCGCTGCGTTCGATCCGGCGGGCGGACGTGGTGCTGCTGCTGATCGACGCACTTGTGCCCGTGGCGGAGGTGGACCTGAAGCTGGCGTCGGCCGTGCTCGACGAGTACAAGCCGGTCGTGATCGCCGTGAACAAGTGGGACCTGGCGTGCGAGCTGACCGAGCCGGCGGAGTTCAACGCCTATCTGGGCCGCGTGCTGCCGGCGCTGAGCTTCGCGCCGATCACGTTCATGACGGCCAAGACCGGGTACAACGTGGACGCGGCGGTGGAGGTGGCGCTGAGCCTGCACGAACAGGCCAACACGCGGATGACGACCGGGCGGCTCAACGCGGCGTTGCAGGACATCCTGGCGCTGCGCGGCCCGAGCGCGAAGCACGGGACCAAGCCGGTCAAGATCTACTATGCGACACAGGTGGCCGTGGCGCCGCCGACGCTGGTGTGCTTCTGCAACGACCCGGCGCTGGTGCGCGAGGAATACCGGCGGTTCATGCAGAACCGGCTGCGCGAGCTGACGCCGTTCAAGGAAGTGCCGTTGCGGCTGTGGTTCCGCGCGAGCGGGGCGGATCGCGCGCGGCCGGGCTGAGCTTGCACGGGCCTGCGGGCTCGGGATAATAGTCCGAGTCGTGGCGAGAGGGAGTGCTGATGGCCATCGAGTTTCACTGCAACCACTGCGGCCAGATGATCCGGACGGCGAACGAGCACGCCGGCAAGCGCGGGAAGTGTCCGCATTGCCACCAGAGCGTGTACATCCCGACGCCGAGCGAGGAAATCGAGCCGTTGCGGCTGGCGCCGCGCGATACGGCGGATGAGCAGGCGCGGAAGCGGGCGGAGGAGGAAGCACGCGAGATCGCGCGGCGGCTGCGCGAGGACAAGGAAGTGCCGCCCGAGGTTGCCAAGGCGTCGCCGTCGATGCCGGCGCCACTCGGCGATGTGCGCCTGCCGAGCGACATGGAGGTGCTGGTCAGCGACTACGTGCTGGCCATGGCCGCAGGCAAACTGAAAGAAGCGGAGGACCTCGCGGTCGAAATCCGGATGGACATGGCCCGCGCGGACGAGTACATCCAGCGGCTGACGATGGACGAGCTGCCGCCGGCGCGGCTGGCGAAGATTCCGCGGGCGGTGTTGCTGGGGTTTCTGAAGCAGCTTCACAAGTCGGGGTAGGATCCGCAGACGCGCGTCCATGCGCGGACGCGAAACGCGGGGGGCAATCCAGCGGCTCAGCCTGCCCCCGGCCCCGTCTCCGGCAGGGGGTGACGGCGAGCTGTGTGGTGTCAGACGAAGAAGAGGAACAGGCCGACGGCGAGCCACAGCGTGCCGATCAGCAGCAGCGCGGGGGGCAGGCTATCGCCCAGGTACAGCCGGCAGGCAAGTGCGGCGACCGTGAAAATGGTCAGTGGCACGAAGAAGCAGCCGAAGGCCAGGCGCGCGCCGCGCGTCGTCCACACAACGAGTGCCGCCCCGGCCAGGCCGGAGCCCACGCCGATCCAGCTCTTCCAGCGATCGTGCCAAACGGCGCGTTCCAGTTCGGCCCGCAGGGGCGCACAGTGCACGTCTTCCGCGCGGATCACGTTGCCGCATTCGGGGCAGCGCATGCGCGGGAGCTTGTAGATGATGTAGCCGCACTCGGGGCACTTCGGCAGTGTGTCAAGATCGACGGTGCGATCGTCGACCTGCACCGATGCCTGCCGGTCGAGCCAGTCCTTGTCGAGTGGGCCGGTCATGCGCACGTCTGCTCGCGTCAGCGCCCAAGTGCCCGGGCGGCCGGGCGCATCATAACGTCCGCCAGCACCTCGCGCATCGCGCGCAAGAACCGCGCGCGGCCGAATTGCGCCGCATGGCGGTGCATCGCGCTCGGATCGAACGCGCACTGTGTGCAGCGCTCGATCGCGTTAGCCAGACTCTCTACCGTCTGCTGCTCGAAGAACACGCCAGTCTGACCGTCGATGACTGTTTCCGTCGCGCCGCCGACCGCGTAGGCGATCACCGGGCAGCCGTGGGCCATGGCCTCGACGGGGACGATGCCGAAGTCCTCTTCGCCGGGGAAGAGCAGGGCGGCGGCGCGGTCCAGGTAGCGGTCGATCACGTCGGCGGACTGCCAGCCGAGCAGCTCGACGTGCTTGTCGCGCTGCGGGTCGATGCGCGCGGTGTCCGGGCCGTCGCCGATGACGACCAGTCCCTGCCGAAGGCGCCGGCAGGCTTCAATGGCCAGATCGAGCCGCTTGTAGGGCGTGTGATAGCCGACGCAAAGGTAGAAGTCCTCGCGTGGGCTGGTCGTGGGGGCCGGAGGGATGTCCACCGGCGGGTAGACGACCACGCTTTCGCGGCCGTAACAGCGTTTGATCCGCGCGGCGACGTGCCACGAGTTGGCGACAAACCGGTCCACGCGTTGCGCGGCGCGGTAGTCCGCCTTGCGCACGTAGGCACACGTCGGTCCCCACAATGGCCGGGCGAGCAGCGGGAGCGTCCGGCGATATCCTCGGCTGATCTCGGGCTCGAACGCGTAGCGCATCGGCGAGTGGCAATAGCAGACAACCTTGCTGCGCGGGTCGGGCGTCATGGCCTTGGCGATGGCGGCGTCGGAGCAGACGACGAGATCGACCGGCGGGAGTTTCATTCGCCGGGCGGCCGAAGGTAGCAGCGGCAGCAGCTTGGGATAGTGGCGCGTCGCACCGGGTAGGTGTTGCAGCCAGGAAGTGTGTACCGGCCGGCGGATCAGCGGCGATCCGGCCATGCCGGCGGCGTCGTGCACCAGCGTGTAGAGCGGGCTGTCCGGCAGCAATTCGGCGAGAGCTTCGAGCACTTTTTCGCCGCCACGCCGGCGGACGAGCCAATGGTGCGTCAACACGGCGGAGCAGCGCAAGGGTTCGACGGCGGATGTCACGGAAGCGGACACGCGGGGCATGGTAGCGGGCGGGCCGGTCGCGGGCGAGCATGCGGCACGGGAGACGATTGTCCCGGGCCGCCGGCTCGGAATACACTAACGACCGCGGGCGCGGAAGTGATGGCGGCGCCCTGCTGGAGATGTCCGGTGGCCGATCGTGGGCTCACTCTGGCATTGGTGGCGGTCACCGCGGTGGCGGGGTGCAGTCGGAAAGATCCGGCCGGTGGGGCACCGCAGTCGCAGCCGGTGGCCGAGGTGGTGGCGCCTGGGTCGTCGGAGTGGTCGCGTGAAGAGGCCTCTGCGCACCTGGACGATCCGAAGCTCGCAGTCAGCGCGGCGGTGCGGCTCGTGCGCCTGGCGGCGCTGGAGCCGCTGTGTGTGCCGGATGAACTGACCGCGGAGCACATGCGGCGGCTGCGGCTGGTAACGCTGGGTCCGGAGCGGTGGGCGCTTGGGTTGGCGGAGAAGCGCAAGAAGGATGTATTGCGGGCGCCGGTGTTGATCGCGGCCGACGGGACCGTCACGGTGCTGGCCGAGGGGGTTGAAGAAGAGCTGCAGGTCCTGCACGTGTCGCGCGACGCGGAGGTGTTCCCCCACGTCGCGACTTCGCCGCTGCGGGTGTTGATCGTCGGGGAGGAGGTTGTGCCGGCGATTGTGCGGAAGGCGGAGCAGCCGGTGCGGTTCGCGCTGCGTCAGCAGAGCGGGTACAGCTACGTCGGGCTATTGGCTGCCGGGGTCCGGGGCGATGCTGAGATCGCGCGATACGTCTGGGACCCGTACGAAATGGTGTTTCTCGGGCCGGCGGCGGACCGGCTGCCTGATCCGCCGGGCGGGCAGTTTCAGATCGATTTGAAAGCCAGCCGGCGGTTGGAGCCGCGGGGCGGCGAGATTCCGGAGCCGGAGGATAATCGCGAGCTGCCGCCGAGACGCGACGAACCGGGGGCGGTATGAAGGAGGTTGCCACGAAAACGCAGAAGCCGCGCGCGAAGCGCAAGCCCGCTGCGAAGCGTCCGTCGCCGAAGTGCCCAGCCGCGAAGCGCCCGCGTGAAAGCGAAGCCGGGCGCGCGGCGCGGGCCGCGCGGCTGCTGGCGGCGCTGCAGGCGGCGTATCCTGATGCGACCTGTGCGCTGCGCCATGACAGTGCGCTGAAGCTGCTGGTCGCGACCATTCTGTCGGCCCAGTGCACGGACGAACGCGTGAACATGGTGACGCCCGATCTGTTCCGACGCTATCCCGATGCGCGGGCGCTGGCGGAGGCGGACCCGGCGGAGCTGGAGGCGGCGATTCGGTCGACGGGCTTTTTCCGCAACAAGACGAAGAGCCTGCTGGGGATGGCGCGGCTGGTCTGCGACGAGTTTGGCGGGCAGGTGCCGGACACGATGGAGGCACTGCTGCGACTGCCCGGCGTCGCGCGCAAGACGGCGAACTGCGTGCTGGGGACGTGGTTCGGCCGTAACGTCGGCATCGTCGTGGACACGCACGTCGGGCGCATTGCCGAGCGTTTGAGGCTGGCCCCGAGCGCGAAGGGCAGCAAGGATGCGGAGAAGATCGAACGCGACCTGATGGCGGTGTTTCCGCAGGACACGTGGACGTGGCTGGCGCATGCGCTCATCGAGCATGGACGGCGCGTGTGCACGGCGCGCAAGCCGGCGTGCGCGAATTGTCCGCTGGCGGCGGATTGCCCGTCGGCGGACAAAGTCTGAGCGACGTGCTCGCCAGCGGCGGCCGGGAGCGGGGCGAGATCACTTCGCGGGCGCCTGGCCGTGGCCGGCGTCCGGTGCGTCTTTGCCGGTCAGCCAGCTTTCGAACTGTGCCAGCGTCTTGTGGATACAGAGCGTGTAGCGCGGCAACGTCAGGCGGTCATCTTCGCGGGTGACCGCGCCCGCGCGGACGGTGGTCGCGGTGCGGAATCCGAGCTCGCGGAGCAGCGCCTGCACAGAGGGATCGTACACGCCGGCCGGGTAGGCGTGATGACGCCACAGCGGCGTTTTCACGTGTCGTTCAATCGCGCGATCACAGCCGGTGAGCTGGGCGATCTGAGCGGGGCGCGCGCACTTCGTCAAGATCGGGTGATTGATGGTGTGGTTCTGTGCATCGAGCACGCCGGCCTCATCCATTTCGCGAATCTGGTGCCAGTCACAGTGATTGGGCGTGCCGATCCAGTCGGTTGTGATGTAGGACGTGGCGAAGAGGCCGCGGGCGCGGAGGATCGGGTAGGCGTACGTGTATTGCCCCTGGTACTGGCCGTCGAACGTGATGCACACGGCCCGCGCCGGCAAGCCGCCGGTGCCCTCGAGCCAGTCGGCGATCTGGTCGAGCGAGACACAGATGTACTTCTCGCGGACGAGCGCGTCCATCTGCGACTGGAAGTTCTCGACTGACGTGGCGTAGTGATAGCGCGCCTCGGGGAGCACGTCGTGATAGAGGAGGATGATGACGCGCGGGTCTTCCGCAGTCGCCGGCGAAATCAGGCGGGGCTGGCCCCTGATGTCGGGTCGCGTCGTCGGCGCGTTGGTCGCCTGTGTGGCGCATGCGCGGCCGGACACAGGGAGCCAGCGCACTTCGCCATCCAGGCTTGCGGCGGCGATGTACGCCTGGTCACTTGTCGAAATTGGGCAGATGGTGCGGACGACGTCGCTGGCCTGCCAGCGTTGCAGGACTTGCCCGGTCTGGCCGGAGAGCAGTGCGACCACGCCATTTTCGGCGCAGGCGGCTACGTCGAGCGTGCCGTCGTTATCCACATCGACTGTCGTCGCTACGCTGCGGCAAACGTCGCCGAGGCTGACCGTCCATTTCGGCTCATCCGGCGTGGTCTGCGGCTTGGGATCGAAGCGCGCGACTTCACCGCCGGCGGAGGCGACGTACACGTTGGCCGGCGTTGCACTGGCGGGCTGCACAGCCAGGTCGCGGATTGGCCGGGCGACCTGGCCGGACCACAAGACGGTCCCGTCGAGCGGGGAGCAGGCGCGGACCATGCCGTCGTTTCCGCCGACGAGCAGCTCAGCCGCACCGTCGCCGTTCAGGTCGGGCACGAGCGCAAAGCCTTCCGTGAAGCCGCCGCCGATCGGCCGACGCCAGATTGGATTTCCGGTCCGGCCACTAAGCACGGCCAGTTCGCCGCTCCAGAGCCAGACGGCGACCTCGGGGAGCGCGTCTTGATTCTGATCGGCGATGACCAGGAGCCGCTGCACGGACGCGGTGCCCTCCTTGGATTCGAAGAGCTGCGACCAGAGTTCCTGGCCGCCGCGGCCGCTGAGCAGGTGGACGCGTTGCGCCGCGCCGGCCGCTACGAGGTCGGTGGCCCCGTCGCCGTCGACATCAGCCACGCCGGCGAGCGCGGAAACCTCGCACGTCGATCTAAACTGCCAGACGGGGGCCGGGGCGTCGCCGCGGAAGCAGACCACGCGGCCGGTGGCGGTGCTGGCGACGACGTCTCGCCCGGATTGTCCTGGCGAGGCGAGTTCCACGAGAGCGAGGATGGCGCCATCGGCCTGGGCTTCCCAGGCGACGCGGGGTTGGCCTGCGGCGCAGCCCACGCGTGCGACGCGACCGGACGCGTAGCCGACGAGCAGTGTGGGCTCCGCTGCGGGCGCGCTGCCATGTGCCAGGCAGAGCGGCACATCGTTCGGCGTGCCCAGCGCGCGGGACGGTTGCGCGACGGCGATGCTCATTTGGCTGATCAGCGCGCAGGCGAGGATGACGCACATCGGGGCCGTCATTACGGTCTTGCGCATGGTGGGTGTTCCCATCACCGGTGCCGCGATCATCGCGCCCGACGGCGTCGCCGGGTGAACTGGCAGCATTCTACCGCAGGGCCGCGGCGATGCTGCCGGCAGAACTGACATCTTGTCTAAGTGTTTGTGAACGTGCGGAGGCTGAGAATCAGCTCGACCTCGCCGACCGGGATTTGCAGCACGTCGGCGATTGTGACCAATGACGTTCCCGCGTCGGCCAGCTCGTAGATGCGCTGGCGCCTTTCGTCGGCCGGCGTCGGGGGCGGCGAAGAGACCGCGGCGGGCGGCGCGGCGGGGACGACGGCACTGACGACGGCGCGCGTGACGGTGGGTGGGGCGGGCGCGGCGGCTGGTGCGGCCGGCGGGGCCGTAGGCAAGCCCGGCTTGAATTCCTCCAGCGGTCGCGGCGGCGGCTGCGCTGGCGGCGGGGCGGTCGACTGGCGGACGGGCCCAGCGTGTGACAGGCGGTTGATGCGCTCGTCGGCGTCGCGAATCGCGGCCCGCAAGCGCTCGAACTGGGTGTCCGCTTGGGCACTGATCCGGCGGGACGCTTCCTCGAGCTGCACGAGCAACTCGTCCATCGTGCGGCACACTTCGCGCTGCTCGCGCAGACGGGCACGTTGCTCGCGCGTCAGATCACGCGCCGTCGCGCTGCGCCACGCGGCGCGTCGAAAGAACGCGATCGCGATGAGTGCCAGACAAATGACCCCAACGAGGATCAGGAGCGTGCTATCCAGCGTCCCGAGCGTCGTCACCAGCATGCCGTTCGGCCCATTCGCGCAACGCCGCGTCCTGCACCGTCCGCAGGGGCACGCCATGCGTCCGGGCGGCCGCGGCACAATCCTCGTATTCCGGCCAGGTCTGCACGACCTGGTCCCCGCGCCGCCCGACCTTCACGCGGAGCGCACCAAAACGCGTCGTCACAGTATGCGTCGCACGCTCCAGCGCCGTCCGCTGGCACTCGTGCCGGCGGACCCCCAGCGTCGTGGTCTCGCCGAACAGAATCGCCTCGAGCGCGGCGACGTCGGCGGGCCGGCAGAGCACCGTCACAAGCTGCCCGGGCCGACCCTTCTTCATTCCTATCGGCACCGTAAACACGTCCAACGCACCCGCTTCCAGGAGCCGTTCGACGGCATAGGCGACGTTCTGCCCCGTGGCGTCGTCCACCTGCGTTTCCAGGACGAGAATGGACTCGGGTACGTCGCCGGCGGGTACGGGCAGATCGCCGATCAGGACGCGAAGAATGTTGGGCCGGGAGCGATTTTCGCGTGTTCCGGCGCCGTAGCCGATGGTGGCTACGCGCATGGGCGGCAGGGGGCCGAAGGACTCGGCGAGCGTCGTGAGGATGGCAGCACCGGTCGGGGTAGTCAGCTCACCCGGCGCGTCACACGCCGCCAGGGGTACGCCGCGGAGAAGCTCGGCCGTCGCGGGCGCGGGTACGGGCAGGATGCCGTGGGCGCACTCGACGGTGCCGCTGCCGGTGGGGATCGGCGAGCAGACGAGCTGCTCGATGCCGAGGGCTTCGAGCCCGGCGCAGGCTCCGACGATATCGACGATCGCGTCGGCGGCGCCGACCTCGTGGAAGTGGACCTTGTCGACGGAGATGCCGTGGGCGGTGGCCTCGGCTTCGGCGAGGCGCGTAAATACGCGGCCGGCGTCCTTCGTGACGCGCGGCGAGAACTGTGCCGCAGCGATGATCTTCAGGATATCAGGCAGATGGCGGTGATGGTGGTGAGCCTCGTGCGCGACGTGGACGGTGACGTGCGTGGCCGCGAAGCCGCCGCGCCGCACCGGTTCCGCGTCGAGCTCCACGCCGGGCAGACGCAGGCGGGCGACGACCTCCTGCAGGGAATCGAGCTTGAGGCCCGCGTGGACGAGCGCGGCGAGGATCATGTCGCCCGCCGCCCCGCAGAAACAGTCGAAGTACGCGCAGCGCATCATGGCACCTCGTCGCCCGCGGATGGGGCGCGCATGGAGTCTAGCGGCGGGGGGCGGATTCGGCGACAGCGCGGGGCTCAGGGGTCGTTGAGGCGGTTGAGCGCGTGGATCATGGCCTGCGTGCCGAGGCGCGCGCCTTCCGGCTCGGCGCTGACACTGCGGTAGAACTGCTGTGCCAGTGCGGCGCCGGGCAGCGTGATGCCGAGCGTGGCAGCGACGGACTGGACGATACGCAGGTCCTTTTGCATCAGCTTGATCATGAAGCCCGGGGCGTCGTCGCCGGCGGCGATCTTGGGGCCGAGGTTTCCGAGTGCCCAGGAGCCGCCCGCCCCGGAGTTCAGCGTCTCGATCGCCTGTGCGAGATCCAGGCCGGCACGCCGGGCGAGCGTGAGAGCTTCGCAGACGCCGATCATGTTCACGGCGCAGAGGATCTGGTTGCAGGCTTTGAGCAGTTGGCCGCTGCCGCTGGGGCCTACATGCACGATGCGGCGGCCCAGGTGAGCCAATACGGGCCGGATGCGTTCGAACGCGGTTGCGTCGCCGCCGACCATGATGGTCAACGTGGCGTTGCGGGCCCCGACGTCGCCGCCGGTGACGGGGGCGTCGAGTAGGGTGACACCGCGCGCGGCCAGGCGCTGCGCGAAAACGCGCGTCTGCTCCGGGTCAATCGTGCTCATGTCGATGACGCAGGCACCAGTGGGCAGCGTTTCGGCGGCACCGTGGGGGCCGAAAAGGACCGCTTCGACGTCGGGCGTATCGGTAACGATGGTGATCAGCACGTTGCACTGGCGGCCAACGTCAGCGGGGGTGTCGCACCAGACGGCGCCAACGTCGAGCAGGGGCTGGGCGCGTGCGGCGGTGCGCGTGTGCACGTAGAGCCGGTAGCCGGCGTGGAGCAGGTGCATGGCCATGGGCGCACCCATGATGCCCAGGCCGATGAAGCCGAGCGCCGTGGATGGCGTACGCATGGTGGCGTCCTTCCCCTGATACTGTGGACGCGATCACCGGCCCCGCTCAGCCGAAGGCTGCAAGCGGGGTCGTGGATACGAACGGGGTTGTGGTCGCCGGTCGCTGGCCGGCGGGTGTCAGCCCTGGGGCTCGGGCACGGACAGGGCCGGTGGCGTCTCGTGCTGGAGCGCGGGGGCCTGCTCGGCGCCGGGAGCCGGGTCGGCGGAGGCCGGCGGCGGAGCGGGCGCGGGTTTCGACGACGGCGCCGCGGCGGTTTCGTCGCTGGCATCGACGTCGCCGAAGGCGTCTTTCAGCGCGGAGAGGATCATGACCATGTGCCGGCCGTCCATGGACGGCGGGCGTTCCACCTTCACGCGCGTGCCGAACTCGTCGAGGATCGACTTGAAGACGTCCAGCGCGACCTCGCGACGGAAGCGTTCGCGGCCGCGGAAGACCATCGTGAACTGGACCTTGTCACCCTTCTTGAAGAACTTGATGGCCTGGCGAACCTTGATCTGGCGGTCGTGCGTGTCGGTCTTGGGCCGCAAGCGCACTTCCTTGGTCTGCTGCTCGTGGTGTTTCTTGACGTTCTTCTTCTGGGTGTACTTCCATTTGCCGTAGTTCATCAGGCGGCAAACCGGTGGCCGCACGTTCGGGGCCACCTCGACCAGATCCACCCCGGCCTCGCGCGCCAGGCGCAGGGCCTCGTAATTGGGGAGGATCCCGAGCTGTTCGTTGTTCTCACCGATCAAGCGCACCGGCGAGACGCGAATCTGCTCGTTGCAGCGCAAGTTCAGATTGATGCAGACACCATCCTTTCATGCAGCCGGTCGCAGCCGGCCGCGCTGGGCTACCTGAGCCTGGCAGCTCAGGCACGGGGCTCTTCGCCCCGGTTCGCGATTTCAATGGCGCACGCGGCCAGGAACTCGGGCAGCGTGAAGCTTCCATACTGCTTGCCCTCGCGCGTGCGGACGTTCACCTTCCCTTCGGCGGCTTCCTGCTCGCCGACCACCAGGATATACGGAATCTTCGCGTGTGCGGCCAGCCGGATCTTGTTGCCGATGCGGTCATCGCTGTTGTCCAGCTCGGCCCGCAGCGGCGCGGCGCGGCACAGCTCGAAAACCTTCTGGGCGTACTCTTTCGACTTCGCGCTGATCGAGCAGATGCGCACCTGCACCGGCGACAGCCAGAGCGGGAACGCGCCGGCGAATTGCTCGATGAGGATGCCGACGAAGCGCTCCATGCTGCCGAATGGCGCGCGGTGGATCATCACCGGCCGGTGCTCGTGGTTGTCCTCGCCGACGTACTTCAGGTCGAAGCGCTCGGGCAGGTTGTAGTCCACCTGCACGGTGCCGAGCTGCCACTCGCGGCCGATGCAGTCCTTCACGATGAAGTCGATCTTCGGGCCGTAGAACGCGGCCTCGCCGCGCTCGACGACGTGGTCCATGCCACTGGTGCGGACGGCATCGAGCACGGCGGCCTCGGCCTTGGCCCAGAGCTCGGGCCCGCCGATGTACTTCTCGCTGCCGTCGCCCAGGCCGACGCGCACGCGGTAGTCCTTCAGGCCGATGACCCGCAGTGAGAGCTTCGCCATGTCCACGCAGCCCGCGATCTCGTCGAGCAACTGCTCCTGCGTGCAGAAAATGTGAGCATCGTCCTGGCAGAAACCGCGGACGCGGGTCATGCCGGAGACTTCGCCGGACTGCTCGTAGCGATACACCTGGCCGAACTCGGCGATGCGCACGGGCAGGTCGCGATAGCTGCGGGCGTCCGATGCGTAGATGCGGATGTGGTGCGGGCAGTTCATCGGCCGGAGCAGGTAGCCGTCCTCCTGGGCGAGCCAGCTCCGGATGCGCCGCAGCCGATCCTCCGCGGGCGACTTCGCCGGATAGCCGGCCTTCGCCAGCTCCGGGTATTCGCCGGCGATGCGCTCGAAGAGCGCGATCTCGGCGGCGTCCGCGTGATCCGCTTTCGATGCGTGCGCGACTTCCCAGAGGGCGTTCAGCAGGCGGGCGCGGTCCGACTCGAACAGCGGCGGATACTGGGCGTCCTTGTAGTAGGGGAAGTGTCCGCTCGTGCGGTACAAATCCAGGCGGCCGATCTGCGGCGTGTACACGGGCTGGTAGCCGCGTTTGAGCAGTTCGTCGAGGATGTAGGCTTCCAGCACGCGGCGGATGACGGCCCCGCGGGGCTTCCAGAGCACCAGGCCCGTGCCGACCAGCGGGTCGATGGTGAACAGGCCGAGCTCCTGGCCGAGTTTGCGGTGGTCGCGCTTCCTGGCTTCCTCGAGCTGCTCAAGGTGGGCTTTCAGCGCCTTCTTGTCGGGGAAGGTCGTGCCGTAGACGCGCTGGAGCATCTGCTTGCTGGAGTCGCCGTGCCAGTAGGCGCCGGCCACCTGCATGACCTTGTAGGCGCCGATGCGGCCGGTGCTGGGGACATGCGGGCCACGGCAGAGATCCTCGAAATGACCCGCACCAGGCTCGCCGGTCGTGTAGAAGCTGAGCGTGTTGCCGTCGGCGCGCTCCGCGTTGTCGATCTTGTAGGGGTTACCCTCGGCGCGCAGCTTGGCCAGGGCCTCGTCGCGCGGCAGCTCATAGCGCGTGAACGGCCGGTCGGCCCGCACGATCTCGTCCATCTTGGCTTCGATGCGGACGAAGTCTTCGGGCGTCAGGCTGTGGTCCAGCTCGATGTCGTAGTAGAAGCCGTTGTCGACCGGCGGCCCATAGGCGAGTTTCGTCTCCGGCCAGAGCGTGCAGACGGCCTCGGCCATGACGTGCGCGCAGCTATGACGGAGCACCTCGAGCCCGGCCGGATCATCCGGCTTGAGCGCGACGAGTGTGACCTCCGGGCCGGTGAGGCGCGTCGCGAGGTCCACGATCTTGCCGTTGACTTTGGCGGCGACGGCCTTGCGCGCCAGCCCCGGCGCAACCGACTGGAGCACATCCAGCACTGACGCGCCGTCGGGATGTTCGACGACGTTGCCGTCGGGTAGGTGCACCTTCAGCATGGAGAGGTGATCCTCATGGGCGTGTGGGGAGCGTGGGGCCAGGCCGGCGATGGCGGGTAGGAAGCCGGCCGTTGAAACGCGGGAACGAACTGGACGGGCGGGCGAGCGCGCTGCCGGCGCTCCCTCCGCTGGACGGCTCGCTCACGTTTCAACCCCGTGATCCATCATGCCACAAAACAGCCATCCTGTACCCGGGCGCGGCGACCTGGGCGTCCCGAACCGGGTCGTGACCAGAAACGGTCCCACCAGATGATACACTCAGCACTTTATCGGCTGGGGCGGGGATGTCAACTAAGAACTCGACAGCTCGGCTACCCCGGGCGCGCCGCGGTCCGCGGCGGGGCGACGCGCACGCCGTCCTGCACGCCGCTGCGGATATCACCCTGCCGGGCATTGGCCTGGCACGAGTATCCGGTGGCCACCAGCATCAGCAGCAGGATGGGCACGACGTACGACGGCCCGCTGGCCCAGCTCTTGAACGTGGCCCCGACGGCGGGCATGAACGCGCACGCCGCCCCCACGAACCCGATAATCATCCACGCCGCCCCGTGCAGGCTGGTCAGCAGCAAGGTCATCGCGCGGCGGCACACCAGTGTCATGAGCAGGCCGATACCGCCGAGCAGCCCCACGCCGATCCAAAGCGCCGGACCTTTCAGGCCCACCTGGCTGCCGATGTACGCGGCCAGCAAGGCCCAGGTGCCGCCGCTGCCGACCGCGACCGCCGGCGTCGGCCACGCGAGGCCGAGCAGGCCGGCGGCGATCGCGCCGGCGGCGCCGCAGACGAGTGGCGGCTGCCCGACGTGCTCAGTGAGCAGCCACCCGCCCACGTACCCCAGCCCGGCACAGGCGATCATCAGGAGGAAACGGAGGAAGCGGAAGCCGTAGAAGGCGGACAGGAGCCCCGCAGCGAAGATGACCGCGCCCGTCAAGCCCGCCTGCTCGGCGATCCAACTGAATACCGCGTGTTGATACGGGAGCAACGGTGACTCCTGGCGCGCATGGATTAAGCGTCCGGCTGTCGGTGTATATCGTTTACTTTGAGAGGCGGCCGAATCACGACCTGCTGCAGACATCCGGCCGGGGAGTGCGTGCTGAGGTTACGTCCGAGAACACCTCCCGGCAGCGTGTGCGGCTCAGGCGGTGGCCTGCTTCGGTTCGGCCGGCGGCGGCTTGGGTGCGCGCAGGCCGTGCACATCGGCCCAGTTGTAGATGAGCGAGATCAGCCAGAGCGCGCCGGCGACGATGAGGCCGCGCTGGCCGCTGAGCCATTCCTTCCCAGCGGGCCAGCTCACCTGCATGATGGCCAGCGCGGCGACGGCGAGCAGGGCGGTGCCGAACGAGGCCGCCCAGAACGCGCGGGCCATCTTGGGCAGGGCGAGACCGAAGACCAGGCCGGCGAGTCCGGTTGAGATGGCGATGGCAACAATGCTGACCTGGAAGTTCGGCACGTGGGTGCCCAGGTAGTTCCATAGATCGGTCAGCTTGGCCTGCCAGTCGGTGGACGCGGCGGCATTGGCGGCGTCCGGAAGCGTGACGAGTTGTTGCTCGCTATTCAGGCCGGCGGTGAGATACTCGTTCAGGGGGTTGCGCAAAACCTGCCCGCTGTAAATGGACAGCGACGCGAGTGTGAGGCAGGTGCCCACGAGCACGGCGAGCCACACGCGGAAGAGCAGTACGCCCAGCACGAGTCCCACGGCGCCCGCGCCGGCGACGGTCGGCCAGAGCGGCGTCCCGCCGTAGTGCGCGATCAGCGGCCCGGCGCCGGCGCCCAGTGCCGCGAACACGAGGGCGGCGAGGTACGGCGCGAGGCGGGCGCCCTTCACCATGAAAACGAGTCCGATCGCAGCGGTCAGGCCGGCCGCGGCCAGCGGGACCCACTCAGCGCCCGGCGGGATGTGCTCTTTGAGGGCGTCGAAGACCATGCGTGGCCAGTCATTGGTAGGCATAGATCGCACTCCTCGGCTTTCGCCGGGCACAGGGCTCAGTGCCGAAGCCCCGGTTTTCCGGGGCGCGCCTTTTCGAAGTAGCGGACATCCAGATCGTTCACGGGCAGTTGGCCGTGGGTCGCATATTCGTACGCCAGCAACTGCAGCTTGCGGCTCGCGGGGGGCTCGATCCCGGCTTCCTCGCCAGGCGGCAGGCCCCAATGAATATAGTACCCCGCATAAATCAAGCCGATGCGGAGTCGGCCCTCGTATTGGAACTTGCGCTGGCTGTAGTTCGCCACGTTGACCGTACGCAGCGACGAGCGGAACGGCACTTCCCCGCGCGAAGTCGCTTCTTTCAAATAGTCGACGAGGCGCAGTCCGGCGGCGAGATCGGGGCCGGGCCAGGCGCGGCCCACCTCCGGAACGGGCTCGCTCACGCCGGTGATGAGCAGCCAGTTGTTCCACACGTTGGGATCGAGTGCCTCGATCACAGCCAGGTCGTGCTGGTACGGCAGACGCACGCCGTGGCGATCAACCAGGTATGCCACGCCCCCGGCTTCGACAAATGCGAACGGGTCGCGGTAGACGGCCTGGACACGGATGCGGCCGTCCGGGTGCTTGGTCACGCGCTTGATCTCGGCCACCCAGGCGGAGTTCAGCAGGCCCTCGGCGACGCGCTGGCAGAGCATGGGGTCGTGGATATCGTCGCTGGGCGCCAGGCCGGCGGCGTCCTGGATCTGGCGCAGCATGGGCGCCCCCGCGGGAGCGGAGAGCCACGGCGGCAGATCCAGCCATTCCAGGCGGCACTCGATGTCGGGGCGGGGGGCGAGCACGAACGCGCCCAGCCGTTGCAGGCCCCAGCCAACCGCGGCGAAGGTGAGTGCCCAGCCGAGGACCCGGCCGAGCTTCTGCCACAGGGGCCAGGTTGTCACCGATGCGGCGCTCCGGCGCGACGTGGTGATCGCGTTGCGCGTCAGCGGGCGTCGCGGGGCGGCTCCTTTCACGATGACTCCCCGAGGGCCATGTACACGAGGCGGTCGACGAGGGCGTCGAACGAGAGACCCGCGCGGGCCGCAGCTTTCGGCACCAGCGAATGGCTCGTGAAGCCCGGCAACGTGTTCACTTCGAGGAACCACAGCCGCTGTTCCTGGTCCACCATCCAGTCGATGCGCGCCAAGTGGCGACAGCCGAGCCGCGCGAACACCTGCCGGCTGAGCGCCTGCGCGTCCTCGAAGACGCGCGCCGGATAGCCGGCGTCGAACAAGTATTCGGTCGCGTTGTCCCGGTATTTGGCCTCGAAGTCGTAGAATTGGCGCTTGGGGCGGATGCAGATCGGCGGCAGGGCCTGGTCGCCGAGGATGCCCACCGTGATTTCCTCGCCGGCGATGAACTGTTCCACGAGGGCCCGGCCGAACTGGTCCACGGCCAGGCGGACGGCCGGCGGGAAGCCGGCGGCTTCGCGGACGATGTTGGTCGCGACGCTGCTGCCCTGGTCCACCGGCTTGACGATCACGGGCCAGCTCAGGCGGGGAGCTGGCCGCGTGCGCAGCGTGACGGCGTCCCACACTTCGTAGGCTGGTGTTGGGATGCCGGCGGCGATGACGGCTTCCTTCGTCGCGGCCTTGTCCATCGCCAGCGCGGAGGCGCGGGCATCGGACCCCACGAACGGCAGGTCGCGCTCGGCGAGCAAGCGCTGTACCGTCCCGTCTTCACCGAAGGGGCCGTGGAGAGCAGGGAACACGACGTCGGCGGGCTGATCGAGGGCCGCGAGCTGGTCGGGGCCGATGTCCGCGACGAACACGTCGTGACCGTTGCGGCGCAGCGCTTCCGCGACGGCCTGGCCGGAAGCGAGGCTGATCTCGCGCTCGGCGCTGGGGCCGCCGCAGAGGACGGTCACGCGCAACTTGCGCGGGCGGGCCGGCGGATTGGCCGACGATGGACTAGGCATGCCGAAAACTCCCTTCACCAGAGCTCGACCTCGAGCTCCAGGGTCAGGCCGGTGGCGTGATACACACGCTCCTGGACGAGTGCGATCAAGTCTAACACGTCCTGGGTCCGCGCGCCAGGGTGAGCCACGATGAAGTTCGCGTGGCGCGGGCTGATCTCCGCGCCGCCGCGGCGCGTGCCTTTGAGACCGGCCTCGTCGATCAACTTGCCGGCGGCGTGGCCGGGGGGATTCTTGAAGATGCAACCGGCGGACTTTGCGGACACGGGCGGCTGGGTGGCGTGCTTCGCGGTCCAGATTTCGCGGAAGCGCGCGCGCGCCGCAGCGCGGTCGCCGGGCTGCAGCGCGAGCGTCACCGCGGTGACGATGGCGCCCGCGAGCGCACAGTGGCGATAGGTGAAACCAAGCTGCGCCGCGCTGCGGGTCAGGCGTTGGCCGTCCGGGGTCATGAGGTGCGCGTCGCGGACGTACTGCGCGATCGAGCCGTAGCGCCCGCCGGCGTTCATGTGGATGATGCCGCCCATGCTGCCGGGGATGCCGGCGAGGTTTTCGAGGCCGACCAGCCCGCGCTCGACTGCCTGCTTCACGACCCGCGTGAAATCCGCCCCGCCGGCGACGTGGACCAGTGGGTCTTCAAAACGGATGGCTTCCCAGGCGCGGCCGGTCAGGTGAATGACGGCGGCGTCGACGCCTGCGTCGCGGACGAGGACGTTGGCGCCGCGGCCGAGGATGCGCCAGGGAACGGCCTGCGCGGCACAGCGCGCCAGGACGGTCGCCAGCTCGTCCTCGCTGCGGGGAGTGACGAACCAGCGGGCCGGCCCGCCGAGCCCGTACCAGGTGTGCTCGGACAGCGGGACATCACGCCGGCAGATGTCCTCCAAGCCGCTGCACCAGCTCATCGGCGACCTTCCAGATGTTTCCAGCGCCCATGGTCAGAATGATATCCCCCGGCTGCGTTTCCTGGGCCAGCAGCGCGACGATCGCGTCAAACTGCGGGATGAACGTGGCGTCGCCGCCGCGGCCCTGAATCTCGTTGACGAGGTCCTGCGCGCAGACCAGCTCGCGCTCGCGCTGGCTGTCGCGGACGAAGTAAATGTCGGGGACGACGACGCGGTCGGCGTAGCTGAAGCTCTGCGCGAAATCGGTCAGTAGGAAGCGCGTGCGCGAGTGTTGGTGCGGCTGGAAGACACACCACAGCCGCTTCGGATTGAAGCGCTCGCGGGCGGCTTTGAGCGTCGCGCGAATTTCGGTCGGGTGGTGGGCGTAGTCATCCAGAATCGTCCGTCCGGCCACTTCGCCGCGCAGCTCCAGCCGCCGCCGGGCGCCCGCGAACTCGTGCAGGCCGCGCTGCATCTCCGACCACGGCACGCCGCTGTCGTGGGCCAGCGCGATGACGGCGAGGGCGTTGTCCACGTTGTGACGGCCGGGCAGGGCCGGGTGCACGCGACCGAGCAGCGTGCCGTCGTGGACGACGTTGAAGGCATAGCGGCCGTCGATGAGCGTGATGTCGGTGGCACGCCAGGTAACGTGCTCGTCACACCCGAACGTCTCCACGCGCGCGGTGACTGCGGGCCGCAGCGCGCGACAGCGGACGTCCTGGGCATTGAGCACCACCAGCCCGTCGTCGGGCACCTGTTGGGCGAAGGCCGCGAAGGCCGCGCGGATGGCGTCGATGTCCTTGTAGCAGTCGAGGTGGTCTTCCTCGATGTTCAGGATCACCGCCCGCCGGGGACGCAGGTTCAGGAACGATCGGTCGTACTCGCAGGCTTCGGCCACGAAGTGCCGGCCGGCGCCGGCGCCGCTGCCGCCGCCGAGCTGCGCGACCGTCGCGCCGACGACGAAGCTGGGGTCGCGGCCGGCCTGGCGGAGAACGAACGCGAGCCAGGCGGTGGTCGTACTCTTGCCGTGGGTGCCGCTGATGGCGATGCCGTCGTAGCGTGACATGACCGCGCCGAGCAGCTCGGCGTACTTGACGATGGGCACACCGCGGCGGCGCGCCTCGAGCAGCTCCGGGTGGTCCGCGGGGATGGCGGCGGACGCGACGACCAGCTCGGCGCCGGGCGGAAGCGCGGCAGCGGTCTGCACGGTGGTCACGTGCGCGCCGCACGCGGCGAGGCGTTCCAGCTCGGCCGATGCGCGTGCATCGGTGCCGCTGATGCGCGTGCCGCGGCGCAGCAACAGGGTGGCGAGCGCGGACATGCCGCAGCCGCCGATGCCGACCAGGTGAATGCGCAGTTTTTCAAGCTCGCCGGGAATCACGCGCGAATCGCAGCGCGGGGCGCTCATCGAAACGGCAACTTGCGTCATACGTACCGCCCATCCGTCGCATCCATGTTTGGCCCAGAGGGGCTCGTCGCTTGGAGGATCGAGGCTATACTCTCCGCTTCTGGGGCGCGGTTGTTCGCCATCCGTGACGAACCGCAAGCTCGTGACCGCGCCGGGCATTGTAGCAGGTGCGCAGGGCTGTGAATACCGAAATCGCGCTCGCGGCCACACACACCGATCCGCCCGGGTCCGCGGCGCGCACCTGCTCGCGGACCGCACTGCTGCTGGCGTGGCTGCTGCTCGCCGGCACGTTCTTCCTGCTCAGTCCGCCGCCGGGGCAGACCTATCCTGGTGCGATCCCCTGGAGTCCTCACTCCCTGCTGCATCGGCTGACGGAGTGGATGTCCTTGAACGGCCGGCTGGCCACGGTCCGGGGGGTGGAAGTGAAGGATCTGGTGTTTCACCTGGCGGCGGCCCTGGGGATGCTGCTGCTGGCGGCGTGCACGCTGCTGACCCGGGCGGCCGTGGGCCCCCTGCGGTCTGGGCCGGCGGGGTCGGCGCAGTTGTTGCTGGCGGGGTGGGTGCTGCTCTCCCTGCTCAGCAGCCTGTGGGCGGGCGACGCGGCGATCGCGCGGGGGCAGGCGCTGCTTTACGCGCTGCACCTGTGCTGGGCGGTGAGCCTGGCGGGCACGCTGCAACGCCGGCACCTGCCGGGGCTGCTCCATGGGCTGACGGCGATCTCGGCGCTGGGGGCGGTCTTGTGCATCTGGTACGTGCACGAACGCAATCCCGCGCACCGGCCCGGGTTCCCGATCGGGAACCCCAATGTGCTGGCGGCGGTGCTGCTGCCGGGGGTGTTGATCGCGGTGGCGACGGGGGTGTCGGCGGTCCTCGAGTTCGTCCGTGAGCGGCGTCGCGGCGCGCTCGGGCGGGCGGCGTGGGCGGGTGTGATGCTGGTACCGCTGATCTGGTGCCAGGTGCTGACGGGGGCGCGGGGAGCGCTGCTGGGGCTGGCGGCCGGGCTGGTCGTGATCGGGCTGTTTCAGGTGGGGCGGCGGCTGCGCTGGGCGTTGTCGCTGGTGTTTGCACTGGGCGTGATGGGGGCCGGCACGTGGTGGTTCCACAGCTCGCACCTGGACGTGACCATGGCGCGCGGCGCAACCGTCCGCTTCCGGATCTACGCCTGGCGGTATGCGTCCGAGCTGTGGAATGCGTCGTCGTGGGCGCGGATGGCCGGGCAGGGGGCCGGCTCATACCCGCGTCTGGCCGGCGTCTATGCAGTTCGCGACCGGGCGCTCGACCCGGCGGCGTTCATGGGCGAAATCGTGGAGCATGCACACAACGAAGTGCTGGAGGTGCTCACGGAGATCGGCCTGCTCGGGGGCGTGACGTATGTCGGCGGGTTCGTGGCGTCGCTGTTTGCGGCGTCGGCCTTGCTGCGGGCCAGCACACCGGGGCGGGAGCGCTGGCTCCATCTAGCGCTAACGGGCAGCATTGCGGCGTTGATGGCCGACGCGCTGACGGGGGTGTCGCTGCGCCTGCCGGGGGCGGCGCCGATCCTTTTCACGCTGTTGGGGGCGTTGTGGGCGGTGGCGGGGCCGTTGACGCCGCGTGGCGCGGGTGCGGCTTCGCACGCGGCCGGCACGCCTGCCAAGCATTCGTGGGTGCTGGCGGCGCTGGTCTGCCTCGCGGCATCCGGGGCGGCCGGCTGGGCGGGGCTGCGCAACTGGTCCGGCGTGGTCGCGGAGCAAGCGGCGTCGGTCGCCGAACTCCGGCAGGACTATGCAGCGGCCGAGGCGGCGATTCGCGTGGCGGAGTCGCGGTTGCTGGATCCGGTGCGGGTGACGGCCGCGCGCAAGGCGGCGCTGGAGTACCGCGTGGGGATGGCGCGTGAGGCGATGCGCGCCTTCATCGCCGAACCGTCACCAGCGACGGCAGCGAAAGCGGCGCCGCTGGCGGAGGCGGCGTATGGCGAGGCGCTGGAACTCACTCAAGTGACCCCGGCGCTGGAGCAGACGGACGCGACGGCGGCGCGGTGCGCCGAGTGGCTGGCTGTGGTGAATGGACAGGCGGCGCCGCAGGCGGCCGCCGAGTGGGCGGAGCGGGCCCGGCGGGCCTGGCTGCGGCAACGGGAGCGGACGCCGTTCGACGTGGACACCCTGTTGGCGCTGACGCGCTACCCGGCGGGGCTGGACGCGCACGTGGGCCTGCTGCGCGATGCGCTGCGGTTCATGGACACGCTGCCGTTCGTGGCGGAGAGCCGGCGCGGCGCGCAGCAGTTCTGGACGCACGTGCTACGTCAACTGGGGAGTCAGCCGGGCTTCGAGGCGGTGCTGAGCCAGTTTGTGGCGGCGGCCGGACCGATCACGCCCGAGACGGACATCGAAGCGATCATCGCGTCCCGCGCGGGGGAGACACAGCGCCTGGCGGCGGCGTGGCTGGCGCTGCGCGGCGATCTGGTCGGCGCGGCCGAACGAGCGGCGCGCGCCGCGGAGCTTTACGCGCCGCTGCGTCCGCGGTTTCCGACGCTGCAGTCGGTAGCGCTGGCGGAGCAGGCCGATTACCTGCTGCGCGGCGGGGCAGCGCGGGCGGAAGAGGCGGCCCGGTTGGTAGATGAGGCCATTCGGCGGTTGCCGGTGATCCAGGAGCAGAAGTACGAGGAGCTGGTCGGCCCGTTTCAGCGGCAACTGGCGTTCTCTCGGCTGGCCGCGGGGCAGCTTGAGGAAGGCCTGCAGGCCATCGGCGCCACGCCGGAATCGACCGCCGACGCCTTGGAGCGTCTGCTGGCCGAGGCGACTGCGCGGGGCAGTCCCGCGGAGGTCTTGGATTGCGTGCGGGCCACGCTGTGTCCGCGGTTTCCCGTGTTGTGCGGGCCCGCGACGAGCAGCGGCAGCCCTGGTTAGACAAGTAGGAGTCAGTCATGCAGATCGGTCTTTCGTCGTTAAGCGCGCTCGCTCAGATCCGCGACTTCAAGTCCAAACGGTGCAGCAGCTTTGACCGCACGGGCGGCAACCACGACGCGATCCCGGTGGCGCCAGGCAAGCGGCTCGTGCTGGCGGCGATCGACGGTCCCGCGTGCATCAAGCATATCTGGAGCACGTGCAGCCATGCCCACAATCGCGACGCGATGCGCAGCATGGTGCTGCGGATGTGGTGGGACGACGAGCGAACGCCCAGCGTCGAGGTGCCGCTGGCCGATTTCTTCGGCGGCGGGTTCGGCATCTGCCGGAATTTCTGGTCGGCGCCGCTGCAGATGAATCCGGATGGCGGGCGCGGGATGAACTGCTGGTTCCCGATGCCGTTTCGCCGGCGGGCACGCCTCGAGGTTCACAACGAATGGCGCGAGCCGATCGAGATCTTCTTCTACGTCGACTACGAGCTGTACCCGCGCTGGGAAGCGGACTTGGCGTATTTTCACGCGCAATGGCGGCGTGAGAATCCGACGCAGGGGTGGGGGCGGCAGGATATCAAAGGGCCGCCGAATGTCGCGCACCTGAAGCGCGCCTGGGCCACGCCGAACACGACCGGGGCGGAGAACTATGTCATTCTTGAAGCGCGCGGGCGCGGACAGTACGTCGGCTGCCACCTGGACGTGGACTGCTTCCAGCGCGAGAAGAACGACTGGTACGGCGAAGGCGACGACATGATCTTCATCGACGGCGAGCCGTGGCCGCCGAGCCTGCACGGCACGGGGACCGAGGACTACTTCAGCGGCGCATACTGCCCCCGGACGGAGTACAGCTCGCCCTATACCGGAATCACGCAATACAGCGGCTCGCCGCAGTGGGGCGAGGCGGACCAGCACTGGCCGTTTCGCGGCAAGAACTCGCTGTATCGTTTTCACGTGCTGGATCCGATCCGGTTCAACCGGTCGATCCGGGTGACGATCGAGCATGGGCACAACAACAAGCTGAGCAACGACTACAGCAGCACGGCGTACTGGTACCAGTTCGAGCCGCACGGCAAGTTCCCCAAGCTGCTGCCGGCGGCGAAGCGGTTGGCGCGGCCGGACTGGCCGCCGTTTGTCCCGGCGCCAGGCACGCCGGCAGCGCCACCCAAGACAGCCACGCGGGCCCGGCGACGACGCTAATCGACCGTGGCAAGCAGCTTGCAGACGTCGGGCGGGAGATTGTTGGCCGCGGGGCCGTTGACCAGGACGGCGACCGCCAGGACGGTGCCATCGGGGCGGGTGAGATACCCCGCGAACGTATGCACGCCGGCGATGGTGCCGGTCTTGCCGCGCAGCCGACCACGCAGGGCGGGGTCGCCGTAGCGGCGTTGCATGGAGCCCTCTTCGCCCGCGGCGGCGAGGCTCTTGAGGAAGACGTCCGCGTGCGGATGGCGGCGCATGCGAATGAGCAGGCGGGTGAACTGCGTGGCGGTGGCGCGGTTGTCGTGGCTGAGGCCGCTGCCGTCGCGGAGCGTCGCGCCGGTCATGTCGATACCGAGCCGTTCGAGTGTCGCGCGTGCGAGCGCGCGGCCCGCATCCCAACTGCCCGAGGCGTTGCCACGCTGACCGTCGGGTCCATAGGCGGCCAGCGACTTGAGGAGGGATTCCGCGAACATGTTCTGGCTGAACGTGTTGCAGCGCCACAGCACGTCGGGAAGGGCGGTGGCGTGCGTGGCGAGCAGCTTGGCGCCGGCCAGTTCCGGCGCGGTGAGCTGGCGGCGCACGACGTCGCCGCGAATGCTGATGCCACGCTGCTGCAGGGCGGCGCGGACCGCGTGCGCGAAAAACATCGTGGGCTGATTCACGCAGACGGGGTCGAGCGGGCCGCCGCGGGTGACGGTGCCCGAAAGCTGGAACACGTCGCTATTGGGAGGACGCTTCAGCACGGGGCGTTGCTGCTTGCCGCGTTGCAGGGTGTTGCGGATGAGCTCGGTGGACACGTCCGGGTGCAGGCGCAGCGAAATGTCGCGGCCGCGGACGACGACGGTGACGTCCAGGCAGTTGTTGTTGATGTTCAGCCCGCCGACGGGGGCCTGGTACCAGCGGTCGGACTGGTCGTCGGGCCAGTCGGGGTGGCGGACCAGCGCGTCAAAGATCGAGTCGTCTAGGACGAGCTTGCCGATCGCGGTCGTGCCTTGGGCGCGCAGGGCGGCGGCCCATTCATCGAAGATGCGTGTCAGGCGGCAATTCTGGCGCTGCTCGATGCGCTCGTCGCCGAAGCCCGGATCGCCGCCGCCCAGAATCCACACTTCATCGCCGCGCGCGTAGAGCCGCGTCTCGAAGCGGAAGTCCGGGCCGAAGCGCTCGAGCGCGGCGGCAGTCACGAAAAGCTTCTGGACGCTGGCGGGCTTGAGCAGGGCGTCGGCGTCGTGGGCGTACCACACGGCGCCGCTGTCGGCCTCGGCGACCAGCAGGCCGATGCGCGTGTTCTGCGGGACGCGCGCGAGCCGTTCGTCAAGGCGCGCGGTGAGCGCCGCAGGCTGGGCCCAGGCCGGCGGCGCCGCAAGGAATCCAAGCAGCGCGGTTACCGTGAAGCGCGCGGTGAGCAATCGGGTTCGGCGCGAAGGGGAACCGTAATCAAGCACTACTCAGACTCCGCAACAGGTTCACCAGCGTCCTGAACGGGGGTGGGAACGGGGCCTCGATTTCCATGGGGCGTTCGTGAATGGGATGCCGGAACGCGATGCGCCAGGCGTGCAGCGCCTGGTGCGCGAAGAGCGGCTCGACGGAGCCCGTGCCGGTGAGGTCGAATTCGCTGATGACGCGCCCGCCGTACATCGTGTCGCCGACGATCGGGTGGCCGATGTGCGACATGTGCACGCGCAACTGGTGCGTCCGGCCGGTCTTCGGAAAGAGCTGCACGAGGGCGTAGCCCTTGTAGCGCTCGGCGACCTCGTAGTGCGTGACCGCGTGCTTGGCCACGTCGATCTTGTTCTCGCGGACCATGACGGCGAACTTCTCGCGGACGACGGGATGTACGCCGATCGGGGCGTCGATCGTGTCGCCGTCGAGGTGGGGGCAGCCGTGCACGATGGCGAGATACGTCTTCTGGACGGTGCGGCGTTCGAACTGCAGCGACAATCGCCAGTGGGCCTCGTCGGTCTTCGCGACCAGCATGACGCCGGTAGTGTTCTTGTCGAGGCGATGGACGATGCCGGGGCGGAACGGGTCCTCGCCGTGGCTGAGTTGGTTGGCGTAGTAGACGAGGGCGTTGGCGATGGTGCCGGTCTGATCGCCGCGGGCCGGATGGCAGATGATCCCGGTGCGCTTGTTAATCGCGAGGATGTGCTCGTCCTCGTAGATGATGTCGAGCGGGATGTTCTCGGGCACGACCTCGCGCGGCTCGGGCGGTGGAATGACGAGCTCGACGACGTCGCCGCCGCACATCTCATAGCTGGACTTGGTGGGCTGACCGTTGACGGTGATGGCGCCCTGCTTGATCAAGCGCTGAATCGCGGTGCGCGACAGGCGCGGGAAGCGGGCGTGCAGGTACTTGTCCAGGCGCCGTCCGGGCAGCTTGCGGCGGATTCGGAGCCGGACACGCTCCGCCTGGTCCTCGTCGATGGGAATCGGTCGCTCGAGGATATCCTCTTCTTCGGGCTTCACGGCAGCTAGCCGGGGCTGGTGGTTGGCGTCGGCGGGGCCGGCTCCGCGGGCGGCGGCGTGTCGGGGGCCGGTGTCGGCGGTGGGACTGGCTCCGCTGCCGGGGGCACTTGTTCGGCCGGCGGCTGCACCGGCGCGGCCGGCGGAGGCGCGACCACGCCGAGCTGCTCGGGCGTCATGCGCTGGAACTGCGGCGCGGGCGCCGGCGTGGCCGCCTGGGTCTCGGGTGCCGGCGGCGGCGGGGCTTCACCCGGCGTAAAAGCGATCGGTTCGGTCAGATCATCGAGCGTGGCCAGACGGTCTGCGGACAGGGCGCCATACGGCAGGCCGGCGTAGCGCGTGTCGTCCTTGAGCGTCTGGTACAACTGGCGGGCCTTGTCGAATTGACGCGTCGATTCGTACGTGCTGGCCAGCAGGAACGCGGCGGCGGCGTCGAGATCAGTCCGTGTGGCCGGGTCGGCGCGGATTTGCTCGAGCAGCGTGATGGCTTCGCTGAACGCGGCCTGGCGCTCGTCCGGCTTGAGCATCCCCTGGTCGTAGCGGGAGCGGGCCAGTGCGAGCCGGGCATAGCCGGCGACGCTGGGCGAACCGGTTTCCTGGATTAAGGTCCGCAATTCGCCCTGGGCCGCGGTGACCGCAGTCGGGTCGGCGCCCGACAGGTTTGCCGCAATATCCGACAGGCGCTCCCAGCCACGCTCGAGCGCGGCCTGCTGGCTGGCGCGCCAGCCGTACCACACCAGCACGGCGAGCAAAACAACGACCACGGCACCGGCGGCGTAGAGAATCCGCGGATCGCGCAGGTCGCGCAACTTGCTGAGGGCCTCGGCCAGCTCGTTCTGCTTCAGTTGATGTCGTGTATCGGCATCCATCACTCACACCTCGGGGAAACGTCCCGGGCGGCCACTCACGGTTGGCGGGCCGGGTTCAAGTCCTCTTCGTTCGCGGCCTTCGCGAGCGGCCCGATGTCGATCACCAGGACTGTCTTCGCGTTCTGCGGCCGGATGCGGATGTTGCATTCCTCGTTCGGGCTTTCAAACCGCATGCTGTACTGCCCGTTGTCGAACCGCTTGTTCAGCAGCGTGAACCGGGCGGTGGGCAGGTACTCGACGTAAAAACGGGCCACGGCGTCCGGGCTGGTCGAGCCCTGAAACTCGCATTGGGCCACGCGCAGTGGCCCGGCCATGCGCGCCACGCTCCGCTCCGGCACGATCCGGAACCCGTTGGGCAGCGGGATGTTCTCCAGCAACGGGTGCTGGACCGGCGCCGCCGTCGCGCCCTGGGCCCTCCCGCCCCCGCCGAGGCTGTCACAGCCTGCGAGTGGGGCGGTCACGAGAATCAAGCCGGCACAGGCAACGGCGGGCAGCATGCGTCCACTTGTTCGCACGACGGCAGCGCTCATGGCCAAGTCTCCCGATCCTCTGCGAAACACCCCATTCTGACGCTGGGGCGGTGGCGCGTCAAACGCGCGGGCGGCCGGGGCGCGACGTTTCCGTTATCGGTGCCTGCGTTGCGGCGGGCGCCCGCGCTCGGATGCCCGCGCGCCATGGCCGGCTGCCACTCCAACTGAGGCAGCGCGACACGCCCCGTGCAGAACTGCGCTCGGCCGCGCGCCGGAGCCGGCCCCCAGGAGGGACTGGGGACGAAGCCCGGATAGCGGCGTCCCCGCCGGTGCCGCCGCGGTTTGTGCCGCGCGCGATCGCCCATATAATGTGGCGCGACGACAGGAGTCACGTGTATGCCAGCCGACGGAATGCCGCCGATCGCGCAACTCAGGGGCCGGCCGCTGGGGCGCATCCTGATCAAGATGGGCAAGGTGACCCGCGTGCAGGTCTCCGAGGCCCTGGAGCTGCAGAAGAAGAAGCGGGGTCCGCTGGGGCAACTGCTGATCGAGATGGGCTATGTCGAGGAGGCCGACGTCAACCGGGCGCTGGCGGCGCAGGTCGGCATGGAGTCGATCAAGCTGGCCGATATCGACATTGACAAGAACGTCATCGATATGGTTCCGGCGCAGATGGCGCATGCCTACCGCATCGTCCCGACGGAGTACGACCGCGAGACGCACACCCTGGGTGTGGCCCTGGCCAGCCCGGACAACTTCCACGCGACGGACGACCTGAAGACCTTGATGGGCTTCAATGTCGTCGCGCGGATCACGACCGAAGCGGACATGAACGACGCCCTCAACCGGTATTACCCGGAAGAGGCCGCCGCGACCATCAACGACATTATCACCGAGCTGTCCAGCGACGAAGACCTGGCGAAGTTCCAGGGCCGCGGCGAGAGCATCGACCTCGACGAGCTGCGCGAGATGGCTGAGAGCAGCCCGGTCAAGAAGCTGGTGAATCTGGTACTGCTGCAGGCCATCCGCGACAAGGCGTCCGACGTCCATTTCGAGCCGTTCGAGGACGAATTCAAGATGCGCTATCGCATCGATGGCGTGCTGTTCGAGATGGTGCCGCCGCCCAAGCACGTCGCGATGGCGATCTCATCGCGCATCAAGGTCATGGCGAACCTCGACATCGCGGAGCGGCGTGTGCCGCAGGACGGGCGTATCGAACTGCTGGTCGAGGGCCGGCCGGTGGACTTGCGTGTCAGCGTGCTCCCGACCATGTTCGGCGAGAGCGTGGTGCTGCGTGTCTTGGACCGGACGCAGGTGAACCTGGATCTCACGCAGCTTGGGTTGCGCGAAGAGGACATGGGGACGATCAAGCAGCTCATCAACAAACCGCACGGCATCATCATCGTGACCGGTCCCACGGGGTCGGGAAAAACGACGACGCTGTACTCGGCGCTGAAGGAGCTGAACACCCCCGAGGTCAAGATCCTCACGAGCGAGGACCCGGTCGAGTACGACATCGACGGGCTGATTCAGTGCCAAATTAAGGCTGATATTGGGCTTACGTTCGCGCGCTGCCTGCGTAGCTTCCTGCGACAGGACCCCGACATCATCCTGGTCGGCGAGATTCGCGACCTCGAAACGGCGCAAATCTCTGTTCAATCGTCACTTACGGGCCACCTGGTCTTCTCGACGCTGCACACGAACGACGCCCCCAGCTCCATTGCGCGTCTGCTGGACCTGGGCATGGAGCCGTTCCTGCTGACCGCGACGCTGGAAGCCATTATCGCACAAAGACTTGTGCGCAAGATCTGCGAGAACTGCAAGGAAGAATACACCCCGTCCGAGCAGCAGCTCATGGAGCTCGGGCTTCTGCCGGAGGACATCAAGGGGCGGACGTTTTTCTACGGCAAGGGATGTGACTACTGCAACCATACCGGTTACAAGGGGCGGCGTGGCATTTTTGAAACCATGGTCCTGGATGACGAGTTGCGGGAACTGATCATGAAACACGCGTCGACCAACGTCCTGCGGCAGGCAGCGCGAAAGCGCGGGATGCGGTCGTTGCGCGAATCGGGCCTGCTGACGCTCTACGACGGCATCACGACGATTGAGGAGATCGTGCGCGAGACCCTGGCGGAGGAAGCGGTTTAAGTCCGCCGGCGTTCATAATCGAGTGTCCGCGGCCACTTTGGAACCCGCATAATGGCGGCGGGAAAGTCATCTTCCCGCTCCCGGCCCCCGGCCGGGGGTCCGTCGGACGTAGCCCAGGACTGAAGCGGGCTTGGAGGCTTGGGTATGGCTGTCTTCAAGTACGAGGCGCTGAACGCCTCCGGACAGGAGATCAAGGACGAGATCGAGGCGCCGTCGAAGGAAGAGGCGGTCTCGCGCGTCCGCGGTCTGGGCTACTTCCCGACGAAGGTTGTAGAGAAGGCCGATAAGAAGAAGATTTCCGCCAAGAAGGGCGGCGGCCCGAAGGCCCGCAAGGCGGCCGGCACGGGCATGGGGTGGGTCAGCACGAAGGTGCTCTGCTCGTTCACGCGGCAGCTCTCGACGCTGCAGGATGCCGGCCTGCCGATCCTGCGGAGCATTCGCATCCTGGAGCAGCAGCAGAAGCCGGGCATGCTGCGGTCGTGCCTGAAGCAGATCACCGAGGACGTGGAGGGCGGCGCGACGTTGTCCGAGGCGATGTCCCGGCACCCGAAGGCGTTCGACCGGCTGTACTGCAACATGGTGGCCGCGGGCGAGGCGGGCGGTGTGCTGGACGTCATCTTGCAGCGCCTGGCGGACTTCCTGGAGAAGTCGGAAAAGCTGAAGCGGAAGATCATCGGTGCCATGATCTACCCGGCCGTGGTCATCTCGGCCGCGGGCGGCATCGTGACGTTCATCATGGTGACCGTCGTGCCGAAGTTCCGCGAGATCTTCCAGGATTTCGGGACGACGTTGCCGGCAGTGACCGAGTTCCTGATCTCCCTGTCGAACTGGGTTGCCACGGGCCGTCCGCCGGGCTGGCTGGTCATCCTGCTGTCGCCGATCATGGTGTTCATCATTTACAAGCTGATCCGGCAGGCGGAATTCGGGCGTTACGCCTTGGACGTGTTGACGCTCAAGATTCCGGTGCTGGGCCAACTGGTGGGCAAGTCGTCGGTAGCGCGGTTCACGCGGACGCTGGGGACGCTGGTGGCGGCGGGCGTGCCGATCCTGGAGGCCATCGCGATCACGCGAGCGACCAGCGGCAACGAAGTCTACGCGCGGATGCTGCAGCGCGTGCATGATGCGATCCGCGAGGGCGACTCGTTCGCCAACCCGCTGCGCGCGTCGAAGACCGTGGACTCGATCGTGGTCAACATGGTGGACGTCGGCGAGGAGACGGGCGAACTCGACAAGATGCTGATGAAAGTCGCCGACAACTACGACGACGAGGTTGACACGCTGGTGGCCTCGCTGGTCAGCCTGCTGGAGCCGATCATGGTGCTCGTGCTCGGCGGTATCGTCGGGTTCATCGTCGTGGCCCTGTTCCTCCCCCTGGTAACGCTGATCCAGTCGGTGATGGGCAGCGGCGCCGGCGGCGGCTAGCGGTCCCGGCGCCTTGTCGGTGGCGCACCGTGGCTGGTGCGGGCGGTTGGCCCGCGGTAGTGAAGAAAATGGAACAGACAAAGGTGTACGCCATGAGAAGCCGTGCAAGCGCGCCGCGCCGCGGGTTCACCCTGATCGAGCTGCTGGCCGTCATCGCGATCATCTCGCTGCTGATCGGCCTGCTGGTGCCGGCGGTGAACAAGGCCCGCGACCAGGCGAAGAAGGTCACAACACAAAAGCTGATCAGCACGCTCGACACGGGCTGCCAGTTGTACAGCAAGGAGTTCGACCGCTATCCGCGGTCGTTCGGCGAGAACCCGTTCGAGGGCGAGGGCTCCGGGGTTTACCTCTCGGGGGCGCAGTGGCTGATCCTGGAACTCGCCGGCGCGGACCTGAAGGGCTTCGTGATGCCGGACAAGGAGCGCGAGCATACATTCAGCGAGAATGACTGGCGCGACTGGTACTCGCTGGAGCCTGATCGCGACTACCAGCGCTACGGGCCGTACATCCAGGTGGACGGCAAGATCGCCCAGTCGCCGGAGTACTATCGCGACAACACGTCGCAGACGAAGACGCTGCCGCAACTGCTGACGCCCGGCGGCAGCGCGGGCACCTCGGACTGGAACAACGGGAAACTGCCGTTCGCCGTGGATGCATTCGGGTTCCCGGTCCTGTACTACCGCGCGAACGAGCATGCGAAGCTGCCGTTCACCGATCCGAGCGCGAGCAAGCCGGGCCGGTACACGCAGTGGGACAACACGCCGTTTACCGGGTCGGAGAACGGCAACGTGGCGGGCTGGGACCTGGGCGGCGGCGCGAACCACCCGCTGCGGAACCTGGGCTGGCGGGAGAACAGCCCGAACCAGCTCCAGGAGCCGGCGGGCTTCGCCGGGTTCGTCTACGATCGCGCCGTGTATGAGCAGACGCGCCAATCGGGCGGCCAGGGCAAGGTCTGGCCGCAGCGGCCGGACACGTACCTGTTCATCTCCGCCGGCAAGGACGGTTTGTACGGGACCGCGGATGACCCGACCAACTTCATTTCCGACAAAGGTGGTCTGTAGCGCGGCGGGCCGCGGCGGCGCCGCTCGCCGCCGGACCGCTCACGCAGGAGTCGCAAACATGACAGGTAAGGCCGATGCGCGGTGCCGGCGGCGACGCCGAGACGTGGCATTCACGCTGGTCGAGTTGCTGGTGGTGATCGTCA
The DNA here is from genome assembly GCA_017999985.1 of Phycisphaerae bacterium. Taxonomy (NCBI): domain Bacteria; kingdom Pseudomonadati; phylum Planctomycetota; class Phycisphaerae; species Phycisphaerae bacterium. The sequence continues at coordinate 136,181 of JAGNKU010000007.1, read as the reverse complement.
TCATCGCGCTGTTGATCGGGCTGCTGATTCCGGCGGTCAACATGGCCCGCAACGCGGCGAAGGCCGCCTCCTCCAAAGCTGCGCTGGCGTCGATCGAGACCGGGCTGGAGACGTTCAAGGCCAGCGAGAAGCTGGGCGGGGCGTATCCGCCGTCGGCGTCCGACTGGTGGCAGAACGGCGAGTGGCAGGTGGAAAGCCCCTACGGGAGCGGCCGGATTCCGATCGCGGGGGCCGGATTGCTGGTGTGGGCACTGTCGGGGGCCGATCTGCTGGGGACGGCGGGCTTCCAGACGGTGGGTACCAACGCATATTGGGGCATGGCCACGGGTGTCCAGGCGGACACGGGCAACCCGACGCTGAGTGACTTGTACGCGCTGTATCCGACCGGTCACGCGCAGGCCAACCAGCCGGTTCATCCGCGCTTCGGGCCGTTTGTGGACTCCAGCAAGCTGCGCGTGACGCAGAACCTGGGCGCGTTCAATTCGCCGGACTTCGCGATTGCCGAGGAAGTGAACACCTGCAAGTCGCTGGGCGTGCAACGGGCCACGCGGCGCTACCCGATGTACCTCGACGCCTACGGTTACCCGATCCTGTACTACCGGGCCGATGCGGCGGGGCGCGCGATGCTGGACGATTCGCGCAGTAACACGGGCATCCCGCGCGGCATCTACCACGCGGAGGACAATGCGAACCTGGTGGACAATCGCAACAACAGCGGGGAGATGCTGCGGCTCAACAAGGCCGGCGAAGATCATGCACTGAACTGGGTCACCGGGGGCTACGACGCGCTGAACAACCCGCCGCCGGTGGGCACGCTGAATCGCTACATCATGAATATGGGGGTGAAGGCCCGCCTGGAGCCGGCCCGCGCTGATTCGTACCTCCTCATCAGTGCCGGCGCGGACGGCCGCTACGGCACGGCGGACGACATCGCGAACTTCGAGCACAACGGACAATGATGCTGGGATCAAGGGATCAAGGGCTCAAGGGATCCAGGCGCAGCCCCCTGCGTGCCTGCGTGCCTGTGTGCCTGCGTGCCTTCACGCTGGTCGAGGTCCTCATCGTCATCGTCGTGATCGGGCTGCTGATCGCGGCGATCGGCCTGGTCGGCGTGAAGGTGATCCACCATCAGAAGGTCAACTTCACGCAGTCGATCATGCGCAACGTGCGGCTGGCGATCGACCAGTTCGCGAACGATAACCCGCTGGGGGCGATCTACGATCGTAAGACGAATATCAGCCTCGGCATCCGACCGACATTCGGGCCGTATCCGCCATATCAGCTCGCGGCGTGCGGCGGAACGTGTGTTAGTGGGGTGTTGGAGCCGGGGGGGTCGCTACCAGGCGACTACGCGCTGGCCAATCGTTTTCACCGCGATTTTGGAAATCGGGTTGGAAGCGTGCAGAACTTCGTCTCATGGGGCACAGTCGATCCGCCCGCGGCGGACTTGGACATTCGCGCGCTCTACACGTATCTGCGGGTGTACGCCAACAGCGTGTTGACACAAGTGCCGGCGAGCGCGCTGAAGCCGCTGTCGGCAACGCCTGAGTATGTGAATCCCGCGGGTACGGGGGCGTCGGCGGGGGTTGCTGGTGCGGTGGACGTGCTGGGCATCCACGATGCCTGGGGCGTGCCGCTGGATTACTTTCTCTACGTGAAACTGGAGTGGGGCATCACGGGGTGGACGGTCACACAGCGCGTGCCCGTGTTGCGGTCGCTGGGCGTTTCGAAGGACGTTTACGACGTGGCGCGCCCCGCCGGCACGCTTTCGGACTACAAACAGGACTGGATCTTCAGCGACCCGTTCCCGTCGCCGGCGGCTAACCAGGCCAATGCCGCGTTCTGGCAGACGGGCACGCTCAACACCAATGCGGGCACGGAAAACGGTTGGGCGCGGGCGGTTGGCGCCGGCGATCTGAGCGTCGGGGGGGATCGCGAGTCGGCGTTCGGTTTCGTGCCGTAGAGCGTCAGATCAGCGCCATTTGCCGGCCAGCGGGCACGCGGCCGGCAGTAGACAGATGGCGACTTTTAGAATTATGGGTGAGGCGAAGCTGTAGTTGGAGTCCGGCAGTGCAGGTTAGTGCGTTCAGGTCGCAGATCTCGCAGGAGGTGGCACGTGCGCGCGGTTCTGGCCCCCGCGCCCTGCGTGCCTGCGTGCCTACGTGCCTGCGTGCCTTCCGCCCCGCCTTCACCCTCGTCGAGCTCATCGTCGTCGTGACCGTGATCATCCTCATCCTCGCGGTTGCCGTCCCGGGGCTCAGCGCGATGAACGCCGAGGCCCGCCTGACGTCCGCGCAGCAGACGATCAGCGGCGTGACGACGCGGGCGTTCTACCTGGCGATGGCGGACCGGACAATGACCGCCGTGCGGTTCTTCCCGGGCGAGTGGGACGTGGCCGACAAGGAATCGCAGGCGCCGGGCGGACGGCAGCACCTGGCGATCTACAGCTACGTGGGGAAGACGTCGCAGGAGCTGCCGCCCGGCAGCGGGAATTTCTTTGTCTCGTTCGGCGAATACTTCGAGCGGGCGAAGGACCTGGCGTCGGTGGCGATGCCGGACGATGTGTGGGCGGCGCCGCTGGAGGCGTTGTCGAGCCAGCCCGCGGCGCTGCTTGGGCCGAACGGGTGGAGCCAGTACTACCGCTCCATTGGGCAAGACTTCGTGTTGGACGGGCAGCGCGGTATGTTCGCGTTCAATGCGGAGCGGGCGAGCGGCAACAGCGACTCCGGCAGCTTTCTCAACGCGGACGACTTCCTGATCGTGTGCGATCCGGAAACGGGCGCCCGGCGCGGCATGCCGACGCCGTTTCACCTGCGGGCCTATGTGCCGAAGGACGGCTGGCGCATCGACGCGGATACCAGCGACACGAACCCGGCCGACGCGCGGCACTGGTACCAGCGCTACGCGTTCTCCGGCGTGGTGACCTATCGGCGGGAGCCGTTCGTCGCGCTGGGGGCGGCGGCGAGCGGCTACGACCGGCAGCAGTACCTGCAGACGGCGGGCCGGCCGTACCTGGTCCATCGCTTCAGCGGTGGGTTGACGCCCGGCAAGCAGGCGCCACAGTAAGGATTGGCGATGACGGTGCGCACGCACAACTCTACTTCGCGGCGACATCGGCCGGACGTCGGCCGCAGAGGGCCGGCGCTATCCCTCCGCGCCTCCGTGCCTGCGTGCCTCCGTGCCTTCCGGGCTTTCAGCCTCGCCGAGATGATGATCTCCCTGGCGATCCTGGCGATGGGCCTGCTGGTGATCGGGGCGGCGCTGCCGATCGGCGTGCGCTACACGCGCGAGTCGATCAACATGGCCACCGGCGAAGCGGCGGCGGCGTACGGGCTCGACCTGATGGAGCAGAGCCTGTGCATTCCGGACAAGGTGCTGGATACCACCGGCGATCTGATCCGCGAAGCCGCGCTGTTCGTGCCCCGGCAGAGCGACCCGCCGGACCCGGCGTTTCCGGATTATGTGCACGGCCAGTTCATCCCGAATTACGAGCCGCTCATCAAGGTCCACGCGCTCTTCGCGCGCATTGTGGATGCGACGCCGGGCTCTGCCGGGCTGCAAGACAACCTCGGCTACGGTGTGACGGTCGAAGGTGCGGTACGCGCCTGGCTGGGCGGGGATGACCCGAAAGAGTGCGACAACCTGCAGGATGGACCGTGGATGCGTTGGCCGCTGCCCGCGGTGGCCATGGCGTATCCTCCGATCACGCCCAACACAGTCTGGGTCAACGGGGGGCCGGCTGCCGGCCGCACGGAGTATGTCCCCGCGGATTTCCTGCCGCCGAGGAACTCATACACGGGCTGGCAGTTCACCACCGAGGCCAGGAAGATTTACGATCGGCGTGTGGCCTGGACCGGCTTCTACCGCCGCGTGATGTATGCCGATACCAGCGGGGCGACGGGGCAGGCCGGCGATCCGTACGTGTACGAGCTGATCAGCGTCGCCGTGCGGCGGCCGTCGTCGAACAGTCGCTTCCCGTTGCAGGACCCGGCGGATGGTGGTGCGTTTGGGACGTCCGCCTTGGGGCTGACCGGTCTGGCGGGTGTGGACACGGCGACTCCCGTGCCCTGGCTCGTGAGTCTCACGGCGCTCGCCGCACCGCCACTGGGCGTCAACACAACTACCGGCATGCCGCTGTTCGGCGCTGGCGGGCCGCCGGCCACGGTGTTTTTCAATTGCGCGCCGAGCCGCAGTCCGCTGTTTCCGGTGGGCGCAATCTTCATTCCCGCGCGGAATGACCTGACGCCCAGCGGGCTGGCGACGGGGAGCGTCCGCGTGGGGTTGAGCCCGCCGTCGCCGAACGCGCTGCCCATTTACGAGGTGGTTGAGCGGCCCAACAACACGACCCTGGTGGTGAAATACAACGGCTTCTACCCGGTGGCGGTGGTCGGAGGCAACTATACCGTCATCCCGGGCTCGAACGCCGATATGTGGCCCGTCTGGGTGATCCCGCCGGCGTATGAAGAAGGAACGACCGCGGCCCCCGTGATTCCGGACCGCAATTCGATCCTGGCGGTGGCCCGGCGGACGGTGCGTTTGCGGGGGATCCCGTAATGGCGTGCGGTCATGACAATCTCCGTCCCGCGTGCACGGGTGGCACGGTCTTGCGCAGTGCAGCGGAGCAAGGCCGTGGACGCGCCGACGTAACCAGGTGCGCAGGTAACAAGGTAACCGCGCGCGCCCACCCGGCACTGCGTGCCTGCGTGCACTCGTGCCTCCGTGCCTTTACGTTGATCGAGATGCTCGTCTCGCTGGCCGTGCTGTCGCTGGCGATGGCGGTGGTCGGCGTCGTCTTCTCGGTGACGACGAAGACGACCAGCCAGGCGGCGGCGTACTCCGAAGCCCACAACTGGGTGCGGCAGTTCACGCTGCAGATCGAGGAAGACCTGCGCTACTGCGACCCGTCCAAGAGCGTGCTGGTCCTCGTCGGCCGGACGCAGGCCGCCGCGTTGACCGCGGACGACTTGCAGGCGGGCAAATTCCATCGCGTGCTCATTGGCGACGCGGGCGTGGCGGGCAACTATGACCCGGAGTACACGACGGGTGCCCCCAATCCGCAGTACAGCAACCCGCGGGCCGACCTGCTGATGTTCTTCTCGCAGCGGCCGACGGTCTCCGTCGCGCCGGTGCCCGATGTCGACCCGAGCGACGAATGGGCGTACGCCGCCGCGCTGGGCACCAGGTTCACGCCGGTCGAGGTGGTGTATGGCCACGCGGCCTTCGCGAGCCCGGTGTGGAACGCCGGCCGGCGGCAGTACGAGTTTCCGACGAACCCCGCGGCGTTGCGGCACATCGAGCAGGTGGCGGGTGGCGGCACGGACCCGCTGGCCTTGAGCAGAATCCCCGCGAACCAGTGGCACCTGAGCCGCCGGGCGACGATCATGTTCGACTGGGGGAACTGGACGGTGCCGACCGCGGAGTCGCAGTGGAATGTCGCGCAGGGCGCCTGGTACAACGACACCAGCAACGGGTGGCTGCTGCCGGGTGACGCCGTGATGTTCGGTGTCACCACACTGCTGAACTACCTGGGCCCGCACTGGACGCTGGCCGGACTGGGCTCGCCGGCGGCGCTGGAACGTCCCTACGGACCGTTCTACGGCGGATTCAATACGATTCTGGGGGCGTACATCGAGCCGCTGCTGTACTCGCAGGCGTATTCGCCGCTGTCGAGCTTCCACCACGTCGCGACGGTGCTCGACGACGTGCCGGTCGACCTGCAAGGCAACATGGCGGTGCAGATGCTGCCGGCCTGCGCGTGGTTCCAGGTCGAGTTCCTGATGCCGGAGGACCCGCGGAACAGCGTGACGTACGCATCTCCGGCGCCGTTGAACATCAACGTCAGTTCCCGCTCGGACATGCCGCGCTGGACGAGCGTGGTCCCAGGCGAGACGTACATCTTCGTGCCGGACACGCCGGACAATCGAAACCTGCTGGCGTCTGATCCGACGCCTGCGAATCTGAACTTGCCTTCTCCCCGACTTTTGAACGATTTCGCGCGGCTGGACCAGACGCCGGGCAACGACGCGAGCCAGCCCGGGACGATCGTCAGCAACCGCATCATCCGCACGTGGCCGTATGCGATCCGGGTCACGGTGCGGGTGTGGGACCCGCGCGGCCGGCTGGATGAGCCGATCGTGCGCAGCCTCGTGCACCGGTTTGAATGAGAGCAAGGCGCGGAGGCACGAAGGGACACAGGCACGCAGTAATGACCGACCGGAGGTTGGTCCGCCAGATAGTTGCCGGACGCGGGAAAGGCACCGCGCGGCGGTTGGACCTGTGCCACTGCTCCCGAGCAGTGGCACGATGGTAGTTCGAGGTTTGTGGCACGGCTCTCGAGCAGTGGCTTGCGGGCAGATCGAGGTGAGCGTCGGGGCACGGCGCTCGACAGGAACAGAGCCCCGCGTGGTGGCGCGGGGGCAGAACAGAGCCCCGAGCGCAAGCGAGCGGGGTGCGGAGCACTGCTCAAGCGCAGTGGCACCCGGGCGCGAGGCATTGCTCTGAAGCAGTGGCCGGCACTCGCCGGCGCTTCGGGCGCTGAATCCGGTGGTCGCGGACGCGTGGCCGGCGTAAATTCGCGTCAATGGCGCGAATTACGGGACCGCATCCGGTGTGGAAAGCTGGGAGCTTTGACCGCCGGCGACATAATTTCGTGGAGCAGAGGCGCAGGCCGCGTGGCGGCCGGCATCTGCGGCCCTTGGGTGCAGCATGAAACGCGTTGAACTACGTTCCCGGCGACGCGCGACGGTCCTGCTGATGATCGTGGGACTGCTGGCGATGCTGTTCATCCTCATCTCGGCCTACATCGTCCTGGCCCGGAACGACCGCCAGTCGCTCCGCATGGTTGCCCAGTCCGAGCAGGTCACCGAGATCATGGAAAGCCTTTACGGCGTGATCGAGGGGGCGATCACCGATGCCGACGGCGGCGACCGCGTGACCGGGACCGCCTACGTCGATGCGCCGGGGCTGGCGGGCGTGGTCACCGGCACGAATACGGCGTGGGGCTCGCCGTGGCTGGCGTCGCCGGAGCCGGTGCTGGCGCCGAGCGTGTCGGCGACGATCGCGGAGCCGGCGCACTATCGCGTGCCGGCGGTGACGAGCGTCTCCGGTGGTGCCAGCGGGACGGTGCTGCTGACGAACCTCCTGGTGGATGCGAACCGCGATGGCGATTCGACTAATGACCTGGCCGCGAACGCACTGCTGCCGTTCATGGACGCCGACGGCGACGGCATCCCGGATGCCTCCTTCGCTGCGTCGGCCGTTTTGACGGAGCTGGCCAACAGCATCGCCGGGCGGGCGGTGTCGGCGACGGGGATCAACCCGGCGGACCTGGATCCGAGCAACCTGCCAGACACGAACGTGCGGCGCTGGGAGCAGTTTGACCAGCAGGCGCGCTACGAGGTGGCGGCGAAGGTGGTCTCGCACGGCGGGATGGTGCAGGTGAGCCAGTCGCTGAGCGCCCAGATGTGGAACAGCGGGTTCCTGTACGGCATGTTCGCGTGGGTGCAGCATCCTTCGGACAGCGGGGCGCCGACCTACCAGCAGTTGTACAACATGTACGCGCAGAGCGCCGCCATCGAGCCGATCCTCCGTCGGCGCGGAGGGCTGCTGCCGGAGGCGCGCGGCCTCGCGGCCGGGAACGTCCCGCCGGCGCTCTCCGCCGTGTACGAAGACTTCGGCAACACGTTTACGCCGCTCGCGTTGAGCGGCAAGACGGGCGCGTGGCAGCGTTTCAACCTGGCGGACCAGACTGACTGGCGGCTCTGGCGGCAGGCGGCGACGATCGATCCGGAGCAGTACTACCTGAACCCGATCGTGCAGCGTAACGCCTACGCGTCGCGGCAGGTGCTGACGACGGTCAACAACAGCGACGAGCTGGCGCGGATCAACCGGGTCAAGCAGCTTGACCCCAATCAACCGCCGCTGTGGGACGGCCGAGGGCTGCTACCGGGGACGCTGAAGTTCTACCTCGGGCGGATCACGGACCCGGTCTCGGGTGCGTTCAACGCGGACGGCACCTACAACGACACGCGCGGGCCGCGAATCGTGTATGAGCTGGCGGCGTACTTCTACGAGATGCTGTCTGCACATAAGGGGTGGCGCGCCGGCGCCGGGACTACTACCGAAGCCGTGTCGCAGATGGAACAGGCGCTCATGCTGGCGGTGAACACGGTGGCTTTCGCCGCGCCGCACGACGCCACGGATGGTCATGTTGATACGGTGTACATGAGCGCGGCCACGCTGGACAAGGCCTACTTCGGTTTTGCCCCGCAGCCGTTCATCACGCAGGTCATTGCGTACAACGAGACGGATACGCCCGGCCAGGACGCGGACATCGCGCTGGCGGTGGAGCTGTATAACCCGTACGATCGTGACCCGGGCGGCAGCGGTCGCTTTGACCTCGATCTCAGCTATTTCGCGCTGAGCATCAATGACGAGGCGGGCGCCCCGGGGCAACCACTCAACATGGATCCGGCGGTGTTCGGGATCCTGAGCACGACGGGCGTGCTGCGCCTGGCCGGGCGCGAGTTCTTCGTCTGCGCGCTGAACAGCGGCTCGAACTCGTTTTTCAACGATCAAGCCGTGGCAGGGGCGTTTGTCCTCGACGGTTCGCTGCCGACGCTGAACGTGCCGTATTCCTCGCAAGGCGACAACATCACCGTCAAGCTCTGGCGCTCCAACCGGGCGCGTACGATGTGGTACGTCGTGGACGAGATGGAGTTGAAGACCGCGGGTCTGTCGACTGGTGATCTGCAGACTGATAAGGAGGGGTACATCACCATAAGCCGTGATACCACGTACGAGCCCTACCTGGGAATTGCCCCGAGCGGACTCACGCCGCATGCCCGCTGGCGCATGACGATGTCGTTCCCGAAGGACGACACGCACAACAACTCGAACTACACGGATGGGCAACCGCTCGCCACGACGCTGGCCGAACTGCGAACCGGCGATCTCATGCCGAGCACGGCGGCCGCACCGACCATGCCGTGCGTGCCGCTGTACACGATGAACGCGGACCCTGGCGCGACGGTCTTCATCCACGGGATGGCGCGGGTGCCGTCGTTCCCGACCACCGGCTTCATGCTCTTCGTGCCACGCTTCTGTCACACCTCATCCACGACGGAACGGAGACCCGCCAGTGTCTGGCTGTATGAGCAATGGGAAGAGCGCGGCCTGAGCATCGCCAGCGTCCCGGCCGACTTCGGTCACATGCCGATATTCGACAACCGCCAGGAAGAGAACAGCAACGCGGGCGGCTTCAACCGGCTGGGCAAGGTGCCGTGGGGCCTGCTCGTGTTCGACTATTTCACGACGTTGAATCCAAATGGACCGGACAACGTTGCGGGTACACCGGATGATGTTGACCCGTACCGCGTGCCGGGGCGCATCAACATCAACTCCGCTTCCTGGTACGTGATGGCGGGGCTGCCGCTGATCGGACCGATGAGTGCAGCCGGCTTCACGACCTCGAACCTGCCGCTCTCGGCGACCGCGGCGCCGGCCTTCTGGAGCTACGAGGCGGGCGTGCTGGCAGGCGAAGGCTGGGATCGGCGGCCGCGGTGCCCGACGCTCGTGGACCGCTCGAGCAGCGCCGGCGGTCAGTGGTACCGGCTTGGGCCCTACCTTGCTCAAGCTGTGACGGCCTATCGTGATCGTGTGCCGTACGCCAGAACGAGCACGTCGTATCTGGCCGACGCGTGGTATCGCAACGACGGCAACGGGATGGTGTATCGCACCGCGACGGTATACGGAACGATCCGCGCCGGGGCCCCCGAGCGCGGCTTCCTCACGATCGGCGAGCTCGCCAACGTCATGGGATTTGACAGCACCGATCCGCGCACGAGCTACTGCGGAGATTTCACCGCCGGCGGTCCCACGACCGTGCTGGAAGGGGCGGGCGGTTACCTCAGCGGCGGCGGCGGTGACTTCATGAAGGCCGTGAGCCTGCTGGCGCTGCTGGATACGAACTTCCTCACGACGCGCAGCAACACGTTTACGATCTACGTATCGCTGACGGACCGGGTGAATCCGCAATCCAGCGTGCGGTCGCAGGTGACCATCGACCGGACGAACCTGCTGCCGCGGCTGGTGTGGGAGGATCGCGACGGCGACCTTTACAGGGATCCGTGGCAGGATCCCGCGGACGTGTGGGATCCCTACAATCCCACCGACTACTACAGTGTGCTCCCGGGCACCGGCCGGCCGGAGATCATCGGGCAGCGCGAAGTGTCGTACTTCAATGCCCGGTATGACGAGTAGGGGGGTGGTGGCGTGGTCAGTCGTCAGTTGTCAGTTCTCAGTCGGCAGTTATCAGTTGTCAGTTTTCAGTCGGCAGTCGTCAGTTCTTGGTGCTCGGGTTCAGCCACGGAACTTGAGCTCGGAGCCTTGGGACGGAGCGCCGACGCGTAGACCCTTCATCCCGTCACTCCCTCGCTCCCTTGATCCCTTGATCCCTCGCTCCCTTGATCCCCTCCCTCCGTGCCTTCTTCCGCCCCCCTCGTTAAAATGACCCGATGCACGACGCGTGGCTGCTCGCGCTCGAGACCTCCAGCCGACATGGCAGCGTGGCGCTGGGTCGCGGCCCGGATGTGATGGCGTATCGTCCGCTTTCCGCGGACCGCCGGCACACCACCGAGTTGCTGCCCGTGGTCCGCGAGCTGCTCACCGAGGTGGGCTGTCGGCCGCGCGACGTCGGCGTGGTCTGCTTCTCGCAGGGGCCGGGGAGTTTCACGGGCCTGCGCGTGGCGGCGACCTTGGCGCGGATGTGGCAATCGGCCATCGGCAGCCGCGTGGTTGGCGTGCCGACGCTGGAGGCGATCGCGCGCAATGTGCTTCGCCGGGCGGATGTCGCGGGGCGGATCGTCGTGCTGCGCGACGCCCGGCGCGGGCAGGTGTTTGGCGCGGTGTATGAACGCGCCCCCCGGGCGGAAGAACCCTCCCCCGGCCCCTCCCTGGAAGGGAGGGGGGTTGAGGCTGGCCCCGCCCTGGTAGGGAGAGGGAGTGAGGCTGGCTCCTCCTTTGGAGGGATCGGCGCTGTCGGGCTGCGCGTGATCGCGGACGCCGGTCTGCACGCTGCGCCGGCGTGGCTGGCGACATTGGAGCGCCCCGGCGTGGTGTTGGGCGACGGCGTGCCGGCGTGCCGGGACCTGCTGGCAGGGCTGGACGTGCTGCCAGAGGAATTCTGGGAGCCCGATGCGCGGGAAGTGCTCGCGATCGGGCGACGCTTGGCCGCGGCTGGGCGATTCTGCAGCCCGGACGAGATTGTGCCGGCGTACCTGCGTCCGCCGGAGTGCGAGGAAGTGTACGAGCAACGCCGGGCGGAGGCTCGCGCGCGGCGCGACGTGACATAGGGTATCGGGTGGACTTGTGGCACTGCTCTGGAGCAGTGGCGCGCAATCAGAGCCCCGAGCGCAAGCGAGCGGGTTCCGAGGAACACTGCTCAAGAGCAGTGGCACACAGTGGACATGAGGAACAGCGTGCGATGAGCAACCAGTTGATCGAGTGCGTACCGAATTTCAGCGAAGGGCGCGATCCGGCCGTCATCAGGCAGATCACCGACCAGATCGAGACGGTCGAGGGCGTGAAGCTGCTCGACGTCGATCCCGGCCAGGCCACCAACCGCACGGTGGTCACGTTCGTCGGTCCGCCGGAGCCGGTGCTGGAGGCCGCGGTGCGCGCGGTGCGCAAGGCGTCCGAGCTGATCGACATGCGCAAGCACAAAGGCGCTCATCCGCGGTTCGGCGCGACCGACGTCTGCCCGCTGGTCCCCGTCGCGAACATCACGATGGAGGAGACCGTCGTCTACGCCCGCAAGCTCGCGCAGCGGCTGGGCGACGAGCTGGGCATCACCGTGTTCTGCTACGAAAACGCGGCCCTGAGCGAGCAGCGGCGGAACCTCGCGACGGTGCGGGCCGGTGAGTACGAGGGCCTGAAGGACCGGCTGGCAAGTCCGGAATGGAAGCCCGACTTCGGGCCGGCGACGTTCAATCCGAAGAGCGGCGCGACGGCCGTCGGGGCGCGCGATTTCCTCGTCGCGTACAACGTCAACCTGAACACGACCTCGACCCGGCGGGCGAATGCGATCGCGTTCGATATTCGCGAGAAGGGCCGCGAGAAGCGCGAGGGCGACCCGCTGACGGGCAAGATCGTCCGCGACGCCAACGGCCAACCGGTGATGATCCCCGGCACACTGAAGTGCGTGAAGGCGATCGGCTGGTTTATCGAGGAGTACGGCATCGCGCAGATATCGATCAACCTCACGAATATCAGCGTGACGCCGGTACATGTCGCGTTCGATGAGTGCTGCCGGAAGGCGGCGGAGCGTGGCATTCGCGTGACGGGCTCGGAGCTGGTCGGGCTGATACCCCTGCGGGCGATGCTGGATGCGGGGCGGTATTTCCTTAAGAAGCAGCAGCGGTCGGTCGGGGTATCCGACCAGGAGCTGATCAAGATCGCGGTCAAATCGCTGGGGCTGGATGATCTGTATCCGTTCAAGCCCGAAGAGAAGATCATCGAATACGCGATCGCGGCGCGGTCCAAGCCGGCAAAGAAGCTGGTGGATCGGACCGTGGTGGGGTTCGTGGAGGAGACGGCGTCGGAATCGCCGGCGCCGGGCGGCGGGTCGATCTCGGCGGCGGTGGGGGCGCTGGGGGCGGCGCTGGCCACGATGGTGGCGAACCTGTCGTCGCACAAGCGCGGCTGGGACGAGCGCTGGGAGGAGTTCTCCGACTGGGCAGAAAAAGGCAAGGCGCACTATGTCGAGCTGCTGCGGCTGGTGGACGAGGACACGCTGGCGTTCAACAAGATCATGGACGCATTCAGCTTGCCGAAGGGCACGGAGGCCGAGAAGGCGGCGCGCAAGCAAACGATTCAGGAGGCGACGAAGGGAGCGATTCTGGTGCCGTTCAAGGTGATGCAGACGGCGCTGGCGGCGATGGACGTGATCCAGGCGATGGCGGAGATCGGCAACCCGAACTCGGTGTCGGACGCGGGCGTCGGGGCGTTGTGTGCCCGGACTGCCGTGCTGGGGGCGTACCTGAACGTGAAGATCAACTGCGCGAGCCTGGAGGACAAGATGTTTGTGAACGACACACTCGCGCGGGGGGCGGAGATCGAGCGGAAAGCGATCGAGAAGGAGCGTGAGATCCTGGTGCTCGTGAACGAAAAGATCTAAGCGCGCGAACGCCGCCGAACGCGTGTTTTGCGGCGTTCGGCGGTCGTCCGCACAGGCAGCTTGGGCGATTAGCGCCGGCGGCGGAGGGCAGCGCAGCCCGCGAGCACGAGGCCCAGCGTGGTCGGCTCGGGGACGATCCGCACGTTGTCGACACCCGCGATCAAGCTGGCCTCGTTGATCAGACGCACTTCCAGCCAGCCCACGGACGCCATCAGGTCGGCGAAGCTTGGGCTGAGCGGCTCCTGGGTCCAGCCGTTCGCGAGCGCGTTGGCATCGCTCCAGGTCGGATCGAACGCGACGTCGTACGAGGCCCACAGGTTGTTGTTGGGCGCGACCGCCCCGAAGTCGAAGTACCAGCCGTTTTCGGCGACATTGCGCCGAAAGCGGAGTTGGGCCGAGTCCAGCGTCGTATTGAACACGTTCAGGTCAAACCCGCCGCCCGTCACGCCGGCCGCCGCGTAGTCGCCCAGGAACTCCGGCCACACGCTGTTCTGGGTGCCGATGTCGAACCCCGGCGTGAGATCCTTGCGGATTTGCACGTGTCCGTCGGGGTTGCCCCCGCTGGCCGCATAGATCTGCACGGTGGCGATCGTGCTGCCGACGAACCCATCCTCGTCCGTGTCGAAGGTCGCGACGGTGCCCGGCACAGCCGCCCAGGCTACGCTGGCGGCAGCGAGGACCCCAACCATCGACAACCCGGCCCTTGAACTCCTGTTCATCATGATCTTCCCTTTCGCGCTGTCCGGCGGCATTGGCGGCTGGAGCCGGCCTGGACGCGCGGTCCACGCGGTCTCCGTTGTCAACGCCACCTGCATCTTTCCTGTGGCCGGCCCGAAACCGACCTGCTGTGGGATCGTAGGCGTGCGGTGCGCGAAGTCAAGCGGCGCCGCCCCGTCACGTGGCGCATCAGGCTCGGAAGAGGCGCGGATTGCGTGCGATGAACTTGCGGATCCACACGTGGATGAACGAGCGGGTCTGGCGGTGCATGAACCACCAGCCTAGCCCGCTGATGGCCGCGGCGCCCAGCGTGTCCACGACCAGGTCCCACATCGTGTCAGTCAGCCCGGACGGGTCGTCGAACATCGGCTTCTGCATGTTCGTGCCGAAGAGCCGGTCCATGCCGAACTCGAAGATCTCCCACAACGCCCCGACCGCTACGGCGAACACGAATGCGAACAGCGCCACGAAACGTGGACGCATGTGCAGATCGATGCGTTCGCTGGCATTAAGCACGTAGATCAGCAGGAACCCGAGGATGCCGAGCAGCAACCCAGAGGTCGTGTGCAGGGCGATGTCCCACCACCAGAAACGCGCGTAGTAGCCGCGGACTTCGCCCAGGAAGAGCGCCGCGAACACGAATACGACTGCCAGCACCTCGAATTCGGCCGGGATGTCCAGCACCTGCAGCCGCCGCCCGAGCGCCGCGGGCACCAGCGTGAGCAGCATGATTGCCAACACCACCAGTGCGTTGAGCCACTGTTGCTCAGCGAGCGCCCCCGCCAACCCGAGCCCCATGATGCACTGCAGGGCGACGAGGACGAGGCGGTGGATGCGCGCAGCGCCTTTGCTGGTGCCGGCGGGTGGCGGCGGCGGCTGGGAAGTCCGGTCTGTGTTCGGCGGCGACACCATGAGCATTGCGGATCAGCAGGGCTGTTCCTGGCCGACGCGGCCGCGGCGCTGGCAGTCTTCGCGCGCACATGCCGGGGCTCGCGTGTACGGGTGCCCATCATACGCCCCGCGCCTCCGCCCGTCGCCGCGGGGCGCCCCGGCTGCGTGTCGGTCTCGCCACGCCCCGTCGTGGCGCGCCGGGTGGTGCGGGCCAGGCGCGCGGCGCGCGTCGCCGCGGAGGAAGTGGCACATCGCGGCCACCGCGCCGAATTCGCAAACGCGCCGGCATGGAGCGCAGTGCCCGCATTCTTGTACGGGGCGCGCGTGGCCCGTAAGATGGCGGGCAGGCAGCGCAAAGACACGTCGACGCGTATGGATCAGTAGAGGTGCGGCCATGGAGCGCCTGCGAAAACTCGGCATGTATCTGAACGATGAACCGGGCGACAACGAGGCTCTGGCGTTCGCGGGCCTCCTGGCACGGCTCACCAGGCCCGAGTCGATCCACTGCATACACGTGCGTGGCATCGAAGACGCGGCCGCGCGGCCGGCGCCAGACGCGGATGCGATTCGTCACCGGCTGCTCGAAGTGCTTCCGGCGGACGTGGCCGGGGGCGCGCAGATACACGTTTCCGCGGCGACCGGATTGCCGGAGATACTGCGAACCGCGCGGGACCGGGATCTGGATCTGCTGGTCGTCGGCCGGCGCCTGCCGAATGATCAGCTCGGCGTGGGCACGGCGTTCTACCGGCTGGCCCGCAAGACGCCCTGCGACGTGCTGGTGGCGCCCGTCGGCGCGCATGCGCATCTGAGTCGCCTGCTCGTCCTGGTGGACGGTTCGGCGCATTCGCGCATGGCGCTAGAGACGGCGTTGCACCTCGCCAGGGCCGGGGTCGGCAAGCCCCAGGTGGTGGTCCAGTCGGTATATGGTGTCGCCTATGGCTATCGCTACGAGGGGATGAGCCTGGACCAGGCCCAGCGGCACCGCGAAGCGGTGCAGAGGGAGCAGATCGAGGCGTTCCTCGCGGACGTGGATACCACCGGCGTCGATTTCGAGGTCGTCTACACGTGTTCGCTGAACATCTCCGCGGCGGCCTACGACTTGGCCGCGGCCCGGCACATGGACGCGATCGTGATCGGTAGCCGCGGGGCCACCTTGCCGGCCATCGCGCTGCTCGGCGGCACCACCGAACGAGTCCTGCTCAATGCGCCGCTGCCGGTGCTCCTGGTCAAGCGCAAGGGAGAGACCTTTCGATTCCTTGATGCGGTGCTGGCTCAGTTCCAGGAGCCCGGATAGCGGTGTGACGCGGCACCGCCGATATCACGGCCCCCCGACAATGGAGCGGACATCATGGGAACTGAAGGTCCGGCACGTACCCCCTCTGCGCCGTCGTGGCATGCGTTGCCGCCGGCCGACGTGCTCGCAGCAGTCGAGGCCACCGAAGCGGGCCTGAGCGCGCGCGAGGCTGCGCGGCGGCTGCAGCAGTTCGGACCAAACGAGCTGCCGCACAAGCCCCCACCGACCCCGTGGGAGATCGTGCTCCGCCAGTTTCAGAACCCGCTCATCTACATCCTGGGCGTGGCTGCGCTGGTCTGCATTGCCATCGGCGAATTCACTGATGCGGCGTTCATCGCCGCGGTGCTGGTCCTGAATGCGGCGATCGGCGGTTATCAGGAATGGCGCGCCGAGCAGAGCAGCCGGGCCTTGCAGAAGCTCCTGCGGATTCGCGCGGCCGTCGTGCGTGACGGCGAAACGGGGGAAATCGATGCTGAGCAGATCGTGCCCGGTGACATGGTGTGGCTGGAGTCGGGGAACCGGGTGCCCAGCGACTTGCGCCTGCTTGCGTCGCAGGGGCTGGAGATCGACGAATCCCTGCTGACCGGTGAATCCCTGCCCGTGCAGAAGGATGCGGGCTGGTCGGGTGAGCCAAACACGCCGATGGGGGACCGGTTGAACATGGCTTTCGCGGGCGCGACGGTGATTCGGGGGCGCGGTCGAGGCGTGGTCGTCGCCACCGGGCCGCAGACGGCGGTAGGCCAACTGGCGCTGGATGTGATGGGCGCGGTGGGCGGCAAACCGCCGCTGATCGAGCGCATGGAGCATTTCACGCACCTGATCGCCGTAGCCATCCTCGCGGCGGTCGTGGTCGTGGGGGCGCTGGGCGTATTCGTGCGCGGGTATGGACTCGCGGACATGTTCATGTTCTCGGTCGCGCTCGCGGTCTCCGCGATCCCCGAGGGACTGCCGGTGGCCATGACCGTGGCCCTGGCGGTAGCCACGACGCGGATGGCCCGGCGGGGGGTTGTTGTGCGCCGCCTGGCGGCGGTGGAGGGGTTGGGCAGTTGCACGATGATCGCCAGCGACAAGACCGGAACGCTGACCTGCAACGAGATCACCGTGCGCGAGGTGCGCCTGGTCGATGGGGCGGTGTTCGAGGTCACGGGGGAAGGGTTCGCCCCGGTAGGTGAAATCCGCGCCGCCGGCGAGGCCGTCACGATCGCGCCGGAGCATCAGTTGACTGAACTGGCGCTGGCCGGGGCGCTGTGCAACGAAGCCGACCTGCATCAACGGGACGGGACGTGGGTCTGGCGTGGCGACCCGACCGATCTCGCGCTGCTGGCGCTGGCGCACAAGCTGGGGCGCGATCCGGGCGCGGCGATGCGGGCGTTTCCCAAGGCGGCAGACATTCCCTTCGAATCGGAGCGCCAGTTCGCCGCATCCTATCACCGTGAAGGTGAGCGGACGCGGGTGTTTGCGAAAGGTGCGCCGGAACGCGTGCTCGGCATGTGTGCCTGGCAAGACGCCCCCGATCAGCGGGCGGTGCTCTTGGCTGCGGCCGAGGAGATGGCTGCCAACGGATATCGCGTGCTGGCCCTGGCCGCAGGCGACGCGGGGTCCGCGTTCGATCCCAGCCGACTGCCCGACGAGCCGCAGGGGCTGCGCTGCCTCGGCCTGGCCGGTATGATCGACCCGCTCCGCCCGGGTGTGCCGGAGGCGGTGGCGTCTTGCCGGACCGCGGGGATCGAAGTGCGGATGATCACCGGTGACCATCCAGTGACCGCTCTGGCGATCGCGCGCGAGCTTGGCATGGCCACCGATCCCAACCAGGTCGTGTCCGGCGCCGACATGATGGACAAACCCCCGGAGGCACTGGCGGACCTCGTCCGCACCACCCGTGTCTTCGCACGCGTCGCGCCGCGCCAGAAACTCGAGCTGGTCGAAGCTGCGCAGGCGGCCGGGCACTATGTTGCGGTCACCGGCGACGGCGTGAATGACGCCCCGGCCCTCCGCAAGGCCAACATCGGCGTGGCGATGGGCAAGGCCGGAACGGATGTCGCCCGCGAAGCCGCCGAGCTTGTTATCACCGACGACAACTTTGCCACCATCGTGGCCGGCGTCGAGGAAGGTCGCATTGCCTACGACAACGTCCGCAAGGTCATCTACCTGCTGATTTCCACGGGCGTGGCCGAAGTACTGCTGCTGGGCACCGCGCTATTGACCGGCCTGCCATTGCCGCTGCTGCCGGCGCAGATCCTGTGGCTGAATCTCGTGACCAACGGCATCCAGGACGTCGCCCTGGCGTTTGAGCCCGGCGAGGGTGACGCCCTGCGGCGCAAGCCGCGCCCGCCGCGTGAGCCCGTCTTCAACCGGCTCATGCTGGAACGCACCGTCGTGGCGGCACTCGTGATGGCGGTCGTTGCGTTCGGCATGTTCTACTACCTGGTCGAAGTCGCCAGGATGGACGAGTACTCGGCGCGCAACGTGCTGCTCATGCTGATGGTGCTGCTGGAAAACGTGCACGTGGCCAATTGTCGCTCGGAGACGAAGTCCGCCTTGAGCATGTCGCCGCTGAGCAATCCGCTGCTGCTGGGAGGCGTGGTGCTGGCCCAATTGCTGCACATCGGCATGCTCTATCTCCCGCTCGGGCAGAAGGTCCTGCATACCGAACCGATCACGGCGCCGACATGGGGCTTCCTGCTGCTGCTGGCGTGCACGTTGCTGGTGGTGATGGAACTGCACAAGGCGTCGTGGTACTGGCGGCGGCGTGCGCTTGCCGCGTGACCCCGTACCGGTCACCGGGGCGAGTCCGCCAGGCGTTGCCGCGGGGGAGGCGTTCATCTGCGCGTTTGCCCGTGTGGCCGGCCCGGCAGAGGGAACAACGTTGCGTCGTCGCGCGGTGTGCGTGTTGTCAGCGGTTTTTGCCCCGATCTCCAAGCGAGTTGATCTCGTTGTGCATCGCGCGTCCCGGCAAGCTGCGGGGCCGCGGGCAGTACCTATGCTGCTCCGCTCCCGTGGAAGGAACGGTGCAGGAGCCATAGAATGCGCCCGGTGCTCCCCCTGGGGAGCGTTTGCTTGTGGAGCCCGACGGGACTTGCGACCTCGTCCCGCGAGCGTGGCCTTCGCCGTGGGAAGTTGCCCCCCGTGGGACAACGGGTGAGTGCAGTTCCGCAAGCGTCCATGGAGAGGTGGCCGAGTGGCTCAAGGCGCCGGTCTTGAAAACCGGTGAACCGCAAGGTTCCATGGGTTCGAATCCCATCCTCTCCGTTTCCGTAGCCGGTTGCGACGCCCGCGGCAGCGCACGCGCTGTCCCGGGGCCGAGTCGGATGGGGGTCGGCCGCCGCCCGGATGTCGGCGCCGGTGGACGCTGTGTTCACAGCTTCGCTTTGATCCACTCCGCGCCGGCGGCCAGTGCTTCACCGAGTTTCTCCGGCTGCTTGCCGCCGGCCTGCGCCATGGTTGGCGGGCCGCCGCCGCCACCCCCGACGATCGGGGCGATTGCCCTCACCAGGTCGCCGGCCTTGAGACCCTTCTTGATCAGGTCCGGCGTCATCGCCGCCAGCAGAACGACCTTGCCGCCGCTCGGGCTGGCAGGGACGCCAGCCCCACCCTCGCCCGGTCGCTCCGTCGCTCCAAACAGCACCGCCGCCGAGCCGCATTTCTGCTTGACCAGGTCGGCGCCCATCTTGAGCTGCTCGACGGGCACGTCGGGCATCTCGACCACGACCACCGTAGTCTCACCGTGCCGTGGCGCGGTCGCCAGCACTTCGGCCAGGCGCTGCTTCACGATGTCAGCCGCATCGGCGGCCTCGGCTTTCTGCTGCCGGCGGGCGGCCTTCTGCAAATCGGCCAGCAACGCGTTCAGCCGCGCGCGGTGCCGCAGCGCGAGACTCGCGTTCACCAGCGTCGTCTGCAGTTCCGACAGGCCGGCGGCGAACTCCTCCGGCGGTCCCTGCAGGAGCTGCTCGGCGCGCTGGATCAGGGCCGTCCCGATCTCTTCAGTCAACTGGGCCGAGGTGCCGGTGACGGCCACGATCCGGCGAATGCCCTTCGCGACCGCCTCCTCGTTCGTAATCGCGAAGTGCTCGATGTCGGCGGTGTTCTTCAGGTGCGTGCCGCCGCAGAACTCGATGGAGTACTGCCGCCATTCGGGATTGTCGGGCCGCGCGAGCAGGTCCGCGACGGGCACGCCGACTGACATGACGCGGACCAGGTCGGGGTAACGCTCGCCGAAGACGGCCCGCAGACCGTTGATCTTCAGGGCGTCCTGTTGCGGCACAACCTGGTAATCCACCGGCAGCTTCCGCTGGATCACGTCGTTGACGAGCTGCTCGACGCGCTCGATTTCGGCTGGCGTCAGGGCCTGCGGGTGCGAGAAGTCGAAGCGGGTCTTTTCGTGATCGACGAGCGAGCCTTTCTGCTGCACGTGGTCGCCGAGCACCTCGCGCAGCGCCCAGTTCATCACGTGCGTGGCGGTATGGTTCTTCATCGTCGCGCGCCGCTTGGTGTCCACGCGGAGCTCGACCTGGTCGCCGGCCGCGAGTGTCCCCTGCACCAGCGTGCCGTAGTGCAGCACGAAGTGGCCCGGTCGCAGCGTGCCCGTAATTTCGAAGCGACCCTCCGCCGTGACTAGCTCGCCACGGTCGCCGACCTGTCCACCTGCCTCGGCGTAGAAGCAGGTGCGGTCGGTGACGATGGCGGCCGTGTCGCCGGGCTTGAGGTGGTCGCGCGGGGTCAGCAGCACCGCGCCACCGCCCTCGGCCTGCAGCACGATGGCGACCACGCGGGCGGCGAGCGTCTCGGCCGTGTACTTCGGGGTGTCATCCGTCGGCGCGAGGTCCGCGCCGAGCTGTTGCGCGAACTGGTCGACCTCCATACCCGTCGTCTTGCCAGCGGCGCGGGCTCGTTCGCGCGCTTCCTCCATGAGCCGCTCGTATTCACCGAGATCGACATGCAGCCCTTGCTCGTCAGCCATGATCTGCGTGAGGTCGATCGGGAACCCGTAGGTGTCGTGCAGGCGAAAGGCGTCCTCGCCACGGATCTCGCCATGATGCCGCGCCGCGCGCTGGGCCGCCTCCGCGAACAGCGCGAGGCCCCGCTCCAGCGTACGGCCGAACGACGCCTCTTCATCGAAGATTACGCGGCCGATGCGCGCGGGGTCCGCGCGCAGCTCGGGGAACGCGTCGCCCATCACGGCGTTGATCGTGGGCATGAGGCGATACAGGAACGGCTCGTGCAGGTCCAGGTACTGCCAGCCGTAACGCACCGCTCGGCGGAGGATGCGCCGGAGCACGTAGCCGCGGCCTTCCTTGTCCGGCACGGCCCCGTCGGTGATCGCGAACGTCAGCGTGCGGAGGTGGTCGGCGATGACGCGGCACGCCTCGTCGCGCATGTCGCCGGCGCGGAAAGCGGCATACCGATTGACGGGCGAGACGCCCGTACCACCGGGTGGAGTGCGACCCGCCGTTGCGTCGCCGCGTCGCTGCGTCGCTGCGTCGCTTCCGTACGTGTGCCCGCTGATCTTCTCGATCGCCTGGATGATCGGCACGAACACGTCGGTCGCATAGTTGTTGTTGTGCCCCTGCAGCACCGCCGTCACGCGCTCGAAACCCATCCCCGTATCAACGTGCCTGGCCGGCAGAGGGGTCAGCTTGCCGTCGGCGCCGCGGTTGAACTGGATGAAAACGAGGTTCCAGATCTCGATGGCCCGGGCATCGCCCGCGTTGACCAGCCGGGCCCCGCTCTTGTCCGGCGTCAGGTCGATGTGGATCTCGCTGCACGGCCCGCACGGCCCCGTCTCGCCCATCTCCCAGAAATTATCCTTCTTGCTGCCGGCGTGCACGCGCTCCGGCGACAGGATTTCCAGCCACAGGTCGCGGGCCTCGGTGTCCGGCGCAAGCTGCTCCGCCGGGTCGCCGCCGAAGTACGTCGCGTGGAGGCGCGTCGGGTCAAGCCCCCACTGATCGACCAGCAGTTCCCAGGCCCAGGTGATGGCCTCTTTCTTGAAGTAGTCGCCGAACGACCAGTTCCCGAGCATCTCGAAGAACGTGTGGTGGTACGTGTCGTGGCCGACGTCGTCAAGGTCGTTGTGCTTGCCGCCGGCGCGGATGCATTTTTGCGTGTTCGCCACGCGGCGGTGCTTCGGCGTCTGTGTGCCGAGGAAGTACGGCTTGAACTGGTTCATGCCGGCGTTGGTGAACAGCAGCGTCGGGTCGTCGTGGGGGACGACCGGCGAGCTGGGCACGAAGGCGTGGCCGTGCTTGCGGCAGAAGAAGTCGATGAACTCCTGGCGGACCTGGGCGGCGGTGCGTGTCACTGCAGACCTTTCGTTGAAACGGGGCGCAATGAATTCAGGCCCGGCATTTTACGCGGTCGGCCGGCGATTGACAGCGTGTTGGCGAGACGCCCGGTTGGAGCCGGGAGGGCCCAGAATGCAGCGGGCCGGCCACGCTGGGTGACCGGCTCGCTTGCGGTGGATTGCGGACAGGCGTCCGCGCCGTCTCGTGGTCGCGGAGGCTCTCGGATCAGGCGGTGCGGCGCCGGCACAGTGCCGCGCCCAGCAGGACCAGCAGCACGCCGGCTGGTTCGGGCGCATGCACCAGGTAGCGGGCATCCGACCCGAATTCGACAATGCTCGTCAAGGCCGTATCGGCCAGCTCCGCCTCGGTGAGCGCCCGGGAGAGCGTCAGCGAGAAAAGAATGGAGTTGCTCACGGCTGGCTTGCTGCCGGGCACGGTCAGCAGGGGCGGGTTGGCGGCGATTCCGCCGTACGGCCCGTTCACCGACCCGCTGCCTCCGTCGAAGCGGGTCACCGAGCCGCCACCCTGGCCGTCACTCGTGCTGAGCACCTGCGCCCAGCCTTCCAGCAAGTCGCCACCAAAGTCGTTGGTCCAAATCCACTGCTCGCCGACGCTGTCGCCGGCAGTACGGCCGGCCCACGAGCCCAGCCCCTGTGAGCCGGGGCCGATGTAGGCGGCGTTGCCGACGACGATCGCGGCGCCGCCGGGCAGATTCATGCCCAGCGAGACCAGCAGGGAGTCGGACGTCTCGAAGCTGAGTGGCACGCCGGTGCTGGTGTTCTCGAGCAGGATGGCTAGCTGCATCCCATCGAGCATGAAGGAAGCCCGGGCGGCGAGCCCGTTCAGCGGATCGGTGTTGTTGCCGCCCGCGTCGATGACATAGTCCACGATGATGTCCGCGCGGGCGCCGATGGCGGCCGCTGCCAGGCATACGACGAGCGTCCACCGCAACTGACGTGGTTTCATGAAGCGTTCCTCCTCGCGGCACCGGGTTGCGGCGCCGTGCACTCCTCCATCAATAGTAACTTCTGTTTTCCAGGCCGGCCGGGCGGCGCATGGCGGTCTTATAAGAGCCCCGGCGCGGCTGGCCCATGCCCGCAACTAGACGAAATTGAGGCGAAAAATCACGGAAATTTCGGCGCCGGTGCCATAACGCGCTGGCGCCGGGGACCGCTCCGCGCCGCAGGCCCCCAAACGCGATGGGCCGGCCACTCCTGGTGACCGGCCCATGCTGGGTTCGCGAAAGGTCTCTTGACTGCGAAGGAGAAACTCGCGTGTGGTTGTGTTTCTCGTCAGATTGTTCGCCCACCGCAGGCCGCAGTCAACCACGACCGGGAGAAACCGCGGCACGTCTCAGAATCTCCCCGGTGCGGGCGGGGATCGGCGGCCAGCGCATCGCGCCGTCGGGACACCACCCGGTGGGCGCCCGCCGTGCTGATAAAAGCCGCCACCCGCCGACCGGATGGCACGATCTGCCGGAGCGCAGCGCAGGCAGGCAGTAGGCATCCGACGTGCCCAACGTCAAGCAACGCCTCCGCCTTGGCACGCCGCTCGGCGACGCCTCGGCGGTGGAGATTCTGGGCTTGCTGAATGGCGGCACCGCCACCGAGCTGGACGACGGGGGGCAGCTCACGACGACATGGATCGCCAGCGATGAGGTTGTTGAGGTCATTCATAACGGCGTTCCGGCGAACCGCGCGGAGCTGGAAGGCTGCGGCTGGTCGGAGGAGATTCTCAGCTACAAGCGACGCTCGTTCGTTGTCCGGGCTGATGCGGCGCCCGTGGTGTCGGATTTGCGCGCGCAACGAAGAGCGATCCGTGATTGGACGGTGAACCTGGAATCGTCGTAACGTGGCAAGTTCACTGAGAGCTTCTCGCCTCCGAGACGGCGGGGCGCCTGCGCGGCCAAGCGTTGAGCGCAGGCTCTTGACCGAATCGACGCAGCGTCGCGACAATCCGCGAACGCTGTTCCGCACGCGGACGTGGGTCAGCGCTAGATCGAGCGTGCTCTTGGCGTCAAGAAAGGCCGTGCTGATGGCTGTCCCTCATTATCGCAGCCGCTCCGCGGCTTCCGGCGCCAACAAAAGGAGTGGCTGCGTTGGACATCCCACGTATCTTCAACATTACCGAAAGTGCTCACCGCATCCATAACCCGTTCACACCAGAAAAGCTTGCCACGCTCGGTGCGGCGTTGCGCCTGGAAGCGGGGACGCGTGTACTCGACCTCGGCAGCGGTTCGGGCGAGATGCTGTGCACCTGGGCACGCGATTACGGAATCAGCGGCGTCGGCATTGACATGAGCCAATTGTTCTCCGAGCAAGCGAAACTCCGTGCTGAAGAACTCGGAGTCGCCGATCGAGTCGAATTCATCCACGGCGACGCTGCCGGCTACGTCGCCGACGCAAAGGTCGGTGTGGCCGCCTGTATCGGTGCCACGTGGATCGGTGGGGGCGTCGCCGGCACCATCGAGCTGCTGGCGAAGAGTCTTTGCCCTGGAGGAATCATCCTCATCGGTGAGCCCTACTGGCTGCATTTACCAACGACGGAAGATGTTGCCAAGGGGTGCCTGGCCGGTTCCATCTCCGACTTTCTCGTGCTCCCAGAACTTATCGCGTCTTTCGGCGACCTCGACTACGACGTCGTGCAAATGGTTCTGGCTGACCAAGAAGGCTGGGATCGGTACGAGGCGGCCAAGTGGCTCACCATGCGTCGCTGGCTCGAGGCAAATCCCGACGACGACTTCGCAAAAGAGGTACGAGCCCAACTGACCTTGGAACCCAAACGCTACGTCGCGTACACGCGGGAATACCTTGGATGGGGCGTGTTCGCGCTGATGGCGCGGTGATGTGCGGCGGCCGGGATATTCGGCGGATTGTCATCCGCGTCGGGCGGCGTCGACCAGCGCTTGAAAAAGGCTGAGGTGCTCGGGCCGGTCAATCAGGTTCTCGGGGTGCCACTGCACCGCCAGGAGGAACCGCCCGTCGCAATCCTCGCTGGCTTCGAGCAGGCCGTCGGGGGCGAACGCCACCGGGCGCAACCCGCGGCCCTGGTGCTCGGTTTGCGCGGCTTGGTGGTGGCGGCTGTTGACCTCGATCTCCGTCGCGCCCACGATCCGCGCCAGACGCGAGTCGGGCGCGATCCGGACCGTGTGAAACGCGCTGCGCCCTTTCGGCAGGTGGTGCTGGATCAGCGGATCGCCGGGGACATCGTCCACATGCTGGATGAGCCGGCCACCGCGGGCCACGTGCGCTTCCTGGAAGCCCAGGCAGATCGCCAGGATCGGTACGCGGGCCGCATCGGCCCGGCGGAAGAACGGCACGTCAAACGCGTCGCGACGGGCGTCCATGATTTCGGTCTGCGGGTGGGGCGTGTCGTTGTACCGCGCGGGATTCAGGTCCGGGCCGCCGGTAAAGAGCAGGCCATCGACGCGCGCGAGCAGGTCGTCGTGCACCCCTTCGTGGTCGACCGGCGGCACGGGCAACGGCATGGGCAGACCGCCGGCCGTGAGGACCGCATCGGCATAGGCGGCGACGAGATAGAACTGGTCGCGCGGCGGATCCGAATTCGTGTCGGTGTTGAAGCTGCTCGTGATACCAATGACAGGGCGCATGGTGACTCGCTACTGCACAACAGACCCATCGGCCACGGCGGACCGCCCGCCGGGCGTGACGCCGCCGGCGAGGGGCAAATCTCGACGCCGGCCGCGGGGGCCGTTGAAAGGCCCCCGGCGCCGGTTATAGTAACGCGCAATTCTGGCGCGGTCCCTCGGCCGGCGGCCTGTGGGACGCAAGCTCACATTCCTGAATGGGTGCAGCGTGCAAGACACGGGTCAAGCCTTGGAACGGTCCTGCGACGCCAACCGCACGAACTTCGCCCGCGCGGCGGGTGGTGTACGCCGGCGCACGGCCCTGGCGGTTGGGTGTGCGGTTGTGGTCGTGGGGATGCTTGCCGGGGTGGCTTACGGGCAGGCCCCGCAGCCGACCGACGGCATGGTCGTGAAGCGCGTCGAGATCATCGGGCTCCAGGCGATCAGCGAAGCGTACATCCGCCGGGTGATCAAGACACGCGAGGAGCAGCCCCTGGTCCGCAAGCAGGTGGAGGAAGACGTCCGCGAGCTGTTGCGGTCGCGCAAGTTTCTGGGCGTGTACGCGGACATGGGGGTGGAGGACAACCAGGCGGTCGTGGTGTTCCACGTCCAGGAGAAGCCGACGATCGCCGCCGTCGAGGTGCAGGGGAACAAGACCTTCACGGACGCGGAGCTGTACGAGCTGACCCCGGCGGCGGGAGCCGTGCTGGACATGTATGAGGTCAACCGGGCCCGCGACGACATCCTGCAGAAGTACAAGCAGAAAGGCTACTACTACGCGACGGTCACGCTGGACGACGTCGCGCTCCAGGCCGACAACCGCGTCGTGTACCAGATAACCGAGGGGCCGCGCGTCCGCATCCGGCACATCCGCTACGAGGGCAACCGCGCCTACAGCCCGCGGCGGCTGGGCAGTCGCGTGGAGACCAAGCCGTACGTCTGGATTTTCCGGGCCGGGGCGCTGGACGAGGAGCAGGCCGAGCGCGACGCGCTGGCCGTGCAGAAGCTCTACCGCGACGAGGGCTACCTCGACGCGCGCGTCGGCTATCGCCTGGATTTCGACCCGCTCAAGCGCGCCGACCTCGACCTCGTGTTCGTGATCGAAGAAGGGCCGCGCTACAAGATCCAGGACATCACCTTCGAGGGCATCAGTGTCTTCTCCGAGTCGCGCATCCGCGCGGAGCTGAAGCTGCTGCCCGACAAGTTCGTGCGCGACGAAGCGTTGCAGCTCGACGTGAAACGCATCCAGGACATGTACGGCGAGATCGGCTACGTCGCCACGCGGGTCGACACGCGCTACGACTTCGTCGAGGAGCCCGCGCTGGTCCTGCTCCGCTACGTGATCAGCGAGAACGAGCAATCCCGCATCGGACGCATCACGATTCGCGGCAACCGCCAGACCAAGGACGAGGTCGTCCGCCGCGAGCTGCGTTTCTATCCCGGCGAGTACTACAACACGGTCGAGGCCCGCAAGGCCGAGCAGCGGCTGCGCGAAACGGGCCTGTTCAAGCCCGATGGGATCCAGATCGAGCCGATGCCCGACATCGACGGCCAGCGCGAGGCGCTGGTCACCGTCGAGGAGACCGAGACGACGCAGTTCCTGATCGGGTTCGGCGTCAGCAGCGACAGCGGCGTGATTGGCTCGCTGAGCATCGACAACCGCAACTTTGACCTGTTTGACTGGCCGCGCACCTGGGGCGAGTTCTTCCGCGGGCGGGCCTTCAAGGGCGATGGGCAACGCCTGCTGTTCCAGGCTGAGCCCGGCACCGAGGTGACGCGTTTCCGCATCAGCTTCACGGAGCCCTACCTGCTCGATCGCCCGCTGCGGCTCGACACGTCGGCGTACCTGTTCCAGCGCGGCCGCGAAGGGTACGACGAGGAACGTGTCGGCCTGACCGCCTCGCTGAGCAAGCGTTTCAGCGGCGGCTTTCTCGACGGCTGGGCGATCGAAGGCGCGGTGCGCCTCGAAGTGGTCGATATCACCGATGTAGATCCGCTGGCGGCCCGCGATATCCGCGAAGCCAAGGGCAACCACACGCTGACCGGGCTGAAATTCGCCATCGTCCGCGACACGACCGACAGCCGGCTCCTGCCGACCGAGGGCTATCGCGTCAGCTTCGGCTGGGAGCAGGTCGGGGCGCTGGGCGGAGAGTACAACTTCGGCAAGCCGGCGATCAGCGCGGCCTGGTACAAGACGGTGCGCACCGACATCCTCGACCGCAAGAGCGTCGTCGCCCTGCGCGCCGACGTGGGGTACATCACTGGCGATGCGCCCGTCTTCGAGCGCTTCTACGCCGGCGGGTTCGGGTCGCTGCGCGGCTTCAGCTATCGCGGCATCTCGCCGCGCTCGGGCATCAAGAACCAGCCCATAGGTGGCGACTTCGTCGTGCTGACCGGTGGGGAGTATTCCTTCCCGCTGTACGGCAAGAACTTCCGCGGCGTGACCTTCATCGACATGGGCACGGTCGAGGAAGGCTTCGAGATTTCGAGCTGGCGCGCGGCGGCGGGCTTCGGCCTGCGGATCCAGGTCGATTTCTTCGGGCCGGTGCCGATCGTCTTCGATTTGGGGTTCCCGCTGGTCAAGAGCGACGACGACGATACGCGGGTGTTCAGTTTCGCGTTCGGCGCGTCGTTCTGAGTGCCGCGGGAGGCGTGCCCGGTTTCGATAGCGCTGTCGCTGGGCAGCGTGGCGTAATTACTTGCTCCTAAGTGGTTTAGCGGCTCGGGTGTGGGCTTTGGCGCGGGGGCGGCCGGGCGGGAACGATTTTTCTGGTCGGTGCGGCTTGACATGTCGCTCGCCGGCGGTACATTACACTGCTCCCCGCGTCGCAGTGGACCGGGGAGGAGCATTGCCCGGCGGTGCAGGGCGGAATGGCTGTGCCGCCCGGCGAACTGGGTTCCTCCGACGGACCGCCTGGAGGCCGCCGTCGGGCCTCGACGCAGAAGGGCTCGTAGCTCAGTTGGTTAGAGCGCGTCCCTGATAAGGACGAGGTCACAAGTTCGAATCTTGTCGGGCCCAGTGGTGGCCGGCAACGAAAGTGAGCCGGCGGAGGTCACGGTGGACCTCGCGACGTTGCAGTTTATAGCTCTAGTGGCTATAGTTGGGTTCTTCGCCTGGCGGCTCTTCCGCGGCGGCGGGACCTGAGGCACCGGCAAGTGCGACTAGGCGTGACC
This sequence comes from Phycisphaerae bacterium, assembly GCA_017999985.1. NCBI lineage: Bacteria > Pseudomonadati > Planctomycetota > Phycisphaerae > Phycisphaerae bacterium. The sequence goes on along the minus strand of JAGNKU010000007.1, from coordinate 107,064 downwards.
TGGTCAATGGCCCCGGGGCCGTAGCTCAGTTGGGAGAGCGCCGCGTTTGCAACGCGGAGGTTGCCGGTTCGATCCCGGTCGGCTCCAGTGGATCGGCAGCCTGGTCTGTGGGTTGTGCGCTTCTGGGCACCGACGGGTGCCTGAAAGCCTGCAACCGCGGGCCGCGGCCTGAGGGTCGCGCGGTCTGTGACAAGTGAATAGGTGGGTATGAATGGGTATCCAAACCGGATTTCGAGTCGGCGCCCGTTTGGCGTCCGCGAGGATGCTGGACGGGGCGGACTTGGTTCTCTCGTTAAGAATCCTGATCTCCGACAGTGGAGAGAAGGTGCGTCTTGGCCGCAGCGTTTCATAAATGTGGTCAAGCTACTAAGGGTATATGGTGGATGCCTAGGCGTGCAGAGGCGATGAAGGACGTTGTAGGCTGCGAAAAGCTCCGGGGAGCCGCCAAACAGGCTTTGATCCGGAGATTTCCGAATGGGGCAACCCGGCGCCACTGGGCAACCAGCTGGTGTCACCGGCGGCTGAATGCATAGGCCGTCTGGAGCGAACCCAGGGAACTGAAACATCTCAGTACCTGGAGGAAAGGAAATCAACCGAGACTCCGTGAGTAGCGGCGAGCGAAAGCGGATTAGCCCATGGCCGCGAGCCATACGTCGTTGTGAGCTCAGTCGAACGCTCTGGAACGGGCGACCACAGAAGGTGACAGTCCTGTAGACGACAGGTGAGCGACGGCGGTCGAGTAGGTCGGATGCCGTGGAACTCTGACTGAACATGCGGGGCCCACCCTGCAAGGCTAAGTACTCCTGCACGACCGATAGTGAACAAGTAAGGCGACTGAATGGTGAAAAGCACCCCTTCTAGGGGAGTTAAAAGTACCTGAAACCATGTACCTACAAGCTGTGGAAGGCCGATGGCGGGCTTGCTCGCCCGGCTGACCGCGTACCTTTTGCATAATGGACCGGCGACTTATCGTATACGGCGAGGTTAAGTGCCTCCGGCACGCAGCCGAAGCGAAAGCGAGTCTGAATAGGGCGTTTAGTCGTATGCGGTAGACCCGAACCTGAGTGATCTACCCATGGCCAGGTTGAAGGGACGGTAAAACGTCCTGGAGGACCGAAGCCGTGAACGTTGAAAAGTTCTGGCATGAGCTGTGGGGAGGAGTAAAAGTCTAATCAAACTCAGAGATATCTGGTTCTCCCCGAAATGTCTTTTGGGACAGCCTCGGGCCACTACGTCACGGGGGTAGAGCTACTGAATGAAACGAAGGCTCTTCCAGAGTACTTCCTTCAATCAAACTCCGAATACCGTGACGACTATCCCGGGAGTGAGAGTGTGGGCGCTAATGTTCATGCTCAAAAGGGAAAAAACCCACACCGTCAGCTAAGGCCCCCAAGCCACGCTGAGTGCATAAGGAAGTCTGTTTTCCGTGACAGCCAGGATGTTGGCTTAGAAGCAGCCACCATTTAAAAAGTGCGTAATAGCTTACTGGTCGAGAAAATGGGCACCGATGATGATCGGGACTAAGCGTGGCGCCGAAGCTACGGGCGCGCAAGCGCGGTAGGGGAGCGTACCACAGGAGATACAAGCCATACCGTAAGGAGTGGTGTCGGCCTGTGGTAGTGAGAATGCCGGTATGAGTAACGATAAAGCGGGTGAGAATCCCGCTCGCCGTAAGCCCAAGGCTTCCTGGGGAAGGGAAATCCGCCCAGGGTTAGTCGGAACCTTAGTCGAGGCCGAAAGGCGTAGACGATGGACAACAGGTTAATATTCCTGTACTCCGTATGCGGTTGAACCGACGGGGACGTCAACACAAAGTGTGGCCCACTACGAGCATAGAGGGTGTCCGCAAGGACGAGGCCGCTTTGTTGCCGAAGCACATGGCGTGTTGACCGAGAAAAGCCGTTCGGGGACAAAATGCGGATCCGTACCAAAACCGACACAGGTGGGCGAGGAGAGTATCCTAACGGCGCTCGAGAGAACGGTCCTTAAGGAACTAGGCAATTTGACCCCGTAACTTCGGGAAAAGGGGGCCCTCCCTCGCAAGAGAAGGGCGCAGAGAAACGGCTCTGGGAACTGTTTATCAAAAACACAGGTCTGTGCTAACTCGTACAGAGGATGTATACAGACTGACGCCTGCTCGGTGCCGGAAGGTTAAGGAAGTCGGTCAGCCGCAAGGCGAAGCTGGCAACCGAAGCCCCGGTTAACGGCGGCCGTAACTATGACGGTCCTAAGGTAGCGAAGTTCCTTGTCGGGTAAGTTCCGACGTGCATGAACGGCGTAATCACTGGAGCAGTGTCTCAAGGACCGACTCGGTGAAATTGAAGTCGCGGTGAAGATACCGTGTACCCGCAGCAAGACGGAAAGACCCCGTGAACCTTTACTGCAGCCTGGTATTGGTAATTGGTATCGCATGCGTAGGATAGGTGGGAGGCTTTGATCCGGCGGTTCCGGCCGCCGGGGAGCCAACGTTGAAATACCACCCTTGTGCTATTAGTTACCTCACCCCGTCCCGTGAATCCGGGCGGGGGACCGTGCTAGGTGGGCAGTTTGACTGGGGCGGTCTCCTCCCAAAAGGTAACGGAGGAGTGCAAAGGTCGGCTCAGCACGGTTGGCAATCGTGCGTAGAGCGCAAGGGCATAAGCCGGCTTAACTGTGAGACATAAAGGTCAAGCAGATGCGAAAGCAGGCCCTAGTGATCCGGTAATCCCGTGTGGAAGGGTTATCGCTCAACTGACAAAAGGTACTCCGGGGATAACAGGCTGATGACTACCGAGCGTCCATAGCGGCGTAGTCGTTTGGCACCTCGATGTCGGCCCATCACATCCTGGGGCTGTAGGCGGTCCCAAGGGTTCGGCTGTTCGCCGATTAAAGTGGTACGCGAGCTGGGTTCAGACCGGCGTGAGCCAGGTCGGTCCCTATCTGCTGTGGGCGTACGAGTCTTGAAGGGCCATCACCCTAGTACGAGAGGATTGGGTGGTACGTGCCTCTGGTGTACCTGTTGTCGCGCTAGCGGCACGGCAGGGTAGCTAAGCACGGATTGGATAAACGCTGAAAGCATCTAAGCGTGAAGCCGTCCCTAAGATGAGGACTCGGTGCTCCCTTCGGGTGAGCAGAAGACCCCTGGAAGACTACCAGGTTGATAGGCCGGGTGTGTAAGGACAGAGATGTCCTCAGCTTACCGGTACTAACGGTCGAGGGCTTGACCACATTTATGATCCGCTGGGCAGCCCCAATGCAAGACGCACCAACCCGAGAACCGCCGGCGCGGTCTACCCGTTCATCCCACCTATCGCCATACTTTGAGTGCCACGTCCGCCGCGCCCCCGCGCGGCGGGCACACGAACTGCCGGTGAGTTTACGTGCGGGGCCACACCTGATCCCATTCCGAACTCAGTAGTTAAGCCCGCCCGGCCGATGGTAGTCCTGATCGGGCAAGAGTAGGTGATCGCCGGCTTATACGGCCCGGCGTCTCCAGCGAGACGCCGGGCCGCCGTTATTTGCACACCGCGCACACGCCCGTAGCCCCGCCAGTCAAACGCGGCAGCCGGGCCAGATGCCCGATCGCCGCGCGAGAAGATGCGGAATCCGGTGCCGCGCCCCCGCCGCACGCCGTCCGTGACTTCCTAAAAGCTGACGGCGAGCTGCATATCCGTTGCCACCTGCCTGGCGCGCCCGAGTGGCACCGCCGGGTCATCGCTGATCTTTGTGACGAACAACGGCTCGGGGCCGACGAGGTTGATGACTCCGTCGGGCACCAGCGCGGACTCCGGCACGCGCAGCAGATGGCCGTTCCAGTTGCAGACGTACGTGCCCGGGGCCCGAATCGAGTCGAATGGAATGCTGACCCCCGGCGGCACGAGTCCGATCCAGCCAGCCTGCGTGTGTTCGGTTACGCCAAGCATCATCCGTGACCTCCGTTTCCCCGTCGCTGGGCGAGGCCAGCCGCGCTCCGCGGGCCGGATCAAGCGCGAGTGGCGGGCCCCAGCTGGTCCGAAGCTCTTCCAGAAGGCATACGACGCTCGGAGCCAGTGGTGCGCGCGATCCGGAGAATGGCGTCCATGCTGCAGCCGCGGACGGTGATTCTCCGGGTTGACGAACGAGTCGCCGGCACTTGGCGCCCAAGGACGCGCTTTCTTCCCCTCCTGGCGACTCTTGGCCCGCTTGGGCGTGGTTGCGCGGACCACGTTGACCCACAAAGCTATGGCCCGCCACGCGCATAAGGAGTCTTCCACACGCGCGCGCGAAAGTCAAATCACAACACTTGTCGGATTCCGTTGGTGCGCGTTCGCCCGTCAGTTTTTTGCCGCGCGGCGCACGTAACCGCAACGCGGAGCGCGCACGCTGCGGTGCCGGTACGGCCCGGCTGGCGCTCACGGTTGTCGGATGCCTGTCGGAAGACGTGGACTCAGAAGCCGACGCTCAAGCCGAGGCGCCACGCCAGGCCGCGCGCCTGGGGCAGGGGGAGATCAGGGTCGTCGCTGATCTTCGTCACGGTGAGCGGCTCGCCGCCCACGATGTTGAGTGCCAGTGTGCCGGTGGTCGCCAAGCTGCCCGATGGCACGCGTAACAGGTGCCCGCTCCAGTTGCAGACATAGGCGCCCGGCGAGCAGACAGTGTCCAGCGGCAAGGCCGAGGACTTTAGGACTACGGCGGGACTCGGAACCGTAACCGTGCTCGCGACAGCCTCTTTGAACATGCGGGCGCTCCTCTGGGATGCCTCTCGTTGTGCGTGGGGCGAACTGGGTTCTCTCACGAGTGCCGGTGCAGCGAACCGCTGCCCGGCGGGCCATCCATGGCCAGCGCAGCTCCACGCCCTCCACGATCGGCCGCGCGCGTGCGAATTCTTGAGCGCTTCCGACGAAAAAAACGCGCCGTCCCTCGTACCCAGCCTGACGTCGGCCCGGCCACGGGGAGCGCGACCGTGATCGGGTGCGCGCCGGCGGTTCGCCAGCGCTGAAAACCATGTCTTCCGGACACACGGCCGCCGCTCGTTGACAAGCCGGCGCTCCTGGGCCGAAACTGCCCTCATGGAGCCTGCCGCCCCGTCCTGCGACGTCTCAGCACCCTCTCTACGCCGTTACCTCGCCAACCTGGCGGAACTGTACGCGACCGATCCCGAGCTGGCGGGACGCGTCGACGCTCTGCCGTTCGCCGCGCTACCGCCGCTGGAGCCGACGCGGGACGGCCACGTCACCGTGCGGTTGGCCGCGGATGACGGCCGGCCCATCTACGCCCACAGCCGCTACCACCCCGTGGACGAGGCTCGGGCGCTGGTGCAGGCCCAGACGCAGCGCGGCGCGGACGCGGCGGGGGGCGACGACAGGCCGGAGGAGGATCTCGAGCACCTTTGCTTTCTGGTGGGTGGCCTCGGCCTGGGATATCACGTCGCCGAGATCGAGCGCCGCTTTACGCAGGCGCTGCTGATCATCGCCGAGGACGACGTAGCCCTCATCAAGGCCGCCTTGTGTGTGACCGACCTAACCGTCCCGCTGCGGGAGCGCCGCCTGACGTTCCTCACGTCCGCCGACAAATCCGCCGTGCACGAGCGACTGCGGCCGATCATGACGCCGCTCATGCTCGGTCTGCATTTCATCAATCCGGCCCACATGCACCGCTATCACACGCGGTTTCACACCGAGATCAGCCGGCTGATGCGCGACTTCGCCGGCTTCGCGCGCCTGCAGATGGTCTCCGTCGTGCGCAACGCGCGGACGACGTGCCGGAACGCGGCGTTCAACCTGCCGGCGTACCTGGTGCATCCGAGCGTGGAAGTGCTCGCGGGCCGCGCGGCGGGCTACCCCGCCATCCTGGTTGCAGCCGGCCCGTCCCTGGCGCGCAACATCGATCAGCTCGCGGGCCTGCGCGACCACGCGGTCATCATTGCCGTTCAGACCGTGCTGAAGACGCTGCTGGCGCGCGGCGTGCAGCCGCACTTCGTCACCAGCCTCGATTACCACGAGCTCTCGGCGGAGTTCTTCCGCGGCGTGCCGGACTTCGGCGACACGGTCCTCGTCGCCGAGCCGAAAGTGTCCTGGCACGTGCTGGACGCCTTTCGCGGACGGATGCACGTGCTGCATTCGCAATTCCTGGACGACATTCTGCGCGAGGCGGCACCGCGGCGGGCGGGGCTGCGCGCGGGCAGCACGGTGGCACACCTCGCCTTCTATCTCGCCGAGCACCTCGGCTGCGATCCGGTGATTCTCGTCGGCCAGGATCTCTCGTTCAGCGAGGGGCTCTACTACCCGCCCGGGATGCCGATCGAGCGGATCTGGCGCCCGGAGCTCAGCCGCTTTCAGACCATCGAGATGAAGCAATGGGAGCGGATCGTGCGGTCGCGCGGCGTGCTGACGGTCGTGAAGGATGTGCACGGGCGCGACGCCTACACCGACGAGCAGATGCGCACCTACGCCGAGCAGTTCCAGGCGGAGTTTCTGGCGACAAAGACGCGCATCATCCATGCCTGCGAGGGCGGGATGCGGCTGGAGGGGACGGAGGTTATGACGCTGCGGGCCGCGGCCAGGCAGTTCTGCACGCGCCCGCTGCCGGCGGACCTGCTGGCCAGCCCGCCGACCCCGTCGGCGACGGCCGCGCTGCAGGCCGCGTGTGCGGCGCTGGAGCAGCGGCTGGCGGAGCTGCGCGAGATTCGGCAGACGGCGACCGAGACGATCGCGCTGCTGGACGAGTTGACCGGTTTGCTGGACCGGCGCGACGCGTTCAACCGGCGCGTGCTGCGGATGGATGAATTGCGGACGAAAATGCAGCGGCACGGGCGAACCTACAACATGGTCAGCCAGGTGGCCCAGAAGGCGGAGCTGCGGCGCCTGCATGCGGACCGCGCGATCCGTGACGGCGTGCCGGAAACGCCGACGACGGCCCGCCGGCGCTTGCGCCGCGATCGCGAGTACGTGACGGCCTTTCGCGAAGGCTGTGACTATCTGCTCGACATGCTGCCGCAGGCGCTCGAGCGGCTGCGCAGTCGCGGGTCGGCTACGGGCGGTTGACTCAGCAACGGAATGCGGCGGGTGCGCTTCGCCCGGAGCGGTGTTGCAGGCCGGATGGCCGGGATTACACTACCCGCCATGACAACGCTAAAAACCGCACCATGGTCGGCGCGCGGGCTCGCGCGGGGTCTGGGTATTGTCGCCGTGCTTGTGGCCGCGAGGGCCGGAGCCGTGCCGGTCGCGGCCCAGAACGAGTGGCCGCCGGCACCGCCGCTGGAGCCCGTCATCGCGGCCGAGGACGCGTCGGCGCTGCCGGCCTCGATCACCGCGGCGCCGACGACCAAGCCGGACGAATGGCGCTGCACGTTCCGTTTCCGCCCGGTTGCGGCGGCGCAGCGGGCGTCGGTGGTCGGCTCCTTCAACGCCTGGGACCGCGCGGTCCATCCCATGCAGGGGCCCGACGCGAACGGTGATTGGACCGCGGACGTGCTCCTCGGCACGGGCGTGTACGAATACAAGTTCCTGGTCGATGAGGACCAGTGGTTCGCCGACCCGGCCAACGTGGACCGCGTCGCGGATGGCCACGGCGGGTTCAACTCGATCCTGCGCCTGGGCCGGCTGGCACGCACGAGGGTCTCGGCCGGCAAGGTGGCCGACGGGAAGATCGACGTTATTGGCCTGGCGCATCGTCCGCCGGCGCCGCTGTACGTGCAGCCGGTCGATCTGGAGCACGTCTCGCTGCGCTATCGCACGCTGGCGCATGACGTGCAGCACGTCTGGCTCGCGGTGAAGGGCGGAGAGCTGACCGCGATGAAGGTGGCCTGCGAGGGGCCGCTGTTCTCGTACTGGGAAACGCGCGTGCCGATGCCGGCCGGAACCAGCCCGCGCGCGCCGAACGTGCGGAGCGTGGAGTACACGTTCGTGCTCGATGACGGCGCCGGGAAAGTCGGCGACCCGCACACATACCGGTACAGCTTCACCGAGGCGGGGATGTTCGCGACGCCGGCCTGGGCCCCGCACGCCATCTGGTACCAGGTGCTGATCGACCGTTTCCGCAACGGCAACCCGGCCAACGACCCGCAACCGGTCCGCCGGTGGACGAGCGAATGGTTCACACCATCGGAGTGGGAAGGCCAGGACGGGCAGACGTTCTACAAGAATTTCGTGTTCGACCGGAGCTACGGCGGCGACCTCGATGGGCTCGCGGCGCAGTTGCCGTACCTCAAGGAGCTCGGCGTCAATGCGCTTTACCTGATGCCGGTGTTCAAGGCGCCGTCCTATCACAAGTACGACGTGCAAAACTACGTCCACATTGACGACCACTTCGGCACCGTCGGCGATTACGACGCCGTCGCGGCCAAAGAGGATCTGCTTGATCCGGCGACGTGGCAGTGGACGGAGAGCGACAAGCGATTTTTGGCGTTCCTGAAGCAGGCCCACGAGCTCGGCTTCAAGGTGATTCTGGACGGCGTATTCAACCACGTCGGCGATCAGCACCCGGCGTTCATCGACGTGCGGAAAAACGGCAAGAGTTCGCGCTTCGCGGACTGGTTCGACGTGACTTCCTGGGACCCGTTCGACTACACGGGCTGGGCGGGCTTCACCCACATGCCGGTCTTCCGCAAGAGCCAGAACGGTTTCGCCAGCGACGCGGTCAAGCAACACATCTTCAACGTGACGCGCCGCTGGCTGGATCCGAACGGCGATGGCCGGCCCGACGACGGTATCGACGGCTGGCGGCTCGATGTGCCCAACGACATCCCCCGGCCGCACTGGGAGGAATGGCGGCAGTTCGTCAAGCAGATCAACCCGCAGGCCCTGATCACCGGCGAGATTTGGAACCGGGCCGATCAGTGGCTTGACGGGCAGCACTTCGACGCGGTCATGAATTACGAGTTCGCGCGCGTGGCCGTAGCCTGGGTTTTCAACCGGGCGCAGAAGATCACGGCCAGTGACGCCGCCGCCCGCCTGGCGGAGTTGCGTCTGGCCTACCCGGCGGTCGCGACCTACGCCCTGCAGAACCTGATCGACGGGCACGACACGGACCGGCTGGCCTCCATGGCGTTGAACCCCGACCGCGAGTATGACCGCCAGAATCGCGTGCAGGACAACAACCCCAAGTACGACAACTCCAAGCCTCCGCCGGAAGCCTACGCGCGGGCCCGGCTTGTCGTCCTGCTGCAGATGACGTATGTCGGCGCGCCGATGATCTACTACGGTGACGAGGTCGGCATGTGGGGCGCGGACGATCCGACGAACCGCAAACCCATGCTGTGGAAAGACCTGGAGCCTTATGACCAGCCGCAGGAAAACGCCGTCATGGACGAGCAATTGGCGTTCTACCGGCAGGCGATTGCCCTGCGCCATCAGCACCCGGCCCTGCGCAGCGGCACGTTCCGCACGCTGCTGACGGATGATCTGGCGGACGTCTGGGCGTTCGTGCGCAGCGGCGAGGGCGAGCACGTGCTGATCGTGTTGAATGCTTCGGATACGCCGCGCGCGGTGCGCGTGGCGTTGCCCGAGGACCTGCCCACGGCCTGGGCGCCCGCCTTCGGTAAGCCGGCGGCCACCGCGGTGACCGGCCGCGAGATCACGGTTCAGGTGCCGGCGATCGGCGGTGTCGCGCTGCACGCGGAGGCGAAGTAAGCCGCGGACGGAGAAACGAAGGTCGCTGATTGGCCCGCCACCTGGGGACGGGTAAGATTTCGCGCCCGGGTGTGGTAGTACGGTCGGATGCGGAGCCAAACGGGGCGCACGCATGAAAATCCTGATTACCGGCGGTGCAGGCTATAAGGGGCTGAAGCTGAGCGAGGCCCTGCTCGAACGCGGGCACGAAGTCACCGTCTTCGACAATTTCATGTACGGGATGGAGCCGGCGCTGTTCCTGTTCCGGCACTTCCCGCGCATCACTTTGGTGGCGAAGGACATTCGCAATATCGAGCCAGGCGATGTCACACCGTTTGACTGCGTTTTCCATCTCGCAGGCATCAGCGGCTACCCGGCGTGCGAGGCAAACCCGCATTCCGCGCAGATGATCAACGTGGGCGGGACGGACCGACTGGTGTCGTGCCTCGGGCGCGACCAGCGACTGATCTACGCTTCGACAACATCGATCTACGGAAAGTCCGACGAGCTGTGCACGGAGGACAGCCCGGTCCACCCGGCGAGCCTGTACGCTGTCACGAAGTACGAGGGTGAGAAGCGCTGCCTGGAGCACGCAAACTGCGTGGCCTTGCGCTTCGCGACGGTTTTCGGCGTGGCACCGCGAATGCGCTGGGACCTGATGCCGAACGACTTCGTGATGCGCGTGGTGCATGAGCGGGCGCTGGTGCTGTTCGATTCGCGCAGCATCCGCACGTTCCTGCACATCGACGACGCGATTCGCGGGTACCTGCTGGCGCTGGACCGGTTTGACGTGATGCGCGGGCAGGTCTTCAACGTCGGCACCGACCAGCTCAACCTGTCGAAGCGGCAGCTCGCCGAGCGCATCAAGGCGCACGCGGACTTCGCGATCATCGACTCCGATCTCACCGACCCCGACGTGCGCAACTTCCTCATCTGCTTCGACAAGATCACCACGCTGGACTACCAGCCGCAGCGGTCGCTGGACGAGGGCCTTCGCGAGCTGATCGCGCTCTTCCGCGTGTATCGACCGACAACGCCGTACCGGATTATCTGATGAAGCCCACGTGGTACCCGTACTACCACCGCGCGGTGCGCGACTTCTTCGAGCTGGTCGTGCCCCCGGGGCAGGACGTGCTGCTGGCGGGCTACGACGGGGACTGGGATCTCGCCGCCCTGCAGCCCCGCCGGGGGGTGTTCCTGTGCACGGACCCCCGCGTGGCGGGGCCGACGCGGTTCGAGCGCTACGGCGGCTACGATCTGCGGCCGATCACGGGGACGTTCGACTACATCATCTTGAAGAACGCGCTGGGGAGCTGCCCGGACATCGGTGCGTTCCTGTGCGAGCTCTTGCGCCTGTGCCGGCCCGAAACACGCGTGATCGTCTATTCGTACAACTACCTGTGGAGGCCGGGGCTGCGACTCGCGGAAAAACTGGCCCTCAAGCGGCGCGGCGGCTTGCAGAACTGGCTGTCGATTCGCGATCTGAACAATGTGCTGACGACAGCCGGGTTCCAGCGCACCGCCGTGGCCCGCTGGCAGATTTGTCCGTTCCGGCTGCTCGGGCTGGGGCCGCTGACGAACGCCGTCGGCAAGTTCCTGTTCTTTTTGGACTGGCTCAAGCTCAACCAGTTCCAGGTCTTCCGGCCGCTGCCGCCGGCGCCGCTGCCTGACGAGTCGGTGACCGTCTGCCTGACCTGCCGTGATGAGCGCGACAATATCGAGCCGCTCGTGCAGGCGATTCCGCAACTGACGCCGGCGCAGGAAATCCTGTTTGTCGAGGGGCATTCGACGGACGGCACGCGGGCGGAGATCGAGCGCGTGAGGCAGGTATATCCGGAAAAGAACATCCGCGTGATCGGCCAGCCCGGCAAGGGGCAGGGGGATGCGATTCGCGCAGGCTTCTCGCAGGCCCGTGGCAATATCATTATTCTGCTCGAATCGGACATGACTTCGCCGCCGGAGAATGTCCGCTACGTGTACGAGGCGCTGCGCCGGCGGCACGCGGAATTCCTGGAAGGCTCGCGCTTCATCTACCCGCTCGCGCTCAACGCGATGCCGCTGGCAAACCAACTGGGGAACGGCAGCTTCGCGTATTTCTTCTCTTGGCTGTTCGGTGGCCATCTGACGGACGTGCTGAGCGGCATCAAGGCCGTGCGGAAGGCGGATTTTGAGAAGATCCGCGCCCGGTGGAACGAGTGGGGCATTGACGACCCGTTTGGCGATTTCGAGCTGCTGTTCGGGGCGGTCCGGCTCGGCCTGCTATGCGCGGAGCAGGCGATTCACTATCGTCCGCGGCCGTATGGTCAGACGAAAACCCGCGTCTGGTACCACGGATACATTCTGGCGAAGATGGCGCTGAACGCCTTCTGGCGTTTTCGAGGCTGAGGCATGGCAAGGCAGGTGCTGCAGTTCGCGCCGTTCATCGGGGACGACGAGTACGCGGCGCTGCGCGACTGCTTCGCGCAGAACTGGATCACCGAAGGCCCGCAGAGCGCGCGCTTTCTGGAGCGGTTAAAGGCGCTGACCGGCGCGCGTCACGCCGTGCTGGCGCCCAACGGCACGCTCGCGCTGTACCTGGGCCTGCGGGCGCTGGAGATCGGCCCCGGCGACGAGGTCATCGTGCCGGACTTCACGTTCATGGGCTCGGCCACGGCCGTGGAAATGACCGGCGCGACGCCCCTGTTCTGCGACATCGACCCGCAGACACTGCAGGCCGGGCCCGAGCACTTCGCCGCCGCAGTCACGCCGGCGACGCGCGCCATCATGCCGGTGCACATTTACGGGATGACCTGCCCGATCGGGCCGCTCGTCGATTTTGCCCGGCAGCGCGGGCTGCTGGTGATCGAGGACGCCGCCCAGGCGATCGGCGTACGCTACCGCGGGCGCCACGCGGGCACTTTTGGCGACGTGGGTTGCTTCTCCTTCTTCGCGGACAAGACGATCACGACCGGCGAGGGGGGGCTGATCGTCACGGACGACGAGCGGCCCTACGCAGCGCTGCGCCTCCTGCGGAACCAGGGGCGCATGGACCGGGGCTCGTTCATCCATCCGGCGATCGGCTACAACTTCCGCATGACGGACTTGCAGGCGGCGATCGGGCTCGTGCAGCTCGCCAGGCTGGAGCAGATCGTCGCGCGGAAGCAAACGCTGCTGGAGCTGTATCGCGCGCGGCTCGCGGCAATTCCGCAGGTGCGGCTGGTGTCGGTCACGCCGGACTCGACGTACATTCCGTTTCGCATTGCCATCTACGCGGAGCGCGCGCCGGCGCTGATGACGTTCCTGGAAACGCGCGGGATTCAGACGCGGACGTTCTTCTATCCGCTGCACCGGCAGCCGGCGTTTGCGTACTTGCGCGACGACCCGGCCCGCCGGGCGCAATTCGAGGAGGCGCGCTTCCCGGGCAGCATCTACGCGTTCGAGAACGGCGTATGCCTGCCGTCGTTTCCGGCGCTGCCGGTCGACGACGTGCACTACGTCTGCGATGCGGTGCGTGACTTCTACCGGGGTTGAGCGATGTTCTATCGCTTTTATGACACGCTGTTCGCGGACAAGGATTACGCCGGTGAGATTCAGCGTGCGCTCGCGTTGGGCGGCATAGCCCAGCCGGCAAGGCGTGTACTCGAGATCGGGTCCGGTACCGGCGGGCACACGCTGGCCTGCGCTCGGTGCGGCCACCACGTCGTGGGCGTCGAAGTCGATGCCCGTATGGTGGAGCTGGCCGAGCAGAAGCGGGCAGCGCTGCCAGAGGAACTCCACGCACGAATCAGGTACTTCCATGGCCGCGTGGAGGACCTGGCCGACGAGGGCTTTGACATCGCCCTGGCGTTGTTCAACGTCGTGAACTATCTCGGCACGCTCGCAGCGCTGCAGACGTTCCTGGCGGCGATCGCCCAACGGCTGCGGCCGGGGGCGTCGTTGGTCTGCGACGCCTGGAACGGCGTGGCCGCGTTGCTCGATCCGCCGCGCGACAAGGAGACGTTGGTGGAAACCGCCACGCACACGCTGCGCACCATGGTCCATGGCAGGACCGATCCGATGGCGCTGCGCACGGTGTTGCACTACACACTGGAGGCGCAGGACAAGGCGACCGCCCGGCGCGAGCGCGGCACCCATGAACTCGTGCAAACGCTCTGGCCGGCGAAGGTGATCGCGGAGGCGGCCGAGCTGGCCGGCCTCGACATGCTCGGCGTGCATCCGCTCGGCGACACGTCCCGGGCCGCCACCGACAAAGACTGGAGAATCCTTCTGCTGGCCCGGCGGCGAGCGGAGCGCTAGCGGTGGAGACGCAGGCATGCGCAGCGCCGTGGCGCATCTGAAGGCCTGGCTCGCCGAGCCCCTCACACGCGGCCGCGACCTCGATGATCCGCGCACCACGGAGTTGCGCCGGCACGTCCTGCGCCACAAACCGTTCCTGCGGCGAATCTACGAGGAATGGTACGAGGCCATCGCCGCCAAGCTGCCGGGCGGTGACCTGCCGGTGCTCGAACTCGGCAGCGGGGCGGGCTTCATGCCCGACCGCATTCCCGGCGTGATCACCTCCGAGGTCTTTCCCTGCCCCGGCGTGGACCGCGTCGTCGATGCGCAGACGCTCGACTTTCCGCCACGCAGCCTACGGGCCATCGTCATGATTGATGTCCTGCACCACCTCCCGCGCGTCCGCACGTTCTTCGCGGCGGCCGCGCGCTGCGTCGCCCCGGGTGGAGCCGTGGTGATGATCGAGCCGTGGATCACGGCTTGGTCGCGGTTCGTCTACACGCGCCTGCACCACGAGCCATTTGCGCCCGACGCCGCCGAGTGGGAGTTCCCGCCGGCCGGTCCGCTCTCAGGCGCCAACGGCGCACTGCCGTGGATCGTCTTTTGCCGCGACCGCGCCCAATTCGAGCGCGAGTTCCCGCAATGGCGGATCCGCTCCGTGGAACCAATGATGCCGATGCGGTATCTTCTGTCCGGCGGCATGTCGCTGCGCGGCCTGACACCGCGCTGGACGTTCGGGGCGTGGCGCCGGGTCGAGCGGGCCCTGGGTGCGTGGATGGACCACCTGGCCATGTTCGCGCTGATCGCGCTGACGCGCACTGCTGCGGAGGACGTATGCCAACCGCACTGATTACGGGCATCACCGGGCAGGATGGCTCATATTTGTGCGAGCTGCTGCTGAGCAGGGGCTACGAGGTGCACGGCATCATTCGCCGCAGCAGCTCGTTCAACACCGGCCGGATCGAGCACCTGTACCAAGACGTGCACGAGGCGCCGGTGCGGGTTCGCCTGCATTATGGCGACCTGGGGGACGGGACCAGCCTGCGCCGCATCATGACGCAGGTCATGCCCGACGAGGTGTACAACCTGGGCGCCCAGTCGCACGTGCGCGTCAGCTTCGACCAACCGGAATTCACGGCGGATGTCGGTGGTCTGGGGGCCCTGCGCCTCCTGGAGTGCATCCGCGACGTGAACCCCCAGGTGCGTTTCTACCAGGCCTCCAGCAGCGAGATGTTCGGCAACGCGACCAGCGGGCCGATCCACGAGCAGACGCCGTTCGAGCCGCGCAGCCCCTACGCGGCGGCGAAGATCTTCGCCTACTACGTGACGCGTAACTACCGCGAGGCGTACGGCCTGTTCGCGGTGAACGGGATCCTGTTCAACCATGAGTCGCCACGCCGCGGCGAAACGTTCGTGACGCGCAAGGTGACGCGGGCGGCGGCGCGCATCAAGGTCGGCCTTCAGAAAGAGGTTTACCTCGGCAACCTGGAAGCCAAGCGCGACTGGGGCTTCGCCGGCGATTTCGTCGACGCGATGCACCGCATGATGCGGCACACCCAGCCCGACGACTTCGTGGTGGGCACGGGCGAGTCGCACTCCGTGCGCGAGCTGTGCGAGCAGGCGTTCGGCCGCTTGCAGCTTGACTACCACGATTTCGTCAAGACGGACCCGCGCTACTTCCGGCCGACGGAAGTCGACGTGCTGCTGGCTGACCCGCGCAAGGCGCGCCAGGTCCTCGGCTGGGAGCCCAAGGTGCGCTTCAAGGAACTCGTCCAGATGATGGTCGACGCGGACCTGGACCTCGCCGAGCGCGAGTACTACGCCCAGACGAAGGGCCGGCGCGGCGCGCCCCCCAGCGCGCCCGGGACGGGAGGGGGTTGTGAGTAGCACCGCCGCGGACGCGGCGGCGGGGAGCGTTCCCACTTCCACGCCGCAGCCGCCGCCGGACACCGGGCGCCAGGTCCGGCGCCTGGCCTGGCGGCTGTTCCTCTTCGCGCTCATCCTGCGCCTCGGTTGGGCGACCCTGGCGACGGTTACGCCGGTCAGCGATTGTCGTGGCTACCACACGATGGCGCTCAACTGGCTCAAGACGGGCGAATTCCGGCACAGTCACGGCCGCGCGTACCGCACGCCGGCGTACCCGGCGTTCCTCGCCGGGGTGTACGCGGTCTTCGGCGAGAACCTCCGGGCCGCGTGGCTGTTTCACGCGGCGTTCGGCGGCTCCTGCACCGCGCTCGTCACACTGATCGCAGGGCGGGTGGCTTCGCCGCGGACCGCCCTGATCGCGGGCCTGCTCCACGCGGTCTGGCCGACCTCGGTCATTTACGTGCCGGTACTGGTCTCCGAGAATCTCGCGACGCCGCTCTTGCTGTTGTGCGTGTTCCTCTGCGCGCGGGCGCACAGCCGTGTGGGCCGACCAGCCGTCCTCGGGTTCCTGGCGGCGGGTCTCGTCTTTGGGTTGTTGATGCTGGTGCGGCCGTCCAACCTGTTCTTTGCGCCGGGGTTGCTACTGGTGGCGCTGCGAGATTTCGAACGGCGGGCCTGGCGCTGGCCGGCACCCATGGGGCTCGTCGTCGGCATGGCGGTGGCCCTGTCGCCGTGGCTGATCCGCAACTACCGCCTGGGCTTGGGGCCGCTGACGTTCTCGACGCAGGCCGGCGTGGCTTTGTGGTGGGGCAACAACCCGTCGACGCACGACGGCGGCAGCAGTGCGGTCGACGTCTCCGAGGGCAAGGGCCTGGGCGAGGTTGCCGTGAGTCAGCTCTACTTTGAGCGCGCACTGGACTGGGTACGCGCCAAGCCCCAGCGCTACGCGGAGCTATGCGGGATCCGCCTGCTGCGTTTCTTCGGCAAGTCCGTGGACGATTTCGCCAACCGCTACTGGTGGCCGACGCCCGACATCGACGCCGCCATGCTGCAATGGGACCGGCACCACCAGGGCAGGCCGGCGCAGCGCCAGCATGCACAGTCCGTCATCGACTGGAACTGGCGCACGGAAGAGCGGTTGCGCCGGGCCGTGGCACCAGTGGTCCTCTTGGCGTTCATCGGGGCTCTCGTGCGCTACCGCCGGTTCGGCCTCGTCACGCTGCCGGTGTGCTCGTATTGCGCGGGCCTGTGCCTGACGGCGTTCGTCGAGCGGTATCGGGTCGTCTCGGACCCGCTGCTGCTGATCTGTCTCGGGGCGCTGCTGGCGGACATCATGTTCGGAACACGCGAGCTCGGCGGCGGGCGCAACAGCCGCTACATAAAAGGCGCACTTGCGGTGGCCGTCATGGTAGCCGGAGTCTATGTTGACAAGGCCCGGATCGATCGCGGCTGGTACGCACGCGCCCCGCTGCCGCCGGCCACCAGCGGGCCGGCGTCCGCTCCGACGCCCGCCCCCGCGACGCCGCCGTAGCACGGCCGGCCATTGGTCACGGCGTCGCTCCCGGCTATCATCCGCCCCATGTCCGCACAGCGCAGCGTCGTCTCGCACGCCAAACTCATCGCGATCTGCACGCTGATCTCACGCATCACCGGGCTGGTGCGCGACATCCTGCTCGCGCAGGCGTTCGGCCTGGGCTGGGTGCAGGACGCCTTCGCCTACGCGTTCCAGTTTCCGAACCTCTTCCGCCGGCTGCTGGGCGAAGGAGCCATGGCGCCGGTCTTTGTCCCGACGTTCACGCGGACGCTCGAAAACGAAGGCCGGGAAGCCGCTTGGAAACTGTTGGCCCGCACGCTGGCCCTGATGACCGTCACGCTCGTGCTCGTCATCATGGCGATCGCGCTGATCATCGCTGCCATCTGGTGGCTGGCACCGCTCGATGCCGAGCACGCCGCTGCCCGCCAGTTGCTGCTGTCACTGACTGTCCTGATGCTGCCGTTCATGCTGACCATCTGCGTCGTGGCCCTGCTGTCGAGCCTGCTGAACTGCATCGGCAGCTTCGTACCGGCGGCGTTGACCTCCATCGTGCTCAATGTCGGCATGATCACCGCCATCGCGTGGCTGGGCCCCATGCTCTATCCCGCGCAGCCCACGCGCCAGGTCTACGTCGTGGCGCTGGCCGTGGTGGTCTCCGGCGTCCTGCAGATTATTTTCCTGGTGCCGGCGTTGCGCGCAAACGGCGTGCGGCTCAGGTGGGATCTGACATGGCGCGATTCGACGGTGCAGCACATGCTCCGCCTGCTCGTGCCGGTCGCGCTGGGGCAGGGCGTGCTGGCCTTCGGCGTCTTCCTGGATGCCCAGGTCTGCACGATGCTCACGCACGTCGCAGGGACCCCGCACACCGCCACGGTGCTGGGCTGGACGTTCACCTACCCCCTGACCGAAGGCGCCCTCTCTGCCATCACCTACGCCCAGCGCCTGTACCAGTTCCCGCTCGGCGTGCTCGTGATTTCGCTCGCCACGGCGGCACTGCCCGCGTTCAGTCGGCTCGCAGCGCGCCAGGAATGGCCCGCGTGGGTCGCCGAGGTACGACAGTCGCTAAGGCTGGCTGTCTTCGAAGGCGTGCTCGCGGGTGTCATGATGATCGTGATCCCGCAGGCGCTGACCCGGCTGCTCTTCGAGCGCGGCCACTTCACGCCGGAAGACACGGTGCGGACAAGCTACGTGGTCGCGTGCTATGGCTTCGGGCTGTGGGCCTTCTGCGCCCAGCACATCGTCCTGCGCGCGTTCTACAGCGTAGGCGATGTACGCACGCCGCTGACCATCAGCGCAGTTCTGCTCCCAGTCAACGTGGCGCTGAATGTCAGCCTGATCTGGTTCGACGCCATCCGCGAGGCCGCGTTTGCCGTCAGCTCCGTGACGACCTCGTCGCTTTCGATCGTGATCGGGCTGGTTCTGCTCCAGCGGCGGATCGGTGTGGCGCTGCTGGATCGCGCCACGATTCTGGCGCTGCTCTGGATCGTGCTGGCAGGCGTGGTGACCGGCGTGCTGGTCGCGGCCGTGCAGCCGGGTTGGGGCGCGCTGACGGCGCACGTGCCCAGTCGGCTGGCGGCCCGGGCCGCCGAGACACTGGGCTTGCTCATGATCGGCACGGGGGTGTACGTTGGGGCCGCGTGGCTGATGCGGCTGCACGAAATCGCCTTGCTCTGGCCACGACGGTGGCGGCGAAGCGCGGCACCCCCGGCGTGAGTTAGGTCAATCGCCGCCCATCGAGCGGATGCGCTGGGCCGTGTCGCAGATCCGCGTCACCCGCAGGCCGAAATTCTCGCCGACCTTCACGCACTGGCCCTGCCCGATCAGCCGGTTGTTGATCAGCAGGTCGAGCGGGTCTTCCACCGACTTCTCGAACTCGATGATCGCACCCACCGACAAGTCGCGCACGTTCGAGATCGGCATGGGGCGGGAGGCGAGCTGAACGATCACCGGCACGCGCAGCCGCAGCAGCCGGCGCACGTTGGGATCGGTCGGCATCTTGAAGGTGCACGGGGTCGGCGCGGGTGGGGGCGCCGGTGGAGCCGGCGCCATCGTCGTCGTATCCGCGGCCTCCGCCGCCAGTCCGCTGGCTTCCTCCAGCAACGAGTCGATTTCCGACTGGTCAATGATCATGTCGCACGCCGGGTCGGGCCGCCGCGCGCCGGGCGACTCAGGTGCCCGCGGCGCGTCCGACTCATACCGTCACCATCGGACTGATTCCCGCGCGAGCTAAGATTCAGGGACCGTCGAGGCTGCACACGGGGTTCCAGCGCTGGTGCCAAAGCTCCAGCATCAGCAGCGCCCAGAGCCGATGCTCGTGGTTGGCACGTCCGGAAATGTGTGCATTCACGAGTTCAGCGAGCCATGGCGGGCGAAAGACGCGGGCGAGCAAGCTGTCGGCCGCGAGCAGTCGCTCACGCACAAGGTCCTGTAACTCGGTGCGAAACCACGCTCCGACCGGCACGCCAAAACCCATTTTAGGCCGGTTGAGGAGTTCGGCGGGCAGCAGGTCGCGCGCCCAGTCCTTGAGGATGCGTTTCCCACCCGCAGCGCCGAGCCGCCATCTCAGCGGCAGGCTGCGCGCGAACGCGACGAGCTCATGGTCAAGGAACGGCACGCGGCACTCCAGGCTGCACGCCATCGACGCGCTGTCGACTTTCGTGAGCAGGTCATACGGGAGGTAGCTGGCAAAGTCGGCGTGGATCGCCCGCTCCGGCGCCGGACCCGTTCCGGAGCCGTACAACTCACGGAACCACCGGCTCGGCTCATCGAAGTCCAGCGCCGCGCGGAACTCCGGGCGATAGCCGGCCGCCAGCAGCGCCGGCGGAAACACGTTGACCCAGGCCAGGTAGCGCTGCGCGGGCGACTCGGCCAGCGCGGCCGCGAAGCGGTACAGGCGATTGCTGAGCGTGCGCGGCTGGCTGTGGGGCAGGGCAGTTCCGGCGCCGGCCAGCGCGCGGCGCATGCCGACCGGGATCCAGTCCAGCCGGGCGGCGAGCTGCGCGGCGCGATAGCGATCATAGCCCGCAAAGCACTCGTCGCCGGCATCGCCGGTCAGGGCGACCGTCACGGATTGACGCGTCCAGCGTGACACGTAGTAAGTCGGAATCGCGGACGAATCGGCGAACGGCTCGTCGTAGTGCCAGGCGAGCGTGTCGAGAATTTCGCGTGCCTGCGGCGTCACGACATGCTCGTGATGCTCGGTCTGAAAGCGCTCGGCGACCAGCCGCGCGTACGCCGTCTCGTCATAGCGCGCGTCAGCGAAACCGATCGTGAATGTCCGCAAGGGCGAAACGCCGAGCTTTCGCATCAGCGCGACGACGATGGACGAGTCAATACCGCCGGAGAGAAACGCGCCGAGCGGCACATCCGCGATGAGTCGCCGCTCGACGGCGGCGGTCAGCAGTTCGCCGAGCCGCACGCGGGCGTCGGCGTATGTGCCGGTGAAGGGTTCCGCGGGGACCTGCCAGTAGCACTGCGGCCGGGAGACGGCGGGTTGTGCCGCCGGGAGATCAAGGAAATGTGCCGGCGGCAGCTTGCGGAAGCCGCGATAGATCGAGTGCGGCGCGGGCACATACTGAAAGACCAGGTAGCGGTGCAGCGACTGCGGATCGAGTTCGCGCGGCAGGCCCGGCAGCGCCAGGATCGCCTTCGCCTCGCTCGCGAAGTACAGGCAGTCGTCATGGATGGCATAGGTCAGTGGTTTCTTGCCGAAGCGGTCGCGGGCCAACAGCAGCCGCCCCCGGGCCTCATCCCAAATGGCAATCGCGAACATGCCGGCGAGTCGGTTGAAGCACGCTTCGCCGACTTGCTCGTAGAGGTGGGCGATGACCTCGCTGTCGGCCCGCGTGGCGAAGCGGTGTCCCTGGGCTTCGAGTTCCGCCCGCAGCGCGCGGAAGTTGTAGATCTCGCCATTGAGCATGACCTGGACGGTGCCAGCTTCATTCGTGATTGGCTGATGTCCGCCGGCGAGATCGATGATTGAAAGCCGGCGAAACGCGAATCCGCAGCGGCCCTGCGGGTCGAGGTACTGCCCGTCGTCGTCGGGTCCGCGGTGCACAAGCTGCGCGGCCATCGTCGCCAGCGCTGCGGGCGCGACGCGCTTGTCGGGAGTCAGGCTCAGGATGCCGGCTATGCCGCACACGCCGGGATTATCTACCGCGCAGGCCCGCGAACCAAGGGCCGTGAATCAGGCGCTTGTCAGCAGATGGATGCCCGGAATGGTCACTTCGAGGAATCTTGCGGTGCGATCCGCCGGTTGCCAAGGCATGCGCAGCCCGTCCAGCGTAGCCCCGACCAGCTCGATTGGGTCCGCCTGGATCTGCCCGACGCCTTGTTGTCAAGCGCGGACCAGGTGCTCCGCCTGCTCGGCGCCCCGGCCAATGATGCGGGTGGCGGTGGCGTCCAGTGCCACGCGATCGGGACTCGCCAGCACCGTCCATGACCCGAGTCGGTCTCGGACATTCATTGACGAGCCCTGCCAGCAGGCCCGCCTCCCCGCTCAGGCGCAGGACTTCCCGTCGGGTGAGACGCGGCATCGGTGATCCTGCGGCTGCTGGGTGGACGCGTGCCTGACTTGCTTGCTCTCAATCCCGGCGTATCGGCCCCGTCGAGTCCGTCGGGTGTCCACTCGCTTGCCGACACGCGATTGACACGTTTACCATACGCTTTGTGGAACGTGCCCTGGATTCGCTTGGGGCGCGTGGGAGCGGGGCGCGCTGCGCCGAGCGGGGACCAGATGACCGCGGTGCGGGCTATCGTGAATTGGCTTGCCCGTTCGCCGGTCTGGGGGTTTGTTCTCATTTTCCTGCTGGCGTTTGCAGTGCGCGCGTACCTGCTGACGTTGGTCCCGTTGGAGCGCTACCCCGAGCGGTTCTCTGAGTTGGGAGCTGTGGCCCGCTCGCTCGTCGAGCGCGGGCAGTACGCCGATCCCTACGTGCTGCCGACCGGGCCAACTGCGCATCCGCTGCCGATCTACACTGGCCTGATCGCGCTGCTCTATCGCCTCTGCGGCCTCACCCTGACGGCCGAGTACGTGCGCTGCGTCATCATCATCCTGGGGTACTCGGTCAGTTACGCCATGCTGCCCTGGGTGGCGGCCCGCATGGGTGTCGGGGCTCCCGCCGGTGTCGTCAGCGGCTTGGTCGGCGCGGTGATTCCCCGGCGCTGGATGGGGGAGGTCCACTGCGCTTGGGACGAGCAATACGCGGCGATCTGGCTTGCGTTGTTGCTGGTTGCGGTGATTCGGCGGTGGAAGCGGCCGCATAGCTCGGCGATGAGTTCGCTGCTCCTGGGAATTGCCTGGGGCGCGTCGTTCCATGTGTCGCCGCCGTTCGTGATCGTGCTGGCGGGTTGCCTCGTGTTCGAGCTGTGGTGGCGCCGCGACCCGCAGAAGTGGCGCGGCGCGGCGGTCATGGTGGTGGGAGTCGTCCTGAGCTGTGTCCCCTGGGCCTGGCGGAACTACGTCGCATTCCACGACTTCTTCTTTATCCGCAGCAACTTCGGGCTCGAACTACGGATGGGCAACCACCCGGGCGCGGCGGCCGACATCGAAGTCCTGGATGCGCGAGAGGGTGCGCGCATGCGCCACCCGGGCTGCAACCGGGACGAAGCGCGACGGTTGGCGGAAATCGGGGAGATGGAGTACATGCGGCAGGCGCGCGGCGCGGCGCTGGATTGGATGTGGCGCAATCCACGCGAGTTTCTCACGCTGACCGCCGCGCGTTTCGTTCACTTCTGGTGCGGATCGCTGCACAAACCGTGGAATGTGGCGGCCGTATCGGTGTTGACTCTCCTCGCGGCGCTGGGGGCACGGCGGGCACTGCCACGGATGACCGTTCCGCAGCGTGCTGCGCTGTTGATCCCCCTCGCGACCTTCCCCCTCATTTACTACCTCGTTACCTACATGTCGCGGTATCGCGTGCCAATCGACTGGATCCTGCTCATTCTCGCGGGCGCCGAGTTGTGGCACTGGATCGCAGCCGGGTCCCGTCAGTCGACTTCAGGTTCGCCGCGCTGACCCGCCGGGGCGATCCGTGCGGCGGCTGACATTCAGGGCAGATGTGCGTGCCGCGCTGGGCAACACGCAGGGCGACGATCGGTGTACCGCACTGCCGGCAGGGTTCGCCCGTGCGGCCGTACACCGCCAGGCGCCGTTGCATCCACCCATCCGGGTAGATCCAGTCAATCGACGTGCCATGATTGCGGACGGCCAGGCGCAGGACAGCGCGAATGGCACTGTGCAATCGCCGCACGTCGCCCGGCGTGAGCTGATCCGCGCGCGTCAGGGGATGCAGGCCGGCGCGAAACAGGGCTTCATCCGTGTAGATATTGCCCAGGCCGGCGATGACCGCCTGATCGAGCAGCAGCGGCTTGAGCTGTCGCCGCCGGCCCTGCAACAGCTCGCCCAGCCGCCCCGGCGTGAACCCGCGCCCCAGTGGCTCCGGGCCCAGGTCGGCCGTGGCAGCGGCGAGGTCCCGCGTGTGGACGATCCGCCCGAACTTGCGCGCGTCGCAGAACAGCAGCCGGTGACCGTCATCCAGGTCCCAGGTGGCGCGGATGTGTTGCGGCGGCCAGCGCTGCTCGGCGGCCCACGCGAATCGGCCGCTCATGCGCAGGTGGACCAGGAGGTGGCTGCCGTCGCCGAGA
Source organism: Phycisphaerae bacterium (assembly GCA_017999985.1). Classification (NCBI taxonomy): domain Bacteria; kingdom Pseudomonadati; phylum Planctomycetota; class Phycisphaerae; species Phycisphaerae bacterium. Next base: position 83,199 of record JAGNKU010000007.1, on the reverse strand, counting down.
CCGAAGACGATCCACTTCGCCCGCCGCGTCAACCGCACGATGGTCTGACCGACGAGCGCACAGCGCACGTCCTTTGCGCTAGGCTTGCAGTTCTTCGCCCAGCGGGTCGCGAACGCGCGGATTCGCCGCCCCTCGAGGCGCGGACGATACATGCGTACGATGGTTTCGACCTCGGGCAGCTCGGGCATCGGGTCATTTTATGCCACCGCCGGCCCGCCGGCGACGGGGCCACACCCCGGTCCGACCGCCGCTGACTTGACGATGCGCCGGCGGATCGCGTATACGCAGGCATCCGCAATCGGTCACCAGAACAAGGACGACATCGATGCTGCCTGTACGCACCCCCGCCTGCCGTGGAACGTTCCGAGGCTGTGTCACCGGCTTCAGCCTCTGCCTGGCGCTGGCGGCCGGCTGCGAACGCAGCCAGCCGCCGACGCCCCGCGCGGTGCCTGCCACAACGCCGCCGCCGGCCGGCACCGCACCGGCCACCGCCGCGCCGACCGTAATCCTCGGCCGCCCGACCGGCACGTTCATCGATCGCGAAGACCTGCTCGACCTCCGGCTGGTCTGCTACAACGTCGGCTGGAACAGCATCTTTCCCGACGTGTCCGCGAATGCGGCTGCCAAGTTCGCCCGGCTGATGCCGGCCCTGAACCCCGACATCCTCGCCCTGCAGGAGGTCGGCCTGCATCCGCAGGACCGCGACAAGTCCGACGCGCGCAAGTGGACGGCGGACCACGTGGTCAAGCTCATGAATCAGATCGCGCCGCTGCCGAAGGGCGCGACCTGGCATGGCTGGCAGGGCAGCGACTGCGTTACCGTCAGCAAATACCCGCTGAAAATGACCGCCGACGCCCTCGATCCGCCCGGCGAGCGCAAGCTGGCCCTCGCGCTCGTCGATCTGCCGGACGAGGACTTCAACGTGGATCTGTACATCCTCAACAACCACTTCAAGTGCTGCGACGCGGAGAAGAACGACCCGCTGCGGCAGCAGCAGGCCGACGCGCTCGCGGCCTGGCTCCGCGACGCCCGCACGCCGGGCGGCAAGCTTGACCTGCCGAAGGCGACGGCGCTCGTGATCGTTGGCGACCTCAATATCGTCGGCAGCGTGCAGCCGATCGAGACGCTGCTGAGCGGCGATATCCAGGATGAAACGAAGTACGGCCCCGATTTCGCGCCCGACTGGGATGACACGCCGCTCACTGACGCCCGCCCGCTGCACAATGTGACTGGCACGGACGACTGGACCTGGCGGAACGACAACGACCAGTGGGCGCCCGGCCGGCTGGACTACGTCATCTACTCGGACAGCGTGATGGACGTTGTGAAGAAGTTCGCCCTCGACACCTCGACCATGACCGAGGAGGACCTGCGGGCGACCGGCCTCCAGAAGTTCGACGTCACGGCGGACGACGTGGGGAAGGAGTATGACCATCTCCCACTGGTGGTCGATTTCCGTGTGACCACGCGCGTCCTCGACGAGCCCGGCGAATGATTCAGCAGCTCAGCATCCGGACGCACGGCCAGGGGCTCTTCGAGATCACGGCCGATGTGGCCGCGGTCGTCGGGGCGGCCGGCGTGCGCGAGGGGCTGTGCACGCTGCTCATTCAGCACACTTCGGCGAGCCTGACGATCCAGGAAAACGCCGATCCATCAGCGCGGCACGATCTGGAGCAGTGGCTAAGCCGGCTGGTGCCGGAGGATGAGTCGCTCTACACGCACGCGACCGAAGGCGTGGATGACATGCCGGCGCATATCAAGGCGGCGCTGACGGCAACAAGCCTGTCCATCCCCATTGTCAACGGCCGGCTGGGGCTGGGCACATGGCAAGGCATCTATGTGTGGGAGCATCGCCATCGCGGCGGCACACGCCACGTGCTGATACACGTCGGCGCGTGAGGCCGCCATCAGAACTCTCCTCCCTCCCAGGGAGGGGGGAGGGGGTTCGCTACTCCACGTCCAGCGACAGCAGGTAGCTCTCCAGCGCCTTGCGCTTCTGCTCTTCCTGGTCGCGCTTGTTCGAGATCTCCTGGCGCGAGGCGACGATCCGCGCGTCCACCTCGTCGAAGGACTTGAGCTGCCGCTGGTACGCGTCCGTGCTCTTGTCGAGCGTCTTCAAATTCTCGCGAATGCGGGCCTGCTCCGCGACCGCCTCTTCCTGTTGCTTCTCGAGCCGCCCCCGCTGCCGGGCAACCTCGTCCAGCTCGGTTCGCAGGGCGATGACCTTCTCCAGCGCCTCCTTCACCTTGGGTGAGATCACCTGCGCCCGCAGGTAGATGCGGATATCATCCAGCCCCACGTTCGTCAGCGCGATCTGCTGATCGGCGACACGCTCCAGCACGACGTTCTGCGACACGGTCTTCTGCGCCGGTACCGCCACCTTGAACCGCAGCAGGTTCTGTGCCCGCTCATACGGTTCCTTTGGCTCGATCAGCTTCCAGTCCTCGGTGTACGCCTGCTCCAGCACGAGCGTGCGGTCCTTGTCCGCCTTGTTCTTGATCTCGTACTCGCGGCTGTCGACGAACTTCCGCCGTTGCCAGAGCACGCCCTTCGCGATCTTCAGGCTGACCAGCTCGTCCGGCTGCGGCTTCTGCTTCGTCAGAATCTCGGTCGAAAGGTCCAGCGCGTACGCCACCAGGCGCTTCTCGTCCGGCTTCAAGTCCGGCAGTTTCGCATCGCCAGCGTAGAGGTTCGCGTCGAAGACCGTCACCGGCCCCTGCATGAGGTTCAGCCCGGTCGTGTTCTTCAGTTCCAGGCCGTTCAGCGGGTACTTCGGGTGCGTCGCCGGATTGAAGATGCTGACCTTCGTCGCGTCGATCGCCTGGTTGACGATCGGCAACATGGCGGAGTGCTGGCGCGGAATGGAGACCGGCGCATCGATGTGGTACGCGAACAGCTCGCCCGCCTCCAGCGCCGTCGCGACGGACGCTACGCCGGCGTTGTCCAGTGCGATGCCGGCGTGACGCTCCGCGCCGGCAACGTAGCCGAGACTTTCCAGCGCTGGGGTCGGCTCCGCCGGCGAAGCCGCCGCAGCCGGCGCGCGCCCGCGGCTCGGGCGGGCCATCTTCATCCGCCCGCCCGCTACGAATTCCTGCTCGGCGGCGTCCTCGGCGGGCTTCCCGGCGAACCCCCCGGCGTACTCCGGCGGACGCAGCGACGCGTAGAGCTGCAACGTCTCCAGGGGCCGCGGCACATACAGCGGCGTGTACAAATCCATCCGGAACGAGATCGGCCGGCCCGAAACCAGCGACAGCCGGACGTTGCTCCAGTCTTCCTCGGTCGCGTTCTCGACCGTGGCCCAGCCTTGCACGAACGGCTTCTTGTCCTTCTCGTCGGACAGCACGAGCCGGTAGCTCGTTTTCCAGATTGGTGCTTCGAGTAGGTACGCGGCGCGGACTTGGCGGTCGCCCTGGCCGTCAAAGCTGATGACGACGCTCTTCTTGTCGGCGTCGTGGCCGGTGGCGAGCGTCGCGAGAGCTTTGCGCAGCTCGCCGTCCACCTTCTCACTCGTCAGCTTCAAGCCCTGAATCTGCGCCAGTTCGATCTGCTGGAGGCCGGTCTCGGTGAGCACGGTGAGGCGTTCGATCTCCTGGAGCGTCCTGCCGTCCGGGCCGAGCACGGGTGCCTTTTCGACGCCGACGATGATCCCCTTGATGGCTCGCGGACCGGCGAGTTCGACCGGCTCGCCGCGAAGCTGATCGAGAAGCTGGCCGAGCGTCGGCTTGCCGGTCAGGTCGACGCCGAAGCTGCGTAACGTCTTCTCGATCGGGTCCTGCGAGGCGTAGCTGATGGCGCCGATCTTTCCGCCGCTGAAATCCTGCACGACCATCGACTTGATGATGTCATTGATCTGGTCGGTGCGGAACTTCAGCTCGGCCTGGGCGCTGCCCTTGACCATCGTGTCGCATTCGAAGTAGCCGACGCCGCTGGAGAACAGGGCGACCCGCGTGACGGGCAGATCGACCTTGTCGGCGGCGGCGAGGGGCAGGGCGGGGGGCAGCAGCACGCTGAGAAACACTGGCGCAATCCGGTTCATCGCGAGCCTCCTGGTTGCAGGGAACGCGCCCGGCCACCGCCGGCACGTCAGCCCGATAGTTGTAGGATATCTGACGCTCAAGGTTGCGGATAGTTCCCGGAAGTGAGTCACGAAGCTGCGCAGCCACGCAGGGTAAGGCACTGAGGCACGTAGCCACGGAGGCGAAGGCGCGGAGCCGCGGAAGGGGTTTCAGAGCCTGAAGCGCCCGCCATGGCCCCACCAGCGCGCCACACGATGCCAACGCGCGCGAAGACTCACTGGGCCCAGCAGGACTCGAACCTGCGACGAACGGATTATGAGTCCGCTGCTCTAACCAACTGAGCTATGGGCCCGCACTGGCCGGTTGCCGGGGTTCCGGCGCGCCCGCCGCCATGCGCACCCTATTATGACCCCGCCAGCCCGTGGCGCGAAGCTTTCTTCGCTTCCGCCGCAGGCGTACAATCGCCCCGCCGGTCGGGCGATCCGGCCGCGGGGCGAGGCTGGCTATGCGTACTCGACGAATTCCGCGCTTCCTTCTGATCGCCGTCTGCACGCTGCCGCTGCTGGCGACCGGCGAATGCATCGCGATCGCCAACCGGTCCATCATCACTGGCTTCTTTAACGTGGTGAACCCGATCATCATCGACGCGGCCCGCGACGCGCTGGGCCTGCCGCCGCTGAATGACACGACCGGCCCCTGACCGCGTCGGACAGCGCGGCGGCGCATACGAGCAACTCCGGCGCCCGCGCCGCCCGGTTGGCCACCGCAGCGCGACCCGTATCTGTCGCGCGGCCCCATCCGCCCGCGTTGCAGTCTCGCTGCACCGTTATTACATTGACGTGCGGATTCCAGTGGTGAACGCGACGCGGCCGAAACGCCGCGCCACAGCCAGGCAGGAGCTGCAAACATGAAACTGGGCGTGATGGGTGCCGGCCTCGGAGCGATGGGTTGGGACAAGGCGCTGGACTACTGCCAGAAGGTGGGGCTCGACGCGATCGAGCTGCCGGTCGGCTGCTTTCCGGGCACGCCGTTCTTCGACCCCGAGGAAGTCGTTAACAGCAAGGCGGCGCAACGGCAGATCATCGCCGATTGCGAGCGCCGCGGGCTCGAGATCGTCGGCCTGGCCGTGCACGGCAACCCGGTGCACCCGGACCGCGCCATCGCCAAGGCCCACGCCCGCGCCCATGACGTCGCCGTACGCCTGGCACCGAAGCTCGGCACCGACGTGGTGATCAACTTCTCCGGCTGCCCCGGCGGCAGCCGCCGGGACGCAACCCCGAACTGGGTCACGTGCCCATGGCCGCCGGACTTCGAGGCCATCCTGCGCTACCAGTGGGAGGACGTGCTGATCCCGTTTTGGTCGCGTAAGAACCAGCAGGCAGCCGACGCGGGCGTGAAGATCGCGTTCGAGGCGCATCCGGGTTTCTGCGTCTACAACCCCGAGACGATCCTGCGGCTGCGGGCAGCGTGCGGCAAGCAGCTCGGCGCCAACCTGGATCCATCGCATTTCTTCTGGCAGGGCATCGACCCGGTCGAGGCGGCGCGCGTACTCGGCGACGCGAAGTGCATCTTCCACGTGCACGGCAAGGACACCGGAATCGATCGACGAAACACGCTCGTCAACGGCGCGCTCGACACGAAGAGCTATGCTGACATCGGCAACCGGAGCTGGGTCTTCCGCACCTGCGGCTACGGCCATGGCGACGAATTCTGGAAGCGCTTCGTCAGCATGCTGAAGCTGAAGGGCTACGACGGCGTCATCAGCATCGAGCACGAAGACTCGCTGATGAGCTTGCAGGAAGGCTTCGAGAAGGCCGTCACCTACCTCCGCTCCGTGCTGATCAAGGAAAAAGCCGGGGCGGCGTGGTGGTTCTAGCGCGCTTGCGCGCGGCCGGGCGGACGGCTGGGACTACGGGCGAGGTCAGGGGGTTTTGTTCGCGCGCGCCTGGATCTGAACAAGCACCGGGCGTTCGTCATCCGCGAACTTCGGCAGCGTGATGATGACCTGTTTGTCTGTGCCAAGAAGCAGCGACGCGTGCTTCTCCACGGTGCGCAGAATCGAGCGACCGACGTCAAACGGGACGTGGCGCATCCGCGTGCAGGCGACCACGCGACCCCGCGCATTCCCCGGAGTTGACTTCGTCTTTCGGGAAGGCTCACGGAAACCCGCTTGACAGACAGTCGCGGCTCGCCGGGGAGCGTGCGCGGTTGCGCCGCCCTGAGCACGAAAAACTCGCCCTCCACGACGAAACAGTACTTCAAAGTTGCCGTATCCCTGGTGTACAATCCCGGTGTTCGTTTGTGCCGCCCGGCGCCGCTTAGGCGGCGTCGGCGATCGGGAGTATCCGCAGGGCGCTGCGGGTAGGAAACCGACCTTACAGTTGATGGAGATACACGGATGGCCAAGCAAACCACCAGGAAGTCCCCCACGGCAGCCAGGAGCACCGCCTCCAAGGCAACCACCAGCACCACCGGCGTGACCAAGAGCCGCACGAAGCCGATGCCGAGCGAAGAGCAGATTCGCGCGCGGGCCTTTGAGATCTTCAAACGGCGTAACGGCGGCCCTGGCGACGCGCACTCCGATTGGCTGCAGGCGGAGCGTGAGTTGCAGGAGGAGCTGTCCCGCTAGCGGCGTGCTCCCGGCGTCAGTGACGCACGCGGCGATGTGCCGCGACCGTCGCGCAGGGGCGGTGTCCATCGGGCCGGATCTCAGCGCTGACTGCGAAGTCGCTGTAGCGATGCGCTCTGTCGCGCCGGTAGTGTGCTGCGCGCACCGTGCCCGGCCGGCACTACGGCGCTTCGACAACGCGCAGCACCGCGTCATCCGTCGCGATGTAGAGCGTGCCCGCCGGCGTGAACGCCACGTCGTTGATCGGCGTCGGCAGGCCCGTCGCGAATTTCTCGGCGACGCCGACCGTCGCCGTGCCTTCCGGGGATAGCGCGACGCTGGCCACGCGGGCAGCCTCGTTCCAGCCGAAGAATAGCCGCAGCAGCAGGCTCGTTCCGTAGCGCGTGCTCGGGTTCACGCCGCCACCCACCAACTGGTGCGTCGATTCCATCATGGGGTCCGCATAGTCGTCGTGCTCGGCGACGAACGCGAGCTCGTCGGGCGTCGTGGCAAAGCCCACGACGAGCGGCCAGCCATAGTTGGTGCCGGATTGCAGGCGGTTGACCTCGTGCAGGCCGTCCTGGCTGCGCTCGATCAGCAAGACATAGCCGCTGTCCGGGTCGAGCGTAAGGCCACGCGGCTCGCGAAAGCCGCGCGCGTAGATCGGTGACGCCGGGTCGGGATTATCGTCCGGGATCGTACCGTCGTCGTTGTACCGCAGCACTTTGCCCCAGTAGAGCTCGTCATCTTGGGCGGCATTGACATCGGTGCCATCGCCGACGGCGACGAGCAGCGTGCGGTCGGCGGCGAACGCGATGCGCCCGCCGATGCGCGTGGTCGCTTCGCCCACGGGGATAGACGCGACGAATGTCTCGCCGCTGGTGCTGATGACGCCCTCGGCCTCATCGACTACGAAATACACAACGCGATGGTCGATGAAGGCCCGCGGGTCGTCGGTGGAGGCACCGGTGTCCGAGCGCGTGTAGAACACGTACACCCGCCGGTTGTCCTGGAACCGCGGGTGCAGGGCGATGCCGAGCAGGCCGCGGTCGCCGGCGGAATTGACCGGCACGCTGGCGAGGGGCTGCGCGGCCAGCACGCCATCCCTCACCACGCGAATGTTGCCGGTGCTCTTTTCCGTGTAGAACACGCGGCCGTCGGCCGCGAAGGCCAGCGCCGTGGGCTGGGCGGCGTCGGCGACCACGTACTCCGCCTGCCAGCCGGCCGCCACGTTGATCGGTTCGGGCCCGTCCGTCGCGGGCACACAGCCGGTTGCACACCAGGTTCCAATCGCGGTCAGGGCCGCCCACTGCACGCAGGTTCCCATTCGTCGCATACTTGTCTCCGTGCCGCCGTCCGGCGGTTGTGTGAACGTGCCGAGATGTTAATGGGCGGCGGGAATGAGCAAAAGGGGCAGCGCGGAAAACGCCGCCGTCACATGTCCCCGGACGGGGGCGCAGCCACCCTGCGGGCCGTGCGACGGCGCCCGCGGCGGCTTTCGGTCGGATGGCGATTTCGCCTAGAATTCCCGGTTGGCGCGAAGGCGCCTGGAGGTACGTGCATGCACGCGGACATGGGTCTAAGCGGGCGCGCGGCGCAGTGGTGCCGCGCGGTGGCATTGGTCTCGCTGTGTGTGGGCGCGCTGGCCCTGGCCGCCGACGGGCCACACTTTGTTGCCGACCGCCCGCTGGACATGCAGCATATCCGACTCGAGTTGGCCATTGACATCCCACGCCGCCACGTGGACGGTCGCGCGATGCTGCGCATGACGCCGCTACGGCGGGTGACCACGGTCAAGCTGGACGCGGTCGACTTCGAGACGCACACGGTGTCATTGTCCGTGGACGGTCAGGCGGCGGTGGCACCGGAGTATGCCAACGACGGCCGGTGCATCGAGATCCTCCTGGAACCGGCCGTTGCGCCCGGCCAGGAGCTGGTCATCACCATCGACTACGCGTTGCAGAGTCCCAAGTCCGGCCTGCACTTCTTCGGGCCGACGGTCGACGATCCTGACGCGCCCTGGCAGGTATGGTCGCAGGGCGAGACCAGCGACAACCGCTACTGGATCCCCTGCTTCGATGAGCCCAACGAACGGCAGAGCACCGAAATCGTGGCCACCGTCGATGCGTCGTGCCAGGTTCTGTCGAACGGGCGGCTGGCCGCGCGACACGCGGCCGGGCAGGATGAGCGCGTGGTTTATCACTGGGTGCAGGAGTCGCCGCACCCGGCGTACCTGATCACGCTGGTGGTTGGGCAATTCCACGTGCATGAAGAACAGTGGCGCAACGTGCCGGTGACCTACTGGGTGCCGCCGGACCGCGCGGCCGACGTGACCGCCACGTTCGACAACACCGTGCGGATGCTGGAGTTCTTCAGCGAGCGCATCGGCGTCAAGTATCCGTGGGACCAGTACGCCCAGGTGTGCTGCTACCAGTTCGGTGGGGGCATGGAAAACACCAGTGCCACGACGCTCGGGGTCGACGCCCTGTGCGATGCCACGACCCGGCTGGACAACGATTCCGATTCACTGATCGCCCATGAGCTGGCTCACCAGTGGTGGGGCGACCTGCTGACCTGCCGCGAGTGGCCGCAGCTCTGGCTCAACGAGGGCTTCGCGACCTATTTCGAAGCGCTGTGGATCGAGCACGATCTGGGTCCGGACGAGTTCGCCCACTGCATGTACCAGAAGGCGCAGGGGGCGCTTGCTGACGGCAAGAATGGGCCGATCGTCGAGCGCTACTACGACAATCCCTGGGACCTCTTCAACGATCGCAGCTACAGCAAGGGCGCCTGCGTCCTGCACATGCTGCGGGCGCAGCTCGGCGACGAGGCCTTCTTCGGCGGGCTGCAGCGTTTCTGCACGGCGTACGCCAACAACAGTGTCGAGACTGCGGACCTGCGCCGCACGCTGGAGGATACGACCGGGCGGACCCTGGGGCGTTTTTTCCACGACTGGACGGAACGCGCCGGCCACCCGGTGGTTGATGTGGCGTGTGACTGGCAGGAGGAAGCGAAGCTGGCCGAAGTCACGGTCCGTCAGACGCAGGTCGCGCCCGACGATCCGCAGAACACGCCGGTTGCGCCGTTCCACTTTCCGCTGACGCTCGAGTTCACGACCGGCGCCGGGCAGGCCCCGGTGACCGTCACGCAGCGAATCACCGAACGCGAACACCGGGTGGCCGTGCCGCTCCCACGGCGCCCGACGATGGTGCGCGTCGACCCGGGCCACACGCTGCTCATGGAACTCACGGAGCACAAGGGGCGCGACCTCTGGATCACGCAGCTTACCGCGGACCCGCACGTGGTCGGGCGGCTGCAGGCCCTACAGCATCTGGTCGCGGAGGAGCGCAGCACGGCGCAGACCGGATCACTCGTGTACCCGGCAAGCCCGGCTCCGGAGGCCGGTCCCGCACCCGCCAGCCTGATTGTCCGGCTGTTGGCCGACGCGCTCCGCAGTGAGAAGTTCTGGGCCGTGCAGTGCGAGATCGCCCGGGCGCTGGGTGAACTCGGTGGCGCCACGGCCCGCGATGCGCTCCTGGAAGTCCTAGCCAGCCCGCATCCACGCGTGCGGGAGACCTGCCTGGAAGCGCTGCGTGCCTTCCCGGACGACGAGGCGGTGATCCAGGCGGTGGGCCGCGTGCTGACGCAGGGCGACTCGAGCGAACGCGTGCTCAGCACCGCCGTCACCACCTACGCGGAGCTGCACGCGCGCGACGAGCTCGCGCTGCTATGCCGGGTGTTGGGGCACGACCGGCAGCGCGCCCCCGTGCAGGAGCGCGTGCTCGAGACGCTCGGCGAACACGCGGACGCCCCCACGCTGAGCGTGCTCGTCGAGTGGACGCAGAGCGGCAAGCCGCGCACCTGCCGCCAGACCGCCCTGGCGGCGGTAGCGCGCGCGACCGCGCGCCTGGCGGAGGTCGGTCCGCTCGAGCCGGATGTCATCGACGCCGTGCTTGGCACCGTCAACACGAATCTGCGCGAAAGCGACGCCCGCCTGCGAAACGCTGCGGCCCACGCACTGGGCGAGCTGGCAGCGCACGCGGGGCCGAGCCGGGGACTGCTGAAGGAAATCGCCGAGGGTGACCCAAGCGAAACCGTCCGCAACACGGCCAAGGAAGCGCTGCAGAACATTCCCGAGTGAGTCCGGCGGGCGCCGCGCTTTGCCGCACGCGGCGGGCTCTTCGGCTGGCGTCAGCCGACACGCAAAAAACGACCCCTATTAGGGAAAACCCTTATCGCTGCGGCTTGGACAGGCGGCCGTCGCACGGTATGTTGCAGTAGCTTCTTCTCACTAGCTGGCGTGAGAGCCGGCGGGGCGGTTCGCCTTTCACCCCGCGAGGGTGTTCTGTGGGCGGCCGCCATTTTTCTGCGCTGCCGCGGTGCGGCTCACCGTTCCGCAGCCCGCTCTGCCAGCCATGCCTGCCAGCGTTCAGTTGCCTGGGCACGCTCGGCCTCCGACGCGGATGACGAGAAGGCGGCTTGCACGCCGGTGATGCGTGCCAGGGCCGCCGCCGCCCGTTCGGCCACAGTCTGCGTCGCTTGCGTGCTCGGGGGACCAGCAGGACCGAGGCTGCGCAGGTCGGAGTCGGACAGGTTCATCGTCGCCAGCCCGGCCAGCACGCGCTGCTCGATTCCCTCGAAGCGCGGTGCGAGTGTGCACGCGCGTCCGTCCGCGAGCAGCCGCAGCAGCGCCGGGGCGCACTCCGCCGTGCCCACCGCTTCGAGCGCGTCGACCAGCGCCGCGCGACAGTCAGGATCAGCCGGCACGCGCGACAGCGCATCCAGCGCCGCCACGGCCGCCGGTGTAGCCAGCCGCTCCAGTGCCAGGCACGCGGCGACGGCGCTGTCCAAATCCCCGGACTCATAGAGTGCGCGCAACGTGGGTACCACGCCGTCGTCGCCATGAACGGCCAGGCCCACCGCGGCCAGCCGCCGCACGTTGCCGTCCGCATCGCGCAACCGTTCGAGCAAACGCGCGCGGCCCCACGCCGTCCGCAGGTAGTGCAGACTCAGCACGCCATACTGACGAACTTCAGGGTCCGCATGTGCCAATAGCGCCGCGATGCCCCAGCGGCCTCCGTCGCCGGCGTTGCACAGCGCGCCGAGATGCAGCCCGCGCTCGGCCGGGTTGGCCGCGTGCGCCACGCGCCAGGCCCAGTAGCGTGCCCGCAGCGGCGTGCGCAGGCTGAGCGCTGCCAGGCACGCCGCCGCCGTGATTGCGATCACGATCAGCGGCAGGCGCGACCGGCGCTGGGAGCGCGCGGGCGTGGACGGCGGTGTGGACACGCGGCGCACTGTACCCGATCTGCAGCGCAAATACCGCGCGTCACGCGTGTTCCGAAACGTGCCGCGCGCGGGCTGCCGTCTGATAACCAGCGCGCGGATTTGCACTCGCATTTTGCCTTGGAAAAGTGCTATGATCGGGGCATCGCTGGTGTGTTGAAATCACTGTCGCTCGGCATGGGGAAGGGAATGAGCTACCACCCATTCGACCTGCTCATGGAGCTCGACACCGACCAGATCCGGCTCGACTGCGCCGCGCTGCACCTCGCGCGCGACGTCTATCCGACGCTCAACATCCGACGTTACCTGGAGCAGCTCGACGCGCTGGCCGCCGCGGTGGCCGACCTCCGCCCGGGACTGAGCGCGAACCTGCGCTACGAGGCGCTGCGCCAGGTCATCGCCGACCAACACGGCCTGATCGGCAACGAAGAACACTACTACGATCCCGCGAACAGCTACCTGAACCACGTGCTCGACACCCGCCGCGGCATCCCGATCAGCCTTTCGATCGTGTGGCTCGAAGTCGGCCGGCGTTTGAAGTGGCCGATGGGCGGCGTGGCACTGCCGGGGCACTTCATCGTCCGGTTCGATGATCGCGAGCGCTTCGTGCTGGCCGACCCGTTCAACGCCGGCCGCACGCTGACCCTCGATGACTGCCAAAACCTCGTCGAACGCAGCTTCGAGGGCAAGGTGCGCTTCTCGCTGGACTACCTGAAGCCCGTGAACACGCGCGGCATCCTGCTCCGGCTGCTGCGCAACCTGCGCAACATCTATCTCACGCACAATGACCTGCCGCGTGTTGCCGACATCCTCCTGCGCATGAGCGCGGTCGAGCCCGGCAACGGCCGGCACCTGCAGGACCTCGCCGCCGTCTGTTGCCGGCGCGGCGACGTGCGCGGCGCCGCCGCTCATCTTGAGCTGTATCTGCACCGCTCGCCCAACGCGCACGACTCAAAGCTCGTTCGCCGCAACTTGCGCCAATTGCATGCGGCCCTGCTGGCATTGAATTGATTCCGCGGCGCACCCCGCGCCGCTAACATACGGCGTGATGCCACACGTCCGTCCTCAGACCGCGTCCGCCGCCCGGTCACAACGCCCCTGGCTGCTCCTGTTGCTCGACGGCGTGGCGTACGAGCGCATGCGCGGCCTTTACGACGCCGGCCACTTCCGCCGCTTCCGCCCCCCCGCCCGGCTCATCTCCGTGTTTCCCACGTTGACCGACCCGGCGTACGACCACCTCTTCGGCACCGGCCCGTCGCCTGGCTACGAGGCCGGCGGCTTCGATCGCCGCCGCAATCGCCGCGCCAACGGCTTTCTACAGTACCTCCGTGGCGCCAACGAAGCCTGGGCGCGGCACGTCGACTACCGGCTCAGCTTCTTCAAAGACGCCGTCATGTACCTGTTGCCGCGCTGGGTTTACCACGCCGAGCTGCGTCGCGCGCGGCAGATCGTGCGACGCTGTCTCGCCGCTGGCCGACACCAGGTCGCCATCTACATCCTCAGCACCGACGGCCTCGGCCACATGCTTACGCCCGCCGCCATCGACCTCGAACTCGTGCGCCTGGAGCGCTGGATCGAAGACGTGCTGGCGGACGCCGGCGTGCCGCTCGACATCGTCATGCTTTCCGACCATGGACTCAGCCGACTGCCCAGCCCGTCGGCCGCGATCCGGCGATTCGACCTGGTCGGCGTGCTCCGCGCTACCGGGTTGCGCGTCACGCGCCGTCTGAGGGGGCCGGGAGACGTCGTCGTGCCACTCTTCGGGCTGCTCGATGCGGCCCGCCTGCACACCGCCGACGCCGCCACCCGCGCGCGGGCGATCGCGGCGCTGCGGGCCCGCCCAGAAATCGAACTCGTTGCGGCCCGTGACGGCGACAGTCTTGCGGTCTACGCCGGGCCGGCCAGCGCCCGCATCCGGTGCTCCGCAACCGGTTCCGGGCCCGCCCGCTACAGTTACGAACCAATTACCGGCGACCCGCTCCAGCTCACCGCCGCCTGCGCCAACCTGCGTGCCGCTGGCCGCATGGACGACGAGGGTTTCGCAGACGGGTCCGCGTGGCTGGCCGCCACGGCCGAAGCGGCTTTCCCCGCGGCTCCCCAGAGGTTGTGGGAAGGTCTTTTCTGCCTTTGTCGGGAACAACCGGACCTCGTGGCGAGTCTGAATGAGTGCTGGTTCGCCGGGAGCGGCCTGCTGAGCCGATTCGTAAGGATGCAGGGCACGCACGGCGGCCTGCACCGTCGCGCGACGGAGACGTTCGCGATGAGCACGAGCCTCAACCTGCCCGAGCCGCTCGACTTGCGAACGCTGGGTGGCTTGTTGCACCGCGAATTCGGCTGGAATCCGACGGCGGATACCAGATAGAATTGCTTACGGGACGGCAGTATCCGGACCTCCCGCGCCGGCCTGTCGGGCGAAGGAGACAGCCATGAGAAAGATCGCATGTCTGGGAATGGCCGTGGGGCTGCTGGCGACGACGGCCTGGGCCCAGAACCCGCCACAGCGACCGGCCGCACGTGCACAAGCCCCGAGCACGCTGCGGCTCCTGAGCGAACGCATCCCCGAGCTGACCTTTCAGGATCTGCCGCTGGACCAGGTCATGGAATGGCTCAGTGAGTTCACGAAGCTGAACATCTCCGTCCGCTGGCAAATGCTCGCGGACGCCGGCATCGAGCGCGATCGTCCCATTAGCATTCAGGCCCGCAACCTGACGGTCTCGCAGGTGCTCTGGCTCATCATGAACGAGGCGGCCGGCTCGGACCTCAAGCTGGCCTACCGCGCCAGTGGCAATCTGCTGATCCTGTCGACGGAGGAGGACCTGAACCGCGAGATGATCACCAAGATCTATGACGTCGCGGACCTGCTCGTCAGCCTGCCGCGCGCGCAGCGCCAGGGGCGTTTCGATGTGACACAAGGCCTGGGTCAGAACACCGGCGTGGGCGGTGGCGGCGGTGGTGGTGGGGCGGCCAGCGGCATGTTCGGCCAGGGCCAGGGCGGCCAATACAACCAGCAGCAAGACCAGCAGAACCAGGACAACGAAGCGACGCTGCAGAACCTGATCGACCTGATTCAGCAGACCATCGAGCCGGATAGCTGGCGCATCAACAACGGCCTGGGCACGATCTTTCCGTTCCAGCGGTCGATCATCGTCCGCAACACGATCATGGTGCACCAGCGCCTGGGCGGCTACCTCTCCGAGGACGAGGTGGGCGGGCGCTGAGTGCCGCTCCGTGCGTGCCGCGCCTGACAGCAAGAGAACGCCGTGCGCGGCCCACATGGCGCTCTGGCCCCGCGTGATGCCACCGCCGCCGGCGTGACGCGGCGCGTTTGCCCGCTTAACATCCGCACAGGATGTCGTGTTTCGCTCAGACGCTCTGTGGTCCCATCGGGCTCCGGCTGGCCGCCGTCAGTGGGCCCGCGGACATTCTCACCGTGTTCCTGTGGTTCGGGCTCGCGGCGCTGTTGGCGCTCATCGGCTGGTGGATCGCGCTGGCCGTCCGGCGCTGGGCTCAGCGGGATGACGCGGTGGTCTCGTTTACGTTCCAGGATCTTCGCGATATGCGCGCTCGCGGCCAGATCAACGACCGCGAGTTCGCCGCCATGCGCGCTGCTCTGCTTGCCCAGTACGACCTCACGGACGATGACCAGGAGTCCGACGACGGCGTGACACCGCCCGGCCCGGACGAGCCGGCCCCGCCGGGAGCACCGGACAACCCGGTTTCCTGATGCGCAACTCTCGCTGGACAGGCGCCTTAGCGATCCGGCGCGCCACGCTGGCCGCCGCGTGTGGGTGCGCCGGTCCGTGAACGTGCCCGGCGGCGCACGGGGCGGCACTTGGACATGCTGTGCTGGCGGGCTAGAATGCCTAATGTCGAGACGCCAATCCCGTCGAGAGGATCATCGGCCGGTAACGCACCGGCAGGCGCGGCACCGGTTGAGGAGGTTGCATGAGCGGCAGTCGTGGGACAACGGGCAATCGCGGGCGCCGATCGAGCGTCTGCAGTTTCTGCGGCAAGAGTCATCGCGACGCCGGCCCGATGGTTGAAGGCGCCGGCGACGTTTTTATCTGCTCGTCCTGCATCGAGCTCTGCCACAACCTGGTGCGCGAGGAGCAGCGCCGGGCCGGCAAGGGCCGCTCGAGCCTGAAGGCCATCCCCAAGCCGCGCGAGCTCTACGACTTCCTGAACCAGTACGTCATCGGCCAGGACCTCGCCAAGCGTGCGATCGCCGTCGCCGTGCATAACCATTACAAGCGCCTCGCCCATTGCGATGCGATGGAAGACGGCGACGTCGAAATCGACAAGAGCAACATCCTGCTGATCGGCCCGACCGGCTGCGGCAAGACCCTGCTCGCCCGGACGCTCGCCCGCGTGCTGAACGTCCCGTTCGCGATCGGCGATGCCACCACGCTCACCGAGGCCGGCTACGTCGGCGAGGACGTGGAGAACATCCTCCTCCGTCTGCTGCAGAACGCGGACTACGACCTCGAGGCCGCGCAGCGCGGCATCGTCTACATCGACGAGATCGACAAGATCGGCAAGACCTGGAACAACGTCTCGATCACGCGCGACGTGTCCGGCGAAGGCGTCCAGCAGGCCCTGCTGAAGATGCTCGAAGGCACAATCAGCAACATTCCGCCGCAGGGCGGCCGCAAGCACCCCGAGCAGCAGTACATCCAGATGGACACGAGCAACATCCTGTTCATCTGCGGTGGCACGTTCGTCGGCCTCGACAAGATCATCGCCAAGCGCCTGGGCCGCAAGAAGATCGGGTTCGTGTCCGAAGGGCGCGACACGGATGATGTCAAGAACCTGGGCAGCGTCCTCGAGCAGGTCGTGCCCGACGACCTCATCGAGTTCGGCATCATTCCCGAGTTCGTGGGTCGCCTGCCGATCATCTGCCCGCTGATGCCGCTCGACGTTTCGGCCCTGGTCGAGATCATGACCGAGCCGAAGAACGCGATCGTCCGGCAGTATCAGAAGCTGTTCGAGTACGAGAACGCCAAGCTCGAATTCACCGCCGAGGCGCTGCACGAGATCGCGACACGGGCGATCGCGCGCGACACTGGCGCCCGCGCCCTCCGCGCGGTCACCGAGGAGTTCATGCTCGATTACATGTTCGAGCTGCCGGAACTCCAGCCTGGTACGACCTACACCGTCACCCCCGAAGTCGTCCGCGGCGAGGCCGACCTGCTCGCCCCCGGCCGCCGGCGGAAGGAATCGGCGTAAGCCACCCGGTCAGCGAAGCCAACCCCCAGAACCCCAAGCGGCAGCGCCGGGTCCGCGCAGCTGGCATCCACAAAGCAGTAACCACCAGGACACCAAGGCACCAAAAACCGCGCTTCACGGATACCACCGCTCACGACGTAGGCGACTCCGCAGCGTCCTGTAGGGCGTTTGCTCTGCGACCCTCTGTGCCCCCCAAGTCTCTGTGGTGCTCAGTCCCCGTCCGCAGGTGGCAGGCGCGGAGCGTCACCCGGCTGGCCCGCGCGGTAGGCGTAGTCCGCGTTGGTCAGAAGCTGGTCAATCGCCGTCGGAATCAACGCCGGATTGTCGAACGCCGCCGCGGGGATCGCGAGGCATTCGCGCGCGTTGCCGAACTCGCGTACCGAGGCGTCGCGGAACAGCACGTTCGCCCGCCGCCCGTTGTGATTCGTGTGATGACTCGCTCCCTCTCCCAGGCTGTTCGTGTCCAGCGCCAGCGCCTCGACCGCGACGCGGACGTCGTCCACGACGTTCGCACCCAGACGGTCGAGCAACCCGTCGGCCGCGTCCGCCGGCAGGTGATCCAGTTGCCGGTAGAGATACGACCCGTACGCATCCGCGTCCGTGCCGACCTTTCCCAGCTCCCTGCCCTGGTTGAAATTGCCGTCCGCCGGGCAGAAGTAGAGGTGCGGCTGCGGGCAGGTCGTGCGCAGCACCACGCCCAGGCCGAGGTACTCGCGCGGGTGCGCCGACGCGCCGGCGCCGATCCAAAGCTGGTTCGTCGCGAGCTGGCTGCTGGCGAAATCGTACGGATGCAGGGGCGCCGGGCCGCGCGGAATGAAGCCGCGGTTGTCCTGCGCGTACAGGTGGATCGCCATGCCGAGCTGGTGCAGGTTGCTGCCGCACGTGGCCAGCTTCGCGGCGGCGCGCGCCGCCCCCAGTGACGGCAGGAGCACGGCGAGCAGGATCGCGATGATCGCCGCCACCACCAGCAGCTCGATGAGCGTGAACCCGCGCCCCGGCGCGCGTGCGTACATCGGCTCTACCGGACGTTGACGACGCCCTTGATCTCGGGCACGCGCTCGCGCAGGTGCCGCTCGACGCCCATCTGCAGGGTCATCGCCGCGTGCGGGCAGCCCGAGCAGGCCCCCTTCAGGCGCACCTGCACCACGCCGTCCTCGATTCCGACGAACTCGATATCGCCGCCGTCCGCCTGGATGTATGGGCGGAAGCTCTCGATCACGGCACGCGTCCGCTCGGCGAGCGACTGGGCATTGGGGGTGGCATCTGCCATGACGATTCATCTCCTGCATGTATGCCCGGGCCGCCGGCCAACGCCGCAGGGGCCCACGACCTCCCTCCCTGCCGGGGAGGGACTGGGGAAGGGGCGACACACCGCGCATCGCACCCGCTCCCTGACCTCCTCGTTGACTGGAGGAGGGGCTCCTCAAGGACTGGGTCAGACGGGACTCGAACCCGTACTGTAGGGATTTTAAGTCCCTTGCCTCTGCCAATTGGGCTACTGACCCTTATCGCCGGCGAGACGGCGGTGCCTTCACTTCGAGCAGATCGTAACTGGCCGCGGCGGATCGCCCACCGTGATGTCCGCGTATCCGGTCACGCTCGTCTTCAGGTAGCCGAGCCCCGGCCAGTGCGGCTTGCGCGGGTGCGGCACCAGCGACGTCACGCGCCCGACCTCCAGGCCATCACGACGCAACACCGCCGGCAGCGCCAGCCCAGCGCCGTCCGCCACCCGCAACTGCACCAGCCGGCGGGCCAGCGCCCCATGGGCCCGCATCCGCTCGATCACCTCCTGCCCCAGGTAGCAGCCCTTGTGAAAGCTGACGCCGCGCTCGAGCTGCCCGGTTTCCGGCGGCAGCACGTCGTCCGCGAAGTCGCTGCCCAGCCAGGGGATGCCGGCCTCGATCCGCAGCAGATCGAGCGTGTGGTAGCCGATCGGTCGCGCCCCCATCTCCACCAGCCGGTCCAGCCACGCGCCCGCGTCCCCGCGCGGGACCACCAACTCGAATCCCGGCGCGCCGAGCGCGTCGTGCCGCAGCAGGTGGACCGACCCGTCCGCGAGCGGCACCGTTGCCAGCGCCGGCAGCGCCTTGAAATTCGACACGTCCAACCGCTCGGCCAGCTCGGCCGCCCGCGCGCCGCCGCAACCCAGGCGGGCATATTGGCCGCCGCCGTCCACGATCTTCACGTCTTCCTTGAACAGGTGCCGGTCGAAGTGCGCGGCGGCCACCGGCACGGCCTGCGCATCCACGTCGAGCCACAACATCTTCGGTAGGCACAGGATGTTCAGGTCGAACAGGATGCGACCCTTGACGTTGAGCGCGAATGCGTAGACGCCGGCGTGCTCGCTGAGTGCGCTGACCGTGTTGGTCACGAGGTTGTGCAGCCACGCCCGCCGGTCGGCCCCCGTGAGGATCACCAGGCCGCGATCGCTTCGGTCGAACACGACCGCGGCGGTGCGCGCGCTGTCATACTCTTCACCGGCCGAGGCGAACCGCGCCGCCATCCGCACGCCGCGGATATCCTGCAGTTCCCGGGCCGTATAGCAGCGAGCGTCGGAGAATGGCGACAACGCGACCATCGAGTCGCTCCGCGACCCTCCGCGGCGGCGCGGCGTCCATTCGCACACGGCGGCGGATCGTCTACAATCAGCCTACGTCAAGCCCGCGAGTCGTGCAATTATGGATGACGGCGATGCGCAGCGCGTGGATCATTTCCACCGGGACCGAACTTACGCTGGGGCAGACCGTGGCCACCAACGGCGCCTGGCTCGCGGCGCGCCTCGCGGCCGTCGGCATCCGCACCCAGCGGCACATCACCGTCCCCGATGACGAGGCCGCCACGCGCGCGGCCATCCTCGAGGCCGCCGCTGCGTGTGATGTCATCGTCGTCACTGGCGGGTTGGGACCCACCGACGACGACCTGACGCGAGCGGCGCTGGCGGGCGCGACCGGCGCGCCGTTGGAATTGCACGCGCCCAGCCTCGAGCGCATCCGCGCCTTCTTCACCGCGCGCGGCCGCACGATGCCGGAGCATAACGCCGTGCAGGCACTGGCCCCGCGCCACAGCACGATTCTGCCGAACGCCTGCGGCACCGCCCCGGGCATACTCGCGACCGTGCGCGGCATCCCGTGCTACGTGCTGCCCGGCGTGCCGTTTGAAATGCGCGTTATGTTCGACGCGGAAGTCGTGCCCCGGCTCCGCGGCGCAACCGGCGAGACAGTCGTCCTGAGTCGCCGCCTGCATACGTTCGGCATGGGCGAGTCCGACGTTGGCGAGCAGATCCGCGACCTGATGCAGCGCGGCCGCAACCCGGAGGTGGGCACGACCGCCGAGTTCGGCCAGATCGGCATCCGCATCAACGCCACCGCACCGTCGCTGCCCGCCGCCACGACGCTGCTCGACGAGACCGAAACCGAGATCCGCCGGCGACTGGGCGTGGTCGTTTTCGGGTGCGAGGATGACACGCTCGCGCGCGTCGTGGGCGAGTTACTGGTCCACGCCGGCCAGACGCTGTGCACCGCGGAGTCGTGCACCGGCGGCCTGATCGGCACGCTCATCACCGACGTGCCTGGCAGCAGCCGGTACTACGCGGGCGGGGTGATTGCCTATGCGAACGATGTTAAGGCGGACCTGCTGGGCGTGGACCGGACCGACCTGGACCGGCACGGGGCGGTCAGCGAGCCGGTCGCCCGGGCCCTGGCGGAAGGGGCGCGGCGCACCTTCCGCACCGACTTCGCGCTGTCGACCACGGGAATCGCCGGCCCGGACGGCGGCACGGCTGCCAAGCCGGTCGGTCTGGTATACATCGGGCTAGCCAGCCCGGCGGGGACCGAGATGCACGAGTTCCGCTTCGGCCACGATGCATCGCGCGAGGCGATCCGTTTGCGCGCCGCGCGCACGGCGCTGAACCTGCTCCGGTTGAAACTCGTACCCCCGGCGGCGGTTCATGGCGGGGTGGTGAGTGGCCGATAATGATCTGGGCGTGTACGCTATCATCGCCAGGGAACGTTCCCGTGCCCGGTCGGACGGCCGGCGTCGCGATGTTTCTGGCTCGCAGAGGAGTTGCCGGATGGTCCTGAGAATCGCGCTGCTTTGTTCCATCGTGGGTCTTGCCACCCCGCTCGCTTACGCCCAGGAGTCGCCTCCGCCACCCGCGTCACAGCCCGCCGCGGCCCAGCCAACGAGGATGGACCCCGATGAGGCGGTGGCTCGCGCCAGACAGCTCAAGAACGCCAACCAGTTCGCCGCGGCTCTGGATTTGCTCAAGCGCACGCTGGTGGACGCGCCGGGTCACATCGAGGGGAACCTGCTGGCGGCCGAGATCCTGATGGAGAGCAACGACTACGACCTGGCCCGCACGTACTTCAAGAACGTGCTGGATCGCGAGCCGAGCAACTACCGCGCCAACCTGGGCACGGGCAAGATCTGGGTCGCGAACCGCACGCCCCGGCAAGCCACGATCTTCCTCGAACGCGCGGAAAGCGTCGCCCCACCCGAGGGGCGCGCCGAAGTGAAGCGCCTGCTGGCCACGGCGTACGCACAGATGGGCCAGACGCAGCAGGGCATCAATAAGGCGCTCGAGGCCGTGCAGGCAGACACCGCGGACCTCGACGCGCAACTCACGCTCGTGCAGATTCGCCAGACGGCGCTCCAGCGCGACCCGCAGCAGATGGAAGCCGCGCTGGCCGACGCGGAAAAATACGTGCAGATGTCGGCGGCAGCGCTGGCGCGGAGCCCATTTGACCGCAAGGTGCTGCAGCGGCTGGCGGGTTCCTACCAGATCCTGCTTTCCACGCCGCCGAACGTCGGCGTCTTGCAGGCGCTGCATAATTCGTTCTACGGGCGCAACCTGCGGGGAGAACCGACCGGCGAGCTGCTGCCAGGCAAAGGCCCCGACGCCGCCGCCGTGCTGATGCGCATTGCGGACGTTTACCGCCAGCAGGCGCTCGTGAACCTGATCGGGTCCGAGCTGGATGCAATCCTGATGACCGAGACCGCGGTCAGCGACAAGTATGATGCGAGGAACGTGAAGTATCTCGAGCAGTTGGCCGCGTCCTACGCGCAGTTGCAGGACCTGCTCATACGCCTGGTCGGCCCGGCCGTCACCGCGGACCCGACCCTGTCACAAGAGACGATCAGCGTCTATCAGAAGATCCTGCAGCTTGACCCCAATAACGAGCGTGCCCGGCAATACCTGCAGAGCGTGGGCGCGCCGTTAACCACGCAGCCGGCGGGCGACTTGACCGAACAACCGTGACGCGGATGGATTGCGGCGACCGGTGCCGCTGGAAAGCCAAGCGCCCGTCGGGGCTGCTGCGCGTACCGTTCGTACCGGGGGTTCCGTTACGGAACTCCGCTCCATAGAGCCGGTTAGGGGATGTTTGCCCGGTCATCGAAGTCGTGGATGCGTGCACCGTTGCTGTCAGTCACGCGCCACAGGAGCTGCGGGTACGCCGGCTCGGTGTCCTCGCGGACGAACGCGTAGTCGATTCGCCCGCCGCGGTAGAACGCGTTGCACGGTGCGTTGGTTCCGCCGGTACCCGGTGCAAGCTCCTGGAACGCCACGCTGGCGCCGGTGCATTCGCAACCAGTGCCCTGAATGTCTCCGGGCACGCGCCGGCCCGATCCCACGCCCAGTGCGGTGGAACCGGTGATCCGGTCCGTCTCGTCCACGTAGTAGAACGCGTCCTGAGCGCAGTCGGGGTCGCCGGCCGTCGTGACGTCGCCGGTGGCGCAGGGCGAGGGGTTGTTGCGGCTGACCTTGAGCGCCTGGCCGCCCGCTGTCGTGCCGGGATTGTGGAAGAGGATCAGGTTGGGCACGGGCACCGTCGCGCCGGCGCTGGTGAAGAAGCCGTCGTATGTGGGGGTCGTGCCCTGCGCCGGCCCGATCGCCGAGCTCAGGTTGCTGGCGCTGGTGCCGCCGGCCGAGCGGAACTGCCCGCCGCGGTGGAAGTAATACAACGCCGGTCCGACCACGCAGTAGTTGCCCAGGGGCACGGACTGGCCCTCGGGGACCGAGATGTAGCCGAACGAGGTGTACAGCCCGATGTCGGTCGGGCACACGGCGCCGGTCGGATAGGTGTCGCTGTTGACCTGCGCGATCAGGATCAGGAAGTAGTGCACGTAATCGTCGCATTGGTTTCGCATGGCGATGCGGACGAACTTGCGCGACTGCGATTCGGTGCACGGATCGATGAAGCCGCCCGTGTCGGTGCCCAGGCCGCCGCCCGTCTGGCGTCCGGATGTGGCCGGCGCGTTGCTGCCCCCTGTGATGGCCCCCGTCGCGAGGAAGGGCGGCAGAAAGTACTCGAAGGCGTTGCCGGAGCCGCCGCAGCCCGCGGCCCACAGGCCACCCGCCAGGCCGACGACCATGAACCACGCCGCCCAGCGCTGTCGCGTTCCAACCATGCTGCGCATGCGATGCACTCCCATCAGTCACATCAGGACGGCACACACGCCCGTCCGGATCTGCCCGTTCGCGCGGGCCGGGCGCCGACCCTGCCCGCCCTGAGGCAATATATCCCCGTCCCGGGTTTCCGACAAGCTGGCGACCCGCGGCCCGCGCCGCGGTCCGGAAGAATCGGCGTTGCGTTCCGGCGCGGCTTGCGGCAAACTGCGCGAAAACCGGAGTCGCAGCGCCCATGAGTCAGTCTGACAGTGACACCCCGCGTTTCAAGGTCCTGATCGCCGACGACAATCCCCAGATCCTGGAGCTGCTCGAAGCCTACCTGGAGCCGCTGGGGGTGGACGTGCGTCTGGCCGCTGACGGCGAAGCGACGCTCGCGGCCGTCGAGCGCGACGAGCCTGACCTGATCCTGCTCGACATCATGATGCCCAAACGCAGCGGCTTCGAAGTCTGTCGTTTGCTGAAGGACGACCCCCGCTACCGCGACATCGCGATCATCATGGTCACGGCACTGAATGAAATGGGCGACCTCGAACGCGCCCGCGAGTGCGGCAGCGACGATTTCCTTAGCAAGCCGGTCAACAAGATCGAGCTGCTCGCACGCGTCCAGAACCTGCTCAAGCTCCGTCAGTTGAAACGTGCGGCGGGACGCCGGGGGGCCGAGCCTCCGCCTGCGGAATAGCCGCACCGCCCTCCAACCGCACGGCATCCGCCGGGACGCCCGCGGCCCGCAGCCCCTCCCGCAGGCGGCGCACGTCGCTCCGCAAGGCCGCCGTCACGTCGATCACCTGCACGTACCCAGGGTCCAACCGACGTTCGAGACCGATCACGTCCGCCAGGTCCGCGAGCGTGCCGTAGCGCCCGTCCAGCCAGACCACGCCCCGCGCGTCCAGCACGACCACGCGCGGACGCGGGCGCGCCGGGCGCAGCACCATGCGCACCGGCGTGTCGAGCGGCGGCAGCGCAGCGGTGTGCGCGGTGGCCCACAGCGCGCCATACCGGCTCGGATAACGCCGCGAGAAGCACAACAGACTGTCCGCAAAATCCACGAGCGCGACGCCGACCCCGGACTGGTCGGTGGCGAGCCCGCCCGCCGCGGTGCGCAGTGAGCCGGCGAAGATCCACGGCCGCGGCAGGGGGGAGCGGCCGTATTCGACCTCGCGCAGCCACTCGTACGCGTCGGCGGTGCGTTTGCGGCCGTCCTCCTCCCACATGAACGCGATGTCCACGAGCCCGCCCGCCGGGGGCGCGAATGTGCCGGTTTCCGGGTTCCACCGCGGCGGGTGACCAGGCTGTACGCCGATCAGTCCAAGCGCCAGGTAGACATGCGTGGCCGCCGCGTCGCAGCGCACGATGCTCTCGTGCTCCTTGCCGGGCCTGCAGGCGAGAAACTCGAGCGCGCCCGCCCGCAGCACCACGCGGGTCTGCACGTGCACCGCCGGCGCCCGCCAGTCGATCCAGACCCCCGGCTGAAACGCCGCCGGTGCGGTCGTCGATTGCGTTGCCGCCGGCGGGTCGCCCGTCGCGAGCAGAACCAGGCAGGTAATCTCGCCGAGCCAGAGCACTTGGCAGCCTCAAGCAAGACGCCCGCCGCCGGTGGGCAACGGGCGTCGTTCAATCCGTGGTGTTCAGCGCCGGTCGAGCGCGGTCAAATGCCGGCGCCCTGCGAGAAGGTCGGGAACGCCTCGTCCTCGGCCTCCTTCTGGATGATGATCTTGGCCTTGACCAGGATGAGCAGCGTCCGCGTGTCCTTCACGGTCGTCTGGTTCGTGAACGCGCGCTTCAGCACGGGGATCTTGCTCAATACCGGCACGCCGGCCTCGACCTCGACCTCGCCGACCTGCTTCAGCCCGCCCATGAGCACGGTTCCGCCGTCCGGGATCGAGACGGTGGTCTGAATCGTGGTGAACGTCTCGGTCGGGAGCTCGATGAACGCGCCGGGCGAGTTGCCGCTCGCGCGCTGCGTCTCGAACCGCTCGAACGTCGGGTCTTCACGCGACTCCAGGCTCAGCGTCAGCGTGACGTAGCGCCGGTCCGCACTGATCGTGCCCTCCACGTACATGCCCACGCCGCTCGAAGCCACGTTCGTTTCCGGCGCAAAACCGACGGCGGCCTCGGCCAGCCGCGGCTCGAGGCTGGCCACGTACGTGCGGGCCTTACCGACGTCGATACGCGAGGCCTGCCCGTTGAAGATCACGATCCGCGGCGCCTGCACGATGCTCGAACGCGAATTGGCCTGCGTGGCCCGGATCAGGAAATCCACCTGCAGGTTGTCGAGGAACGAGCCGGCGATGCTCAGGGCCGGCGTCAGCCCGGCTTGCGACGCAAAGGTGCCCGGCACGCCGGTGGCCACGTTCGGCTTGGCGAGCGAGACCGAGTTCTGCTGCGCGGAAATCGGCGTGAAGTAGTGTGACGACGGGATCATACCGCCCTCCGCGGGCACGAGCCCCGCCGACGAGTACGGCTGCTGTGGAACGGTGCCGGCCGTCAGGGGCACGCCGAACGCCGGTGTCGCCGGCAGCACACCCATCCGGGAGTAGTCGCGCGGGATGAGCACGATGGCCCCCGTGGCGGGATCGGTCAGCACGCCGGTGGCTCCCTGGGCCTGGTCGAACCCGGCGTTGCCGGCGTTGAAGACGAAGTCCAGGTCGACGCCGAATTCCTCGAGGAAGTTCGAGGTCACGCTGAGCAGGCGCGATTCGACGCTGATCTGGAGGGCACGCGTCTCGCGCAACTGGCTGAGCAGGTCGGCCACCTGCCGGTGGGCATCGGACGTGTTGTAAATGATAAGTTGCCCGTTCAGATCGCGGATCGAGCCGTCGCCGCCCCCCGTCTCGCGCCAGGAATCTGGCTCGACGGTCTGGCGGATGATGTCGATGATCTGCTGCGTCAGCGCCGTGTTGTCCTGGTTTTGCTGGTCTTGCTGCTGGTTGTACTGGCCACCCTGGCCCTGGCCGAACATGCCGCTGGCCGCCCCGCCGCCGCCGCCACCGCCGCCCACGCCGGTATTCTGTCCCAGGCCCTGCGTTACGTCGAAACGCCCCTGGCGCTGCGCGCGCGGCAGGCTGATGAGCAGATCGCGGATGTCGTAAATCAGGACCAGCTTGTCGCGGTCCAGCTTGTCCTTCGTCGCGATGCGGAGCAGACCGTCCCCAATGGCAAACGCCAGCCGCGTGTCGCCGCCGGCCTGCGCCAAGACCTCGTTCAGCACCGCCCGGAACGTGACGTTGCTCAACTGCACCGTCACGGCCTTGTCCCGTTCGATGCCGTTGTCCGCCAGGTCCGTCCAGTCCACCGAGATGTTGATCTTTGTAACGTCGGTGAGGAAGTCCATCACCTGCTCGAGCGGCGTCTCCTCGAACCGCACGTCCGGCAGGGCCGCGCTGAGCTGGCGATTCAGCTCGACATCGCCGATGTCGCGCCCCGTGCTGATGCCCTGCTTCGCGCGCTGCGCGGTCAGCTCCAGCCAGTTCTGCGGATACATGACGTCCACGTCCCACGGGATCAGGGCGTCCTCGGCGTTCTCCAGCGCGCGGCGGGTCTGCGAATCCACGTCGGCCTGCCAGCGACTCTGGCGATCGAACGACTCGAGATCCTCGGCCCAGTTGAGCTGGTAACGCGCCTCCGCGTTGCCCGGGTCGATCCGCAGAATCTCACGGAGCACCTCGGCCGCCTCGCCGTAACGCCGCTCACGGCGCAACTGCTCGACCGAGTTGAAGAGCTGAATGATCTTCTCGGCCTTCTGCTGCTCGATCTGCAGCTTGCGGCGCTCGATCTGGTCGCGGATCTCCTGCCGCTGGCGATCGGCCGTCAGGCGCGCGTGGTCGTCCGCCGCCAGCTCCATCTCGCGTTGCAGCGCGAGCACGCCGGCGCGCGACGTCTCATACTTGGACACGGGCTCCGCGTAGTGCGCCGCCGACTCGATCGCCTGGAGCGCCGCCGCCACCCGCTGCCGGGCCGTGATGAAATCGCTGTCCGCCATCGCGGCCCGCGCCTCGGCCGACAGCGACTCAGCCATCGCCACCGCCCGCTGCCAGAGCAGCTCGTCCCGCATCCGCAGCTCGTCCGTCGGCGTCAACGGGCGCGGCCCGACCGGCTCCTCGGCCGGTGTCGGCGGCGGCGCGGTCTGCGGCGCAGCCTGGGCCGGGGTCGCTGGTGCTGGCGTGCTCGGCGACTGCGGCGTCGGGTCGGTCGCGATGACGACTTGCGGGTCGCCGCTGGTCACCACCGGCCCGTTGGACCGCGGTGCTTCGGGGAGTTTCTTTTTCTCGACAATGCGCTGCAACTGGGCCGCCGCGGTGGTGCGCGCCGCGGCCCGCGCGTGACTGTTCTGCCCGACCGCCGTGTACAGTCGCTCAGCTTTGTCCCAGTCGCCCGCCTCGAAGGCGGCGTCCGCCTCAGCCATGTCCCGGGCCGCCTGGTCGCTGCCCGCAATGGCCTGCGGCAGCAGCGTTAGCAGCTCTTCCAGCGTGCCGCGCTCGGCGTCGGTCAACCCCGAGCGCTCGATTTTCAGCAACGCGTCCTGCGCCGCCCGGTACTCCTGCTGTTCATACAGGTCGATCGCCGCCTGCAACTGCTCGCTCTGCGCGGTCGCCAGGGGCACGAGCGCCAAGACGACTAGCAACGCTACCCCGCTCCAGACTCTCGCCACCACTGCCATCCGGATCTCCTTCGAACCCGGCACGTCGAGCCCGCTAGTCCGAACTCGTCGGCCTGCCGCGGCGGCGTACGCGCGCACACGCCGTCCGGCCATCCACACTCACCGCATCACTCACACCGGTCGAGAGGGATGAACTTATGAAGCCGAGTATGGGCGCCCCATACAACATACGCGCGGCAGTTTAGCCCCCGACCCCCACCGACGCAACCGCGTTTTCGAGTCGCCTTGACGCCCGGCCGTCGCCCCCGCGGGCTTGGCGGCTCGACCGCCTCCCGGGACGGATTCCCGCCATGCCAATCCCTGGACGGTGCCATACTATGATTCATGCATGTCATCGTCGGACAACACCCCTGGACGCGTCGAACTGGAACTCGGCGGGCTGCACTGCGCCGGTTGCATCGCCGCGGTCGAGAAAGCCCTTACCACGGTGCCCGGCGTGGCCTCCGCCAGCGTCAACCTCGCCACTGCGCACGCAACTGTGATCCTCGCCGCCGCCGCGCCCCCGCCGGCGGAGGCCCTGCTCGCGGCCGTGTCGCGCGCGGGTTATCAGGCCTGGATCGCGACGCCCGGCGGACCCGCGGCTGCGTCCGCCGACGAGCGGCAGCGCCGCCTGCGCGGGCAGCAGTGGCGGTTGCTGGCGGCCACCGTCCTGGGCCTGCCGGTCGTCGCCGTCCACGTCGTGCCCACGCTGCACCCGTCCCGCGCGGGTTGGCTGGTGCTTGCGGTGTTCACTGTGGGGGTCTTTGTGACGGCGGCCGGCCCGATCCTGGTCGGCGCCCTGCGGGCCCTGGCCGCGCGTCAGGCGAACATGGACCTGCTCGTGAGTCTCGGCGCCCTGACGGCCCTGCTAAGTGGCGTGATCGGCGTTGCCACGCACAACCATGAGCTGATCCTGTTCGATGCCGCCGTGATGATCGTATGGTTCGTCGCGCTCGGGAAACACCTGGAAGCCCGGGCGCGTGGGCGTGCGGCGTCGGCGCTGGAGCGTCTCATGGCGCGCATCCCGCGCGCCGCGCAGCGCGTCGTGGATGGCCGCACCGAAACCGTGCCGATCGACGCCGTGCAGCCGGGCGATCGTCTGCGCGTTGGCGCCCAGACGCTCGTGCCGGTCGATGGCGAAATCGTGTCCGGTCGCGGCACACTCAACGAGGCCATGCTGACGGGTGAGGCCTTGCCTGTCGAGCGCGCTGCCGGGGAAACGGTCTACGGGGGCACCGAAGTGGTCGACGGCCTGTTCGAGCTGCGCGCGACCGCCACCGGTCGCACCAGCGCCGCGGCGCGCATCGCGCAGCTGGTCGCGGACGCACAAGCGACCAAACCGCCCTGGCAGCGTTTCGCCGATCGCGCGGCAGCCGTGTTCGTGCCCGTCGTGCTCGGTCTGGCGCTGGCGACGCTGGCCGGCTGGCTGTGGCTCGCTGACGCCGCGCTGCTGCCGGCCGTGCAACGGATGATCGCCGTCCTGGTCGTCGCGTGTCCGTGTGCCTTGGGGCTGGCCATCCCGACGGCCGTCCTGGTGGGCACGACGCGGGCCGCCGAGCACGGAATCCTGGTGCGCAACGCCTCGGCCCTGGAGGCGGCCGGCCAGGTTCGCGAGGTGCTGCTCGACAAAACTGGCACGCTGACGCTTGGACAGCCGGCCCTCGCCCGCGTGCAATTGCTGGACCGCGCCGATGAAGCCACGGTGTTGCAGGCGGCGGCCGGGCTGGAACAGCTCAGCGCGCACCCGCTGGCCCAGGCCCTGGTGCGCGCGGTGCGGGAGCGCGGCCTGAACCTGCCGCCCGCGCAGGACCTGCACGCGCGACCTGGTGCCGGCCTGCGCGGCCAGGTTGGCGGTGACCAGGTGCTGGTGGGCAGCGCCGCGTGGCTCGACGAACACAGGATCCAGACCGCGGCCCACGCCCCGCAGGCCGACGCGCTGGCGGACACGGGCTGCAGCGTGGTCTGGGCCGCGCTCAACGGTCGCCCCGCCGCCCTCTTCGCCTTTTCCGATCCGCTCCACCCCGAGGCCACGGCCGCCCTCGACGCGCTCCGCCGTCTCGGCATCCGGACGCGCATCCTCTCCGGCGACCGTGCGGCGGTGGTGCGCCGGGTCGCGGAGCAACTCGGCGTGGACGCGTACGAGGCCGAACTGACGCCGCAGCAGAAATTGTCGCGTGTGCGCGCGCAGGCCGCGCAACATGGACACGTGGCAATGGTCGGTGACGGCATCAACGATGCGCCCGCGCTGGCCGCCGCGAGCGTGGGCATCGCCATTGGCACAGGCGCTGACGTGGCCCGCGCGGCGGCGGACATTTGCCTGGTCGGTCACGCGCCGCACGGCATCGCGGACGCGATCCGCGTGTCGCGCCGCAGCGCGCGGATCATGAAGCAGAATCTTTTCTGGGCCGTGGCGTACAACCTGGTCATGCTGCCGGTGGCCATGCTCACGCCGCTGCCCCCAGCGCTGGCCACGGCCGCGATGATGTGCAGTTCGCTGACCGTCGTCGCCAATTCGCTGCGCCTGCGACGCGCGCTCTGATGCCGCGCTCAACGCTCCGCCGGTGCGACCAGCCACAGCTCCGGTGGCGTCACGGTGCTGCTCAGTACCTCGGTGCCGCGCTGTAACTGCGGTGCGGGCAGCACGCAGGCTCCGGGCCGCACCACGACGAGGTAGTACTCGTGCCGATTGCGCCCCGGCTTCAGGCCCGGCACATCGAACACCAGCGCGTCGGTGACGTCCGGTCGTGGGCTGCCAATCTGCGTCGGCTTGGTCATTGCGCCGGTCACCGGGTGGCATGTCGGCGGTACGCGCTGCGTCCACAGCAGCTCCGCCTCCGGGGCCGTGACATCCAGTTCCTCCACGACCTTGAGGGACTGCCCGGGCACCAGGCGCGCCGTGGACTCCAGCGGCACCCAGCGCCAGTGCGGATGCGCGGCGGTGTGCACGTGTTCCGCCCCCGGTGGGGGTACCCAGAGCATGATGGTGCGCTGGATGCGCAGCCGCGCCTCCGTGGGGGGCTCGTCTGCCGGAAGCACCTCGTACGGCGTGCGCGCGGTCTGCCGCTGCTCGCGCGCCGTGACTTCCGCTTGGACCTCGCCCACGCCGGCCCGCGCGGCTTCCACATCCACATGGAGCCACGCGCGGCCCAGGGCGGGCAGCTCGACGCTCGCCGCCGTGTTTACCGGCGCCGGCTGCGCGGCGTGACCTTCGAGCGCCACGCGCGCCGTCTCCGCATGTAGCCCGCCGTCGCTCGTGCAGCGCACCTGCACGTGGACGGGCTCGGCGTAGCCGTTCTCGACCAGCACCGCCACCTGCGAGCGGTCGCCGAGCGTCAAGCGCGCCGGCACATCCAGCGCCAGCCGCACGCCGCGGCGCGCATCCAGTAGAGTCTGCGCGGTTGCGACCGTCCCCGCCGGTGTCCGCGCCATGGCGATCAACTTGTACAGCCCGGGCGTCGCCGGCAGCGGCACGGACAGGGTGGTCGCAGCGTCCTCGCCGAGTTCGACGCTGGTGGTCCAGAGCGTCACGCCTTCGGTGAGTGCGGGCCAGAGCGCGCCAAGGCCGGCCTCCAACGCCGGCCGCAAGTCATCGGGCTTTGCCACCGTCGCCGTGTCGCCCGCCGAGCCGACGATGGACAGGCCCAGGTCCGCCCAGGTGTCGTCCACGTCGCGGGTGGCAACACGCCGGTTCTCGTAGCCGACATCTTCTGCGGCGATCAGCCGCGCCATGAGCGTCGTCCCGGGCGGCGGCGCGGGCGTCGCCGCGCAGCGGGCCGTGACCTCCGCGGACGTGCCGGGCCAGGCATCCGGCGACGCAACCGCGAGGTCCAGGCGGAGCATGCGCTCCGGATCAGCCGCCACGTAAGGTGCCGCGAGAATCTCAAAACCCTTCGGGCGGGCGGCGAGCAGTACGGTGCGCAAGCCCAACGCCGGTTCGCGCTGCAACAGGAAGTGCCCGGCGTGCTCCGCCTGGCCCGGCTTGCCGACACTCCAGGCGGCATGGGGCTCGCTGTCGGCCAGCAGCACCAGCAGCGGGCAGTCCGCCTCACCAGTAAGCGTGAAGCGCACCACCGCGTCTTCATCCACCCGGCTAAAATGCGCCGCGAGCCGCACACCGGTCCCGCTGTTCGGTTGGGCTGTCGCGGCGTCACCGACGCGGAACGTGGTCTGCAGCGGGATCGGCTCGTCGCCGACCACCGCCAGCGTTGCGATGGCCGCGTAGTCCCCGGGGGCGGACGGCCGCCACGGCGCGCTGACCAGTCCGCCGGCGGTGGCCTGCAGCGGTAGTCGCGCGACCGGCGCGCCGCCGTGCTGCACGACCACTTCCGGGAAGCGCGCGACCGCCACACCGCCGGGCTCGAACCAGCCGACGTTGAACCGGATCTCGCTGCCGACGGTCCAGTCCCCCGGCGCCACCGTCAGCCACGCGTGGCGTCGTTGCGCCGCCACGAGCACCTCCGCCTTGCCGACGCCCTCGCGCCCATCCCAGCTCCGGACCGTGGCGGTCACGGTGATCGCCAGCGGTCCCTCCGGCAGTCCGAATTCCGCGCGCGACACCTCGAACGGCATGCGACCGGCCAGGTCCAGCCGCCCGTCGCGCACCGCGAATGCGCCGGTCATCGGCGCGCTGTTCTCGCCCGCGTCCGGCAGGCGTCGCGCGCGGAACTCGCACGTGACCGGCGCCTGCGACGTCGCTGTGCCCCACGGGTATTCGCCGACGACGGCGCCGGTGAGCACGGCCGCGTCCGCCGCCAGCCAGGTGGGCATGTCCACGCGGACGCGAAAACGCGCCAGCTCCAGCGGCGGAATGCTGACCGTCGCGCGCCCGAAGAGGTTGCCCACGCTCTGCCCGACCAGCCGCGGCAGCACACGCAGGTGTTTCGCGGCCAGGTCCGCGGTCACCGGAAATTCCGCGGCGAGCGCCGCGCCCGCCAGTGCATCGATACGCTGCTGTCGCTGCACGGCCTCGAGCGCATCGCGCACCTCCAGATCAATTGCCGTGCCCGCCGGCAGCGGTACCCCCACTTCATTGCCGGGAAAGAGCAGACCGGCCACGTACAGTGACGCTCCCACCGCCGGCGTGGGCGGCGCTGCCAGGAGCGCGATGCGCGGAGTGCCCTCCGCGCCCGGCACCGGCACGCGGCCCCGGCAAACCGCTAGCTGTGTGCCGCGCCGGACCAGGCATACCCAGCCCTTGTCGCGCATCACGTGCGCCTCCGCCGGCAGCGCAAACCGGGCCACGTCGCCCTCGAAGCGTACATCCGTCGGCGTGAACGACTGGTCCATCCAGAATTGCGCCGTCACGGGCTCGTCGGCGCCGGCTTCGTCAGACGCGGGCGCCCACAGCACCGCCGTGTGCGGACCGACGCAGGCGGCCACCCGCAGATCGCTGACGGTCACCAGGCGCTTCACCACGATTTCGCGCCCGGCAGCATCGCGCCCGCGTGCCAGCAGCACGTAGGCACCCGACTCCGCGCTGCATGCCAGCTCCGTCCCCGTCAACGCCGAATCCCACCACGCATACGTGGCCTCCGCGTTCGTCTCCACGTCACGCGCCACCCGCACCGAGCCGGACTCCGGCAGCAGCGCTTCGCTCCGGCGTGTCCGGGCGCTGTTCAACCATGCCTCCGCGTCCACCTGCCGCAATTCGAGTTGCACGCGGGGCACGCCGCGTACCTGCAGGCGCGGGCGCAGCGGCTCCCCGTTGCGCACGGCCGCCGGAGCGTGCAGCAGGATTTGCGGCCGCGTGATGTCCGCGATGCGCTCTTCGGCCCGGCGAGCGGGCTCGCCGTGCCAGTCCCGCCGCAGCCTTTCGTACAGGGCCAATGCCTCCGCCCATTGATCCAGCGTCTCGCAGTGTTGCGCGAGGCGCCAAGCGGCGTCCGCCGCCGCCGCGTTCCACGCATCCCGGCCGCTCAACTGCTCCAGCAGCGCCCGCCCGGTCCCGTCCGGGTCGCCGCAGTCCAGCAGGTACTGCGCCAGGATCGCGTCGATCCGGTCCACGGCCTCGGCCTGCCCCGGCAGGATCGCCGCCGCCGCGCGCGCCGCCGCGATCCGCGCGCGCCGCGCCTGGTCCGCAGCGTCGCGATCGGGCAGCCGGGGTACGCCGAAGCGCGGCAGCGTGTGCTCCCATTCGTTGTGCTGCGCCCAGGTTTCGGCCAGCGCTACCAGCGCCGCGGCCTGGCGCGCCAACTCCCCGCGCGCCGCGAACCCCGTCACTGCCCGGTCGAGCGCGTCCAGTGCGTCAGCGGTCTCGGTCAGCGCGCCCAGCGCGATGCCGAAGGCCAGGTTGCACTCCGGCTCGTCGCGCAGGGTCGGATCCTCGGCGCCCAGTTGCTCCAGGCGGGCCCGTCCTTCGTTGCGGTCTGCCCGCGCCGGCATGCGTAGGAGAGTCATGGCGCGCACGACGGCCGCATCGCGCTGCGCCGCCGGGTCCCGCGCCTGCGTGAGCACCTGCCGGCTGATCTGCGCGGCCGTCGCGAGATCGTCCGCGCGGTAGGCCGCCAGCGCCGCCTGCACTTCGGGCGCCCACGCGCGCCCCGCGGCTGCGTCGGGTGACTGGCCGCGCGTCGGTCGCGCCGCCAGCCCGATCAGCCCCACCATGATCACCACAACCAAGTGGCGCCAACCCGTGTACGCAAGGTCCATGACGTCTCCGTTGCTCCCGCGCTCAGCGTGCCCGCACGAAGCGCTCGAGCGGCACGTTCTGCGGCCCGGCGAGCGGGCCAATCTCGGCCAGGAAGCGCTGCGCGTCCGTGTAGTACCCCGCCGTCGCGGCCACCTGCGGCGCCACGCGCTGCCAGTACGCGTTGAACCGCTCCATCAGCACCTCGCGGACGTACTTCGCCAGCATGCTCGCGAGCGCGATCGGCAGGTGCCGCTGCTCGCCGCTCACCGCGAACTCGATGTGCCAGTCGTTGACGGCAGACGCCAGCCGGTATCGGCTGCATTCGTCGCTGACCGCCAGCACGTGCGCGTGCCGCTCCGGAAACGCGTGCATCAGCACCGCGCGATAGTCGGCCCGGCCACCGAGCCGATCGACGCGCACGTACAGATCCTGGTCACCGCAGTACCGCCCCGCCCACGCGATCAGCCGCAAAACGCCCTCGACCACCACCGCCGCCTTGTTGCGGGTCTGTGCGATCCGGCGGTTGAAGGCGTCCTCCGTCACGATCTCCGCGTGCAGACCGCAGCAGGCGACGCCGGCCGCCGTCATGGCCTGGGTCAGACGACGCGCCGCGCCCTCGAAGGCCGAGCGCGTCGGGTCGCGCGGCAGGCGCGCCCCGAGGTCTTCGTACCACGGAAACGCGGCCTGCGGCGGGCTGGCGTACCCCAGCTCCGCCAGAAACTCGCCCACAGTCTCCCAGCGCAGTCCCGCCGCGCGGGCAAACGCCAGCACCGTCCGTTCCAGCGTGGCAATCCCCCGCTTGCGCGCGAAGACCTCCTTCGAATCGCCGACCGGAAGCCGGGCTTCGCCGCGCGTCGCCCGCCGGGTGACGGCCGTGGCCAGCCAGTCCCAGTAGTCGCCGTCCACGCGCCGCGGCGCGACGCGCCACAGTGTGGCCGCCATCACCAGCGGTCCGAGCAACGGTCCATAGCCGGCTTCATCGATACCGACCACGAGCGGCACGTCACCACCCCAGCACGTAGAAGACGGCCGTGAAGATGCAGTCGGCTCCAATCAGGCAGACGATGCTCTTCACGACGGTCGTGGTCGTCGCGCGGCCCACGCCTTCGGCGCCGCCGGTGACGTGCAGCCCTTCGTAGCACGCCAGCATGGCGATGATCGCCCCGAAGACGCCCGATTTGAACAGGCCGGTGAAATAGTCGCCCATCGTCAGCGCGGCCCGCGTGCCGTCAATGTACGTCTGCGGCGCGATGTCCAGCACGAAGACCGCGGTCAAAAAGCCGCCGAAGACGCCGACCACGTCGGCCAGCGCGGTCAGGCCAACCAGCATCACTGTCGTTGCCACCACCCGCGGCACGACCAGGAAGCGAATCGGATCGAGCGCGTGTGCCCGCAGCGCCTTGATCTCCTCGCCCTCGACCATCGCCCCCAGTTCCGCCGCGATCGACGCGCCCGCGAAGCCGCTCAGGATCACCGCGCTGATCAGCGCGCCCAGCTCGCGAAAGACGGCAATGGCCACGATGTCGGCCACCCGCTCCAGTGATCCGTACAGCGCCAGCGTCGGCGCCATGTTCAGCGCCAGAATGATGCCGATGAACACCTGCACCAGCACGATGATCGGGATGCTGCGGACCCCCACGCGCACGGCCTGCTGCACCAGCGCTTCCAGCCGGATGCGGTCGGCGCCGCCACGCAGCGCCCGGACCGCGCGCTGCCCGATCGCCAGCAGCAGGCGCACGATCCCCCCGACGTAAATCGCGGCGTCGCCCAGCGCGAGAACGCCGCCGCGCACCGTGGCTCCCACAACCTCGATCCACGTCCGCCGCCCCCGCACTCGTGGACGCCCCGCGATGCTGTTCATGGCGCCGCCGCCTCATCGATCGTGCTCACGATCGTGAAGAACTTGTCGAGGTGCGTGATCTCGAACAGGCTGCGCACCCGGGGCTGCAGGCCGATGAGCACCACCCGCGCTCCGGCCCGCTCCATGGCACGCTTGACGAACACCATCGTCCCCACCCCGGATGAGTCCATGTACGGCACCTGCGACAGGTCGATGCGCACCACGTCGCGCAGCCCCTTCGCGCTCGCCAGCAGCAGCTCACGCAACCGCGGCGCCGTCTGCAGGTCCACCTCCCCGCGCACGCGGACCACCTGCGCCCCGTCAACCGCGGTAACCTCCACATCCAGTCTTCGTGTTTCGTCGCTCACGTCGCGGCCTGCTCAGGTCCCACGCGGCGGCTCGCCTCGCGCCCGCTCGATTCTCTCATACCCGCGACGGTTTCGCCACCCTCGCCGGCGCACGCTGCAGCGGACCGGCCCTCAGCGCGGCTCCTCCGCGGTCGCGGCGCCAGCGGCCGGCCCCTGCGCCGGGTCCGCGTCGGCGGCGATCACACTTGGCTGCGTGGCCGGGTGCACCTGGATGCTCCCGGCGCGCAGCCCGTCACGCCAGCGCCGCACCGCGCTCGACCGCGTGCCCACATTGTCGAAATACCGATAGCCGAAGTCCTGGCCGCACAGCCGCCGCAGTGCCAGGATCGCATACATGCGCACCGCGCTGTCCTCGTCCTCGAGCAGATCCACGAGCTTGTGCACGGCGCGCAGATCGCCACTTTCGGCCACCCGCACGATCGCCGCGGCCCGGTCCAGCGGATTGGTGGATCGCAACTGTGCGCGCCGTGCGTCTCCGCGACACCCCAGCGTCCCCAGCGCCGCACCCACGATCCCGATGGCCACCGTCACAAGTAATGTGCATTCCCGTCGGCGCATGGCGGGATTATAAGCGGGCACCGGCCGGGTCAACGCTCGGCGCGCCGAGATCGTTCGCGGTCCCACGAGCTCGCGCTCAACACGAGCCGCAGCCGGAGTGGCCTCTTTACGAAACGGACTCTCCGGGATCGTTCACGACTCAGAATCCGGGGGATCCTGACCGGTCTTCGGATACGAAGCCGATTGTAAATCATTGTAAAAAAACAAGTTAAAAAAAGGTACAAAAACCATTCTATTTGATTTGCATCGCGAACAAATCGGCGTTACATTTTATATGGTATCTAATTGATACCACATCGGCTGCGGACGGGACCGCGGTCGATGGGCCGAAGGCCCGGGTAATCGGCGGTCGCCGGGATTCAGCACCGATCCGGTGGCCGTTCGGATCGTACTGAGGTTGCCGGTAAACCTTCGGGCGCGGCGGCGTGCCAGCGAACGGACTGTGCGGGGCGCGTCGCGGACGAACATTCAGAAACGGATGTGAGTTATGAAGCCAACGATCAGTAAGGCCAAACTCGCGACTCGCGCGACCACGGTCGTTCGCAAGCTCAATCCCACCGCGAAGCTGCCGCCGACCGGCGCCCTGCGGCGATTCTCACTTGACGAGATCGAACACCTGCAGCGGCGGCTGGCCGAACCGGTGGAATGCGTGTACCACCCGAGCTTCCGTCGTGCGACGATGCCGGAGGGCGATTTGCCGGTCGACGATGCGCGGTCAGCCTCCCAGGCCAGCGAGCGCGTGACGAGTTCCGACGCGTCGCCTGGGACCGAAGTCCTGACCGCCGCCGCGGAGCAGCGGCTGTTCCTGCGGTTCAATTACTGCCGCGCGCGCGTCATGCGGGTGCTCACGCGGTATCGCGGGCAGCGTCTGAGTGGCCGGGCCGCGCGCGAGCTGTTGCACTGGGACAGTCTGGCTCAGGAGCTGCGCACGGATATCGTGCGGGCCAACACGTCCCTGGTGCTCGCGATGGCGCGGCGCTCGCGGAACAACGGCGTCGAGCTCGGCGAGCTGGTGAGCGAGGGCAACCTCGCGCTGCTGCGGTGCGTGGACAAGTTTGACGCGAGCCGCGGCTTCAAGTTCAGCACGTACGCCTGTCGGGCGATCCTGGCAAGCTTCTCGCGCGCCGGCGCCAAGGCCGCGCGTCATCGCGCACAGTTCCCGGCGCCCTACGATCCGGCCATGGAACGGAGCGACTATCTCGAAACCCGGCGTGAAGGCATCGAACTTGACTGCGTGGACGAGTTGAAGCGCATTCTCTTCGAGAACTCCGCCGATCTGAGCACCGTCGAGCGGCGCGTGCTGAGCGCCCGATTCTCGCTCGACCAGCCAGCGGTCAGAGCGGGCCAGCGGCGTAAGACGCTCGACCAGGTTGGCGACCTGCTCGGCGTCAGCAAGGAACGCGTCCGGCAGATCCAGAACCAGGCCATGCTGAAACTGCGCGCGGTGCTGGAGGAGCGCCTGCTTGCGGCATCGTGACGAACCTGCGGGCGACCGCCCGTCACAAACCTCCTGCTTGCTCTGTTGATGTGTCCTTTCGGGCACGCGGCGCACGACGTCGCGTGCCCGACTTTCTTGAGTTGCGGGGCGGCAGCAACTGCGTGACCCAAACCACCCGATAATTCCACCGTAGCGGGTGGGTGCGTCGGTTTCGGCGCGTCGCGACTAGAGCGAACTGTTTAAGGCCTTTCCCCAATCGGACGATGGTCTGTCCGGCAGGACCCGGCAGGTCGTCGGACAAGTCCCAGAGCCCAACGTCTCGGTGTCAGTAGTGCGTCGCGCACCTCGTGTGCGCTCGCGGCAGGAGACTCCCATGAAATCGCAGTGGACTGTTGGCAAGAAGTTGATGGCTGCATTCTCGATCGTGGCCGTGATCACGCTCACGCTTGGGGCCGTCGGCTACTACGGGGCCCTGGTCAGTGCCGAATCGATCTACGAGATTGGGACCGTACGGCTGCCCAGTGTGGACAGCATGCTCATCATCAAGGAGGCGTCCACCGCGATCCAGGCCAGCCAGCGCATGCTGCTCTCGACCAGGCTGGACCGCGCGATGCGCCAGCAGCAATACGACAACGTCGCCGAGGCCCGCGAACGCTATGAAGCGGCGTGGAAGATCTACGAACCTTTGCCCCAAACCGCGGAGGAAGCGGCCACCTGGCAGAAATTCGTGCCCGCCTGGCAGGCCTGGCGCGCCGAGAACGACAAGTTCTTTGAACTCTGCAAGGCGCTGGATGAAAACGGCATCCACGACCCAGCGACGCTCTGCGAAGACCTGCAGCGCTTCAGCAGCGACCACTACAAGTTGCGCGAGAGGGTCCAGAGCATGCTCCACTCGCAGGAGTTGTTCGAGGGCGGCGAGGAACACACCGAGTGCGGTTTCGGCAAGTGGCTCGCGGCCTACAAGACCGACAATCCGGCGGTACAGAGCGCGCTCAAGGCGGCGTACGCGCCGCACCAGCGCGTACATGAAGCCTGCCGCCACATCAAGCAACTCATGAAGGAAGGCAACACGGCCGCTGCCACGGAGCACTATTATGCCGAGATGGCCCCGGCCGCCGGGGAGTTCCTGGAGCATTTCCAGCAGATCAACCAGGAAGCTCACGCGGCGGCCACCCTGGCGGCGCAGGCCCATGCACAGTTGCTGGGGCCGTGCCTCAGCACGCAGCGCGAGGCCGACGTGCTGCTCGACAAGATCGTGGACATCAACCGCACCGTAGCCAACGATGCGGCGGCCCAGTCCAAGCGCCAGGCAGCGACCATCAAGACCGCCTCGCTGGCGGCCATGGTCGTCGGCGTGGTTGCCGCGTTGGGCCTCGGCCTGCTCATGACGCGCGGGATCAACCGCACCTTGCTCCGGATTTCCTCGCAGCTCAACGACGGCGCCGACCAGGTCAACGACGCCGCCGCACAGGTTTCGTCCGCGGCGCAGCAGCTCGCCGAGGGCGCCAGCGAGCAGGCCTCTTCGCTCGAAGAGACGTCCAGCGCTCTGGAACAGATGGCCGCGATGACGCGGACCAATGCCGAGAACTCGCGCAAGGCCAACGACCTGGCCAACCAGGCCCGCACCAACGCCGGCCAGGGCGAGCAGACCATGGCCCAGCTCAACACCGCGATGGGCGCCATCAACGAGTCCTCCTCCCAGATCAGCAAGATCATCAAGGTGATCGAGGAGATCGCCTTCCAGACGAACCTCCTGGCGCTCAACGCCGCCGTCGAGGCCGCCCGCGCCGGTGAGCACGGCAAGGGCTTCGCGGTTGTCGCCGAAGAAGTCCGCAACCTGGCCCAACGCTGCGCGGAAGCAGCGCGCAATACCACGAACCTGATCGAGGGCTCCGTCACCCGTGCCAAGGAGGGCACCACGGTGGCCGACACCGCCGGCAAGGTCTTGCAGGCCATCGTCGGCGACGTGACCCAGGTCGCGGACCTGCTCAACGGCATCACGTGTGCCTCGGACGAGCAGGCCCAGGGCGTCGAGCAGATCAACACGGCCGTCTCGCAAATGGACAAGGTCACGCAGCAAAACGCGGCTGGCGCCGAGGAATCCGCCTCAGCCGCCGAGCAGCTCAGCGCCCAGGCGCAAACGGTCAAGAGCATGGTCGGCGAACTGATGGCTTTGGTCGGCGGAAAGGTCGAGCGTCGTCAAGCGCGGGCGCTCCATGCATCGGCGAGCAGCTCGTGCCAGTCCCAGCACGCTCCGCAGCCCCATCGGGTGCCGTCAAGCGTCGACGTGGCCGGCGAGTTCTAATCTGACCCCTCCCTTCACCTGCGCGCCGCCCGGCGTCGGCTGCCTAAGTCGGCGCCGCGCGGCTTCCGCGTTGGCGCGAGCGAGCGTCCCTGGCGCTCAACGCGCTACGCTCAACCGTACCGTTCGGGCAACTCGCCGATCGCGAGCATGCTGCACGCGAGGATCGGCGCCAGCCCCAACCGCCGGGCAGCGTCAAGCAACTCCGGGCTTTCCGCGCCGGGATTGACGAAGAACTCCTGCGGGCACACCGCAGCCACGTCGGGCAGCACCGCGAGGCCCAATTCGGGCGGCAAGTACAGGGACACGCGGTGCAGCGGCACGGGGATATCCGCGAGCGACGCGTGCACCTTTAAGCCCTCGATTTCACCGCCGCGCGGGTTGACGGCGTACACGTCCCAGCCGCATCGCAGGTAGGCGCGCACCGACTTGTTACCAAACTTGCGCCGATCGGCAGACGCACCGACGATCGCGACGGTTCTGCGCATGTCTTGCACCTGGGTGTGCCGCGCAACAATTGCGCGGCGAGCATTCGACATAATAAGTGCCGCCGCTCGATCGACACCACGCCCTCGCCGATCGTTATGATACGTTTGTCGCGCGCCGCAAGTGAGGTCCTGCATTGACGACGCCGAACCCGCCGCACATCCGTTACGCCGCCAGCGAAGCGCAGCTCTACATCGCGTTCGATGGCCATGCGACGCACCGCGCGTCACTGACCGCCGAAGCGCTGTTCGGCGCATTTCTGGCGAGCGCGCCCGCGCAGCCGATCGCGATCTTTGACCTGGACGCCTGCACCTGGGTGGACAGCACGTTTGCCGGCTGGATGATCAAGACGCGCCAGCAGTTGAGTCGTGCCGGCGGCCGGGTGGTCCTGTCGCGCTGCACGCCGACCTGCCGCGGCGCGCTGCAGACGATGGGGCTGTCCCAGTTGTTCGAGTTTCGCGACGTCGGTCTGCCGCCTGGGATGGAGCAGGTGCCTTGTCCGGAGGAAGGTGCGGACCGCGCTACCGTCGAGTTCATGCTGGAGGCCCATCAACGGCTGGCCGACCTGAGTCCCGAGAACCAGCGGGTCTTCGCACGCATCGCTGCGGAGCTGCGTCGTGTGCTGGAGAGCACGAATTCGTAGCACTTCGGCGCGGCGCAGTCAGGTGGACGCCGGGGGCCGTACGTCGGCGGGCGGCTGCGCATAGCGCGGTGATACGGCACAATACGGCCGGCCCAGCCACTTCTTGATCAGGATCACCTCGCCGACGTCATTCCCCTCCAGGCGATGGCCGATGAACTGCGGCACGTAACCCGCGACCAGCAGCACGACCGGCCGCCACCACAGGTCCCACCGCCACTGGCCCAACTGCACCAGCGCCAGCACGCCGCCCGCCACGGCCAGCGGAATCCCGACATAGTGCAGCGCGCGCGAAACGGGATGCTGATGGCGTTGCAGCCAGTTCCGCAGCCAGGCGGGGGTGCGCTCGCTCACGAACCCGATCATAGCCGCCGCCGCCGGGCCGGCAAGAACGGCCCCGCCGTTCAGTAGGCGGCCGGCACGTGCCGATAAACGGTAGCAGGCAGGATGGCCGCGCGCCCGCGGCGCCGCCGCGGCCGACCCGCGAGGTCCATGGGAGCCGATCATGATCTTCACTGTTGATGGTCAGCGCGTGAACGAGTCCTTCACTCCCGAGGACACGCTCCAGACCTCGATCGACCGCGTCCGGGCGAACTACCCCAGTGAGCGGCTGATCGTTTCGGTGTCGATCAATGGCCACCGTCTCAACGACGCGGACCTCGCCGCGCGGCTGGCGCAGCCGCTTGGCGCCGGCGCGCAGGTCGATCTCGAGACGGGCTGCGCCCGGACGCTCGTCACCGATGCGCTCCGCGGCCTGGCGCTGGAGTTCGATCAGGCCGGCGGCCAGCTCGCCGACATCGCCAATCGGCTGAGTGCCGGCCAGGGTGCTGCGGCGGTCCGCGACGTGGGCGCGTTCGTGTCGCTCTGGCAGACATGCTACCGCGCGCTGGCGCAGTGCAGCGGGCTGCTCGGTGACGACCTGACGACCTACCTGTACGAGGGCCGCACGGTCAAGGAGTGGCTGGCGGATCTGATCCTGAAGCTGGATGAGCTGCGCGGCGCGCTGGAAGCCCACGACACCGTCCTCCTGGCCGACCTGCTGCGCTACGAAATGCAGCCGCTGA
The DNA here is from genome assembly GCA_017999985.1 of Phycisphaerae bacterium. Taxonomy (NCBI): domain Bacteria; kingdom Pseudomonadati; phylum Planctomycetota; class Phycisphaerae; species Phycisphaerae bacterium. The sequence continues at coordinate 39,697 of JAGNKU010000007.1, read as the reverse complement.
CGCAGACCTGGCAGTCGGTGACGGCCTCGCTGGCCGAGCAGGTGGCGGGGGGCAGCGACGGAACGACGTAGAGAAGGCGCGGGGGGCAAGCGACGAAGCGACATGGACGGTGGTTCGCGAGGGGGCCCGCCGCGGTCGTTCAGACCAGGCCTTGCAGCGTTTGCCGCAGCGTGGCGCGCGCGCGCGACAGCAGGCAGCGCACCGCTTCGACCGAGATGCCGAGCACCGCGGCAATCTCGACGTACGGGCATCCCTCGTACTCGTAGAGCGCCAGCGCGGCCCGCTGATTCGGCGGCAGATGCACCAACGCCTGTGATACGCGCTCCTTCAGCTCGTCCAGCGTGAGCCGATGATCGGGGGGCGGCGCGTGGGGGTCCGAGACGTCGAGCGTCCCAGCCACGGCCTCCGCGGCACGCCGTCGCACGGCCGGCTGCTTCAGGTAGTTCAGGGCGGCGTTCGTCGCGATGCGATACAGCCAGGTGGACGCCTTGGCGGTGGGGCGGTAGTGGTCCGCATGCCGCAGCGCCTGCAGGAACACTTCCTGCGTGAGATCCTCCACCGGGCGCCGATCACGAATCAGACGCGCGATGTACCGCGCGATCCGTTCGTGATTGCGCTGAATCAGCAGCGCCGCTGCGTCGCGACTGCCGGCGGAGACCTCCAGCATCAGGCGCGTGTCCAGGTCCGTGACCGTGATCGCGCTCGCGCGCAACGCCGCCGGCAGGCGCGCAAGCGGGATCAGCGTGGCGGACGGCACGTGAACGCGATGACTGTATGTCCCCGCCATGTTGCACCCATCGACCGGCGCTTCGCGACCCTACGCGCGCTATTCTACAGCGCGGCGCGCGGGGCCACAACCCCGCCGCGTGTGCACCACCCCGCCACAAACGATGCGTCGCGGCGCCCGCTTCCGAGCGCTATCGCTGCACTGCGGATTTTGCCACTATGGGGGAACCACTATCGCACGAGCGCAGGACCATCTCGCGCGCAAGTCAGATGATCCGGCCGCCGCCGCGGTGAACCGTGGACGGACTCCAGCCGTGGGAGCGCATCCGCTGACGCGTGCCGCACGGCACGCGCGGGCCGCAACGACCGTCATACTCGACACTCCGAATACGCCGGTGCAGACTACGTCAGCAGCAGCGGCTCACCGGGTACGAGCCGCGGCGCCTTTTTGAGCTGTTGACGCAAGTCCTCGGCGTCGAGCGCGAACGCGGGACTGATCTCGAGCGGAAGGGCGGGTTCGCCGTCCGGACCGCGCGGCACCTGGACGCCGCAGGACTCGAGCCAGCGCGCCGCCCGGCGGATCAGGTCGCGGCGCGTGGTGGCGGGCGAGTCGACGCCAGCGGCGTTCTTCACCGGGCTGAACTCCTCTTCGCGCTGCGTGAACAGCACGAGTGGATTGCGCGCCAGAGGGATCGCGTCGAACACGAACAACTCGAGCTTGACCGCGTTCGGAATGGCGGGGCTGACCAAACGTCCCTCCGCATCCACCGTCGTGACCTTCTTGTCAGCGCGATGCCAGGGGAGCTGGGCGCTCGCGCCCGGCGTCGTCAGCCGCGCGACGAATTCACGGTCGAGGATGTGGATGGCGATGCTGCCGGCGTCGAAGCGGCGCGTGCCATCGGGCAGTCGGGCGGACATCAGCGCGGCGGGCAGATCGCTGTATTCAATCACGGTGGTGCGGCCGTCGACGCGGCAGAACACGCCGACCCGCTCCTCGTCGTAGGCCTTCGACACGGCCTTGCTCGACATCTCGGAAGCGGTGGTCAGGTGCAGACCGATGAACAGCGGATCGATCGTGCGCACCAGCGGGTTATCGACCTGGTGATAGCTGATGATGTCGATGCCCCGCCGGCGCATGTCGGCCAGCGCGCCACTGTCCGCGAGGGCGCGCAAACTGCCGCCGTGGCCGTCCGGCGCAAGTGCCACGCGATGGGGCTGCGCCAGCGCGATGCGCCCGTCCGGGAGAAACGCGGGCATCTGTCCCTGCTGGAAGAACATGACGTCATCGGGCGCCAGGCCGAAGAAGTCGTGCTGGGCGAAGAACGTGGTGGTTTCCGCGTGGTTGGTCAGGCTGGTCATGATGTACCAGCGCGGGCGATGTCCGTAGCGCCGCTCGGTGCCGAGCAGGGCCTCAGCAAAGATCTGAAACAGGGGGGCGTTGCGCACGGGAGTAATCGGGTACGCACCCTTCGGGCCATCGAACCCCAGCCGTGTGCCCTGGCCGCCGGCGACGGTGAACACCGCCACCCGGCCCGCCCGGATGGCCTCGGCCCCGGCGTCGCGGGCTGCGGCATATAGCTCAACCTGCCGGGGGCCCGGCGTCGCGGGATAGCTCGCCGGCGGCTCGATCTGCGCGGGAAGATGAACGGCAGGGCGGTCGCGAACGTAGGAGTCGATGAGCGGCACGCAACGATCGAAGTCGATGCGGTCCAGATCGTCGAGCAGTTGGGTGCGTTCGGCGGGTGACAGCCGCGGCCAGAAGTCGAGCAAGTGGGACTGGGCGCAGGCGGCGAGTTTTCGGACGTAGGCGGCGTGACGTTCTTCGAGTGACGGCATGGCAACATATCCGTTAGCGGGAAACCGGCGATCGCCCGTCGGGGCACCGAGCGGGAGGGTAAGGTGTCGGCGCGCGCCGGTCAATTCGGGGTTGGGCGGGCCAGGACGCGAAAACGGGCGGCGTGGTCCGCCGTCAGGATCGTTACCGTTCCCGAACAAGTGCCAGTGCCGTGTCGTGCGCGCACGGTCTTGGTAAATTCCAATCGCGGGGTTGACACACGTCAGGTGGACGTTATGCTACATTGTGAAAAGACGGGATCGAATGAGGGTACATTATTCGGTCTTATACACTCATTCATAGCGTAGTTGATCATCGATAGTTGCCCTCGTTCCTAGACGTCTCCCAATTCGTTCCCGCAATGTGAGCGCCTCAGCGTGCCGCGAAGGCTTCTCGGTCGCGCGGAGAGGTTCTGCGGGTTGTCCCCGCGCTTGCATCAACCACATTAAATCACGTGAATTGACCGCGCGTGACCGTTTCCCATGCGGCCACGAGAGTTCCGGCTTGCGTGAAGCCGGACGTCTCAACGCGGAGATCAGCCCACGTGCAGCGTTTGGTACGCGGTGTGCCAGGCACGGCGGGCGAACAGGTAGCAGGCGGAGATCGTGCTCTATTAACTAATTCGTCGAACGAGCCGACGCGCCCGCGAGGTGGGCTGACCAAGCTGAGTGGTTCATGGGACGTTGCAGGAGCTTTCAGATGAGTCGCAAGAAAGGGTTTACACTGATCGAACTGCTGGTTGTGGTGGCGATCATCGCACTGCTGATCTCCATCCTGCTGCCCAGCTTGGCGCGCGCACGCGAGATCACGAAACGGGCCGTGTGCGCCTCCAACCTGCGCGGCATTGGCCAGGGCATGAAGGTCTACTCGAACGACAACTACGACTGGTTCCCGACGTCGCCGTTCAACGACACAACCTCCGGGACGAACACGAACGGCGTGTCCTTCTTTGAGTACATGGGCTTCAACCTGATGAGCCAGCTCACGACCGCGAACTACGACAACGCGCATCCCAGCCGGTCGCTGTTCATGGTCGTCATCGACGGCACGTGCACCGCGAAGCAGTTCATCTGCCCGAGCTCCGGCGACTCGGAAGATGACCTGCGCAACTACGTCGGCAGCCAGTGGCGCGCGGCCCAGCTCGGCCAGGACCGGTACGATTTCCGTGGCTACAACACGTTGAGCTACGGCTATCAGTTGCCGTTCGGCCCGAAGGCCAAGCCGAATGAGAACCTGGACCCCCGCATGGCGCTGTGCGCTGACAAGGGCCCGTACTTCCAGGCCGGGGCGTCCCTCCCCTGGCCGGGCGACGTCAAGGATGGTGCCGGCCCGCTCGGTCTGGGCAACCAGATCACGATCGCGGCCACTGCCGACCTGATCCTCAAGGCCGACATGGAGAAGTTCAAGAATTACAACAGCCGTAACCACGCGATGGAAGGCGAGAACGTGCTCTTCGTCGACGGGCACGTTGACTTCAACAAGCGTCCGATCGTCGGTGTGAACTATGACAACATTTACACGATCCAGAGCAACTACACGCTCCTCGGGTCGCTGAATGGAACCACGCCGTCCGACAACTTCGGACCGTACACCAACACCGACTCGCTGATCGTGCCGTAAGCGCAGCGCGCGTGGCATGAAGTCTTGGCGGGGCGAAGCGGATCGATCCGAGCCGCTTCGCCCCGTCCTTTTGCGCCCTGCCGGGCGCCTGGCACGTGGTCGCGCGGGTTGCCCGCCGCGTGGATAAGTCGTCTGTGGAGTGCCAGTTACGGCCCTGGGAGCGGGGGGCTGGTCGCATCGGTGCTGCCCGCTCCGGCCCGCTTCGCGATGCGTCCGGAATTGCGTTTGTGTTTCGCGCGCGCGCTGGTACGATGCACGTTTCTAGCAACAGCGGGATGTGACAACGGTGACGCAGTGTCTACGGACCCCTTCAGCTTGGACGAAGCTCAGTTGAATCGCGAGATCGCCGACCAGGTGGCCGGGCTCTCGGCCCACGACCTGGAGCGGCAGATGGCGGCCGCGCAGCCGCATACGCCCAGTGCGGACGAAAAGGGCCGCATCCCAGGCCGGGTGCTCAGCATCAACGGCCCGGACGTATTCGTGGACATTGGCAGCAAGGCGGAGGGCGTCCTGCCGCTGGACGAGTTCGAGCCGGACGAGCCGCCGCAGGTCGGGCAGGTGTTGAGCCTGGTCCCGCAGGGCTTTGATCGCGAGTCGGGGCTGATGCGGCTCTCGCTGCGTGAGGCCAAGACGCAGGCCGACCTGGCGTCGTTGCGCGTGGGCGACGTGGTGAAGGGGCGGGTCACCGGCAGCAACATCGGCGGGCTCGAGTTGCGCGTGCACGGGCTGCGCGGCTTCATGCCGATGAGCCAGGTGGACCTGGTCCGCCACGAGGACTTCGCGTCGTTCATGGGCCACTGGCTGGAGTGCGAGGTCACCGAAATCGACCGGCGCGGCAAGAAGGTCGTGCTGAGCCGGCGCCGCGTCCTGGAGCGCGAGCGCGAGGAGGAACGCCGACAGTTACGCTTCCAACTGGCCGAGGGGCAGGTTCGCAAGGGCGTGGTTCGGCGCCTGGCTGATTTCGGCGCGTTTGTCGACCTGGGCGGCATCGACGGGCTGCTGCACGTCAGCGACATGAGTTACAGCCGGGTCAATCACCCGTCGGACGTGCTGAAGGAAGGCGACGAGATCGAGGTCAAGATCCTGAAGGTCGATCTGGTCAAGGACCGCATCTCGCTGGGGATGAAGCAGCTCGCGACCGATCCCTGGTCGCTGGTCGAGGGCCAGTATCGCGCCGGCGACACGGTGGAAGGCCGCGTGACGAAGCTGATGGATTTCGGCGCGTTCGTCGAGCTGGCTCCCGGCGTCGAGGGCCTGATTCCGATCAGCGAACTGAGCTGGACGCAGCGCGTCCACCACGCCAAGGACGTCTTGAACGTCGGGGACCTGGTGCGCGTGGCCGTGCTGGCCGTCAGCGCGGAGAAACGCAAGATCAGCCTGAGCCTGAAGGCCTTGAGCTCGGATCCGTGGAACGGCGTAACGGAGCGGTACGCGCCGGAAGCCGTGGTCAGCGGCGCGGTTACACGCCTGACGGAGTTCGGCGCGTTCGTCCAGCTCGAAGAGGGCATCGAGGGGCTGCTGCACATCTCGCAGCTCTCCGACCAGCGCGTGCGCAGCGTCAAGGATGTCGTGGACGTCGGGCAGGTCATCAAGGTGCGCGTGCTCAGCGTGGATCCGGCACAGCGCCGCATCTCGCTGTCGCTGAAGGGCACGGGCGGGGAGGCGCCGGCTGAAAGCGAAGCGGCCGCGCCCGAAACCGCACCGCCGCCGAAGAAGAAGGAACGCAAGAAGCCGTTGCGGGGTGGCCTCTCCTGGTGATCCGGCTCCGGACCGCGGCGCATCTCCGGACAAGCTACAGCGCGATGCCCGGCATCAGCGGGCCCTCGAGGCTGCGCCACAAGTACCATGTCGCATAGCTGCGATACGGACGCCAGGGGTCAGCCAGCGACTGCAGCGCGGCCGGCTTCGGCACGTCCTGCATCCCGGTGAAATTGCGCACCGCCTTGCGCAGCCCGAGATCGTCCACCGGCCAGACGTCGGGGCGTTCGAGGCAGAAGATCAGCAGCATCTCCGCGGTCCAGCGCCCGATGCCTTTCAAGCGTGTCGTGGCCGCGATGACTTCCTCGTCCGGCATGCGGCGCAAGGCCGCAGCAGTCAACGTACGGGTCGCAAAGGCCTCGGCGACGTTGCGCACATACTCCGCCTTCTGGCGCGACAGGCCGACCGACCGCAGCGCGGGCACGTCGCGGCGCAGCACCGCCGCCGGCGTCAGTCGTCCGCCGGGACACAGACCGCGCAGACGCGTGTAGATCGCCGCCGCCGCGCTCATGGAGACTTGTTGCTGCACGACCGACCCGATCAACGCCGTGAACGGGTTGGGCGTGATGATCGGCGTGTACGGTCCGATCCGCGCGATGAGCCGTCCCAGTCGTGGGTCCGCGCGGCGCAGGTGGCGGATGGCGGCGAGGGCGACCCGGCGGCGTCGCGCTGCGCGATCCAGGCCGTCGGGCTTCACTTCTGTTTCCATCTGCTGTCCGGTCGCCATGCTCAAGCTTCAGTCTATTCAGGTTGGCGGCGGCGGTCTGCCGGGGGTTCCGCGCGAATCATCAGCGGCATGCGGGGCGGGTCGCGCTGTGCGGCTGACCACGCCTGCCAGGCGGCACCCGCTGCTGCCGCACTGTCGAAGCCGAACGACCGCCACCAGTCGGGGTTCTGCGCTTGCGCAGCGCTTCGCAACAGCAGTGACACCAGGGGTGGGTCGTCCGCATTCCGCCGGGCGTCTAGCGCATCGAGCAGCCACGCAGCCAGCACGCCGGCCTCGGCGTAAAAGCGCTCCGTATCCACGGGGACAGTCGTGTTGGACAGCAACACGGTCGGGTCGGTCGGCGTGGTCGGTAACAGCAGCCGGTACATCAGGCGGCGGGCCGGCGGCTCGGCCTGCAGCGCGAGACCCTCGTCGATGACCAGTGGCGGACCGGCTTGCCGGCAGGCTTCGGCAATGAGCAGATGCGTCAACTCATGCGGCAGTGTGCTGCTGAGCAGCCATGGATCGGCCTGGAACACGTCCAGGCTGCGTCGCTGCACCTGCTCACCCTGCAAGCGCGTGTGACTGACCGCGCAGGTCGGGCCGCTCATGCCGGTCGCAGCCAGCAGGTCCGCCCGGGTCGCGTGCACGCGCAGCAAGCAGCGCGGCTCCCAGACCGCCGGTGTTTCGAGGCCCAGCCACGCGCACAGACCCGCGAAGTGATATTCAGCCGCTTCGGCGACGCGCTCGGCGACCAGATCGTTCCGGGCTTCGACGCTGAAGTGCGGCGTCTGTCGCCGCTTCCACGTGTCCGGCAGCGCGACCGTCCAGAAACCCGCGCGGCGTTCCACGGGCGTGTCGCGGTACAGTTTTTCAACCTCGGCCAGCACGGCGCGCCGCAATTCCTGCACGCGGGCCGCGCGCTGCTCCACCGGCGGTAAGTCCCACGGCTGACCGAGGCCTGCGGCGTAAGAGCGCCCCGCGTCCACGAGCTGGCCGGCGCGCTGAGCCAGCAGGCCGTTCACAATGTGCCCGAGAACCGGCTCGCGGGTGGCGCGCAACACGTCGGCGGCGCGGGCTGAAAGTCGGGCGGCGGCGTCCGGGTGGCCGGGCCGCGAGAAATCGGCGGCGCCCAGCGTAAGCGCGAGGGACAGCGCCCAGCGGGCCGGGATGCGCCCGCCGGAGTCCGGCTCGGTGGCCAGCACATCCTCGTACAGCGCGAATGCCTCCTGGAAATTCCGTGCCAGGTAGTGGTCCTCGGCGACGCCGCGCCGCGCCGTGCGTTCGGCGTCGCGCAGCTCGTCCGCCAGATCCGGTCGCAGGGCCTGTGTCTCGCTGATTCGGTCGAGGGCCGCGTCGAACAGCTCCAGCCTGAGAAGGTTGTCAACGACGGCGATCTCGTCGGACGCGCGTTGGCGCGCGGTACGCAGTTCGACCTGCAGACGCTGGGCTTCAGCATGATGGGGGTCCAGCGCGAGGACGGCCTCGAGGGCGGCCAGGGCGTCGGCGAAATGTCGCCCGGCGATCCATTCCCGCGCCAGGCCGAGGTGCAGCGCCACGTACTCGGCGCGGATGGCGGGATCGGTCGGTCGGGCGCGGAGCGCCGCCTGGGCCCGCTGGACCGCGGCGTCGGGGCGCGCGGTGCGCAGCAACTCGGCCAGCTCGTCCCTCAGGGTTGGGCGCGTGGCTGGGCGTGTGACCTGGGCGATGGCGGCCGGCGGCGCGGCGGTGATGAGCGCCAGCGCCACGAGGAGCCCGTGCTTGAGCCGGCGGCGGCGGGCCGTAGAATAGCGGGCAGCATGGTCTGGCAGCGTGATCATGTGTTCATCCCGGCCGGCGCGTGCCCGTGGGCAGTCGGCCTTCGTGGTCTCGGATTATACGGGCGCTGCCCTTTTGAACAGGGAATGACCAATGGTGATTTGGGTTCTGCGCGCGGTATTTGTCGTCCTGATCTGGGCCGTCGCGCTGCTGGCGGCCGGCAAGGGCACGTCCAGCCTCGGCACGCAGACGCCGTGGTGGATGATCGGGACCCTCGCCATCGCGATCGTGCTGATCGCCGTCGACGCGTTTCTGCCGCGGAAGTCGTTGGCGGCGCTGTCGGGGGCGTTCCTGGGGCTGGTCGTGGGCATGGTGTTCGCGTACGGGCTGGGACTGATCCTGGACCTGGCGATCGAGGTCTATTTCCGCGAGCTGGAGAACGATCCGCTGGTGGGCAGCGTGAAGCTCATGCTCGGGATCATCTGCTGCTACCTGACGATCAGCTTCATCCTGCAGACGAAGGATGACGTGCGATTTGTGATTCCGTACGTGGAGTTCGCGCGGCAGACGCGCGGCACGCGGCCGCTGATCCTCGACACGTCGGTGATCATCGACGGCCGCATCGCGGACATCTGCGACACGCGGATCATCGACTCGCCGCTGTTCATCCCTCGGTTCGTGCTGCAGGAACTCCAGGCCATCGCCGACAGCGCGGACAAGCTGAAACGCAATCGCGGCCGCCGCGGGCTGGACATGCTCAACAAGCTGCAGACCAACGACAAGATCGAGATTCGGATCTCCGACACGCGGCTGCCCAGCATCGAGGAGGCCGGCGACGTCGACCAGAAGCTGGTTGCGCTGGCCAAGAAGGTTGATGGCCGCGTGGTGACGAACGACTACAACCTCAACAAGATCGCCCAGATCCGCGGCGTGGACGTGATCAACATCAACGATCTCGCCAACGCGCTCAAGCCCGTCGTCATGCCGGGCGAGACGATGACCGTGCGGATCATCAAGCCGGGCGAGGAAATGGGGCAGGGCGTCGGCTACCTCGAAGACGGCACGATGGTCGTGGCGGAAAACGCGCGCGACAAGATCAACGAGGAGGTCACGCTGACCGTGACCAGCGTGCTGCAGACCTCCGCCGGGCGCATGATATTCGGACGTCCCGAGGGCATGCCGCCACCGCCGCGACGGCCTCGGCCACGCCAGTGACGCGTCTCGAGTCTTTCTGTGAACGCTGCCGCCCGGAGCGGCCGATTCTCTCTGATGACGGCTCCGCGCGCAGGTGTGCCCGGGCGGCGTGCCGGCGCACGTTGTCAGGGCCCCCTAAGATTGAATGGAGCGCCGGTGACCGCGCGGCGAGCGGGGCCCGGCGGGCAGGATTGGGTGATGGTGCCGAAGCTAGAACCTCACACGGCGTTGCGGCGACTCTTCGACGGCCTGGTCGAGCAGGTCTTTCTGGTCGAGCTGGGAATCTGTGATCCTTCCGTGACGGACTACCTTGGTGCGATCCTGGCCGAGTTCGTGCATGTGGATCACATCTACCGCCTGCGCACCGTCGATGATGAAGTCATTCGCGACGTCTCGCAGATGGAAGCCCTCGCGGCCCTCGGCCCCGAGGTGAACGAGCTGCGCCGGCGCCGGCTCATCAACAAGTACATCGGGGACTTCACCCTGTTCTGGGCGGGCGTCTACCCGGAGAACCTTCGGCCACGGCGGCAGGGCGGCGTGGACCGGCTCGCAGCCTACCTGCGTCTGGGAAAGCGCTCCTACGGCATCGCCAGCGAGCTGACGGCGGCGGAAGAGCAGCCGCCGGCGGAGGTGCTCCACCAACTCAGCGATCAGTTTGAGTACTGCGTGCATGGGTTGCACCTGGTGCGCGCGAGCTGGGAGCAACTTAGCCGGGAGACGGGCGCGAACTGAGTCGCGCGGGGGATTCAGACGTTTCGGGCCAGATGGTGGGGGCGCGATAGGGTTCGCGTACCATCCGTAGTGTGAGCGCGGTTAGCGACGCTGGCGGCAGGCGGTTTTCCGTCTGCAACATCCAGGAAAATCGCGAAGAAACTGGGGGAAATGCGTGATTCACGGTTGCATCGTGTGGGGACAGATGGTATATTATCCCTGTTCTGATGGCCCAAGTGGTGATAGGTGGCATGGCAGGTCGGCGGTGGCATGTTTCTCACCGGGACGCATGAACTCACGATCGACAACAAAAATCGCCTGTCCATTCCGTTTGTCATTCGGAAGAAGCTCGACGGGGAGCGCGACGGGCATTCGCTCTATGTCGTTCCTGGTCGGCGACGTGGCACCTTGGCGCTTTACCCAGAGAAGTATTACGAGCGTATGCGGGCGAACCTGCCGGCCGATGATAGCCTCTCCGAGGCGGCGTTTTCCTACCGGCAGTTCGAGTATTCGCAGAGCGCGCTGCTCGACCCGGATGCTCAGGGCCGTGTGCTCATCCCGGAGCGGCTGCTGAGGCGCGCGGGTCTGGAGAAGGACGTTGTGCTCATCGCGGTACGTGACCATCTCGAGTTGTGGCGGCGCGATGAATTCGACGCGTTCGAAGGCGAGATGTGGCCCGAGTACCCGCAGAAGCGGGCGCAGGCGATCGAAGAGATGAAGACGCTCGCACCGGGTCTGAACCCGGTAGCGACGCCGGCGGCAGGCTGAGTCGCCGGCCTACGATAGACGCGGTTGGGTTTCGCGAGGGCGGATTGCGGCGGCGGATGCTCACGCCGTCCCCGCCGCAATCCTCACGAACGTGGGATGCGCGAGAGGCCCCGCAGTGGGTAGCGGGGTTCACGCAGGGAAGCGCTCGCGATCCGCGGGGCAGTCGTGCAGGACTGTCCGATTCAGGTTGCCCGCGAGCCAGGGACGGTGAGCGGGCACCGGCATTCTCACTGCGGGGCCGCAGCGAGTGGAAGCCGTGACGGCGGCGGTGAGATGCCATGTTCAGTGTGCCTGTGCCTCGCAGTCCGGCCGTGGCGCGTCGACCGGGAAGTGCGTCGTGGCAGGTGCGCAGTACGAGCATCAACCCGTTCTCGTCGAGCACGTGTTGCGACTGCTGGAACCACGTGCTGGGCAGATCATCCTGGATGGCACCGTCGGGCAGGGGGGGCACGCGGTGGCCTTGTTGCCACACATCATGCCTGGCGGGCGCTACCTGGGCCTGGATCTGGATGAAGAGGTCTTGAGCGTGGCGCGGGCGCGCCTGGCGGAGGCACCGCCAGGCGCCGTCACGCTCGTGCAAGCCAATTTCGCGGACTTTCCGGCTGTGCTGGCGCAGGCGGGACTCAACGCGGTGGATCACGTGTTCGTGGACCTGGGAGTCAACTCGGCGCAGCTCGCAGACGCGACCCGCGGGTTCTCCTTCGACCGCGACGGCCCGCTCGACATGCGCTTTGACCGGCAACAGGAGCTGCGGGCCCTGGACCTGGTGAATCGCCTGCCGGAACGCGAGCTGGCCGACCTGTTCTACGAGAACGCGCAGGAAGGCAACAGCCGGCGGATCGCGAAGCGGATCTGTCAGGTCCGCCACGAGGGTCGCATCACGACGACGCTGGCGTTGGCGCGCGCCGTGGCCGCGGCGCAGCCCGGGGCCGGCGGCGCCGGCAGGATTCATCCGGCGACGCGGGTGTTTCAGGCCTTGCGCATCGCGGTGAACGGCGAGTTGGACAACCTGCGCCGTTTCCTGGGTTGCGTGACGCCCCATGTGCGGCCTGGCGGTCGCCTGGCGGTGATCAGCTTTCACAGCCTCGAGGACGGGCTGGTGAAGCAGTTCATGCGGTCCGCTAAGGTGGCCGGTACGTTCGAAGAGTTGACCCGGCGGCCGGTCATCGCCGACCCGGCCGAACGGGAGCGGAACCCGCGCAGCCGCAGCGCGAAGTTGCGTGTGGGTGCGCGATTGCAGGATGAGAGCTAGCAAGGAGGCGGCGATGGCCCTGAACGTCAAGGCAGCCCTGCTGATCTGCATGGGGTTCATTGGCGGCATGTCGTGGGTCGTGCAGCGCGTGGGGGCCCCGATGATCGACGTGCCCTCGCCGCTGGCGCCCACAGCCCTGGCGGAGGCCGCGTCGGGCGTTGCGCCCGAGACGGCGGACGCCGACTGGCGAGCGGCGCGCGTCGGCCGGTTGGCACGCCGCAACATGGTGGACGCCGAGCTTGCGGCGAACCGGGTGCCCGGAGAGGCGGTCGCGCTGGCACCGCACGCGGAGATCCCGGTCCGGGTCCCGCCGCAGCCGGAACTGCCTCCGCTCGTGTACGATTCGGGAGTGGCGGTGGCCGACGCCGCGGAGCTCGACGCGGTTCCCCCGGCCGGCGAGGTGGTGCTGATTGCCGGGGCGACGCCGACGGAGCCGATCGTAACGGCAGCGGCTGACCCGGCGACGGAAGAGGCCGTGGCGGCGGCGCCTCCGGCGGGGCGGGTGTACCGCGTCGCGAAGGGCGATACCCTGACTCGGATTGTGCGGCGGGAGTGCAAGTCGGATGACCGCCGGCTACTGGCGTTGCTGGTCGACGCGAACCCGAAGCTGCGGGCGCGCGGCGGCAGGATCATGGCCGGCGAGGACTTGGTGTTGCCAGACCCGGCGGCGGTGCAGCGCGTGCTGGCGGGCGTGGACTCGACCGGGGTCGCGACGGCTGAGGCGGCGGGGCCGGGGGTCACGGCCGAAGCGCCGGCCAAGACAGGCGGCGAGCGATGGTATACGATTCAGCGCAACGACACGCTGGAGCGCATTGCGCAGCGGTACCTGAAGGACGGTCGGCGGTGGCGTGAGATCGCGGCAATGAATCGTGCGCTGGATCCGCACAAGATTGTGCCCGGCACGCGGATCAAGCTGCCGCCAGTGATTCGCCTGGCGCAGAGATAAGCGCCGCGGGGGACGCCGGACGGCGCGGCGCGACGGGCATGGGCGCGAGATGACGCTGTTCCGGATCATTGCGGTGCTGGCGGGGGCCTTGGTCCTGCTGCTGTTCGTGGTCATTCTGCGCGCCGAGACGACGCGCCTGCACTACGCGATCGCGCAGTGTGAGCGGCGGGCCGACGAGGTGCGTCAGGAGTTGCTGGAGGCAGAGCTGGAGTTGGCGCGCCTGAGAAACCCGACGCGCATTCGGCAGCAGATGGAGCAGGCCGTCGGCCAGGCCGCGGCGGAGGAGCCGGCCGCGGCACAAGCGGTCGCCAAGCCGAAGCCGGCGGAAAAGGCGAAACCGGCGGAGAGGCCGAAGCCGCCAGAGAGGCCGAGGCGACGAGAGCGCCGTTGACAAGCGGGACGTGGTCGATGCGCGGCAGTGGGTTCTTGTTTGCAGTCGTCGCGCTGCTGCTGGCGGGTGGCGGGGCGCGGCTGGCGTACATCGAGGTGACGCAGGGGTCGGAGCTGCGGACGCGGGCGGAGCGGCAGCAGCAGGCGACGCGCTCGATCCCCGCGCGGCGCGGCGAAATCCTGGACACGCGCGGGCGGGTGCTGGCGGGGACGGTGCGGCGTCCGTCGGTCTTCGTGGATCCGGGCCTGGTGCGGGACGCGCGGTTCGCGGCGTACAGCGTCGCGCCAGTGCTCGGCATGAACAGCGCGGAACTGGAGGGACGGCTGCGCGAGTGGGCGGCGAACGGGACGCGGTTCGCGTGGCTCAAGCGCGGGTTGACGGAGGACGAACTCGCCGGCTTCCTGACGCTGGTCGACGCGCGACGCCTGCACGCGTTTGACGTGCAGTATGAGCCGCAGCGCGTGTATCCGCAGGGGCGCGTGGCGCCGCATGTTCTCGGTTTCGTGGGACTGGACTTGCGCACGCCGGAGGGTGGCGCGCCGGCGTTCGAGGATCTCTGCGGGCGCGAGGGGATCGAGGCGGCGTATGACCACGCGTTGAGCGGGGTTCCGGGTCGGCGGACGCTGACGGTCGACGTCAGCCGGCGAGCGGTGCGGGCGCCGGCGGAAACGTTCCGGCCGGCCGTGGACGGTGCGACAGTGGTGCTCACCATCGACGCGTACATCCAGCAGGTGGCGCAAAAAGTGCTCGGTGACACCGTCGCGCGCTACGGGGCGGAGTGGGGCACCGCGGTCGTTTTCGACCCGCAGGCCGGCGAAGTCATGGCCATGGCGACGGTCCCGGACTACGACCCGGCGGCGCCGCTGCCGGCGGATTTCGCGCGCCTGCGCCCCGCGGCCCAGGACGAGATTCGCGCGACGTGGCGCAACCGGGCGGTGACGGACTCGTACGAGCCGGGCAGCGTGTTCAAGCCGTTCATCGCTTCCTGCGCGCTCGACGAGGGCGTCGTCCACATCAATGAGATCTTCGCGATCAACGGTCCGGTGCACAGCTTCGGCCGGCGGACCATCCGCGACACGCACCCCTACGGCTCGCTGGCGGTCCACGAGATCATCAGCAAGTCGAGCAACATTGGCATGGGCATGATCGGGGCGCGGTGCGGCATGGAGCGCCTGCACCGGTACGTGCGTTCGTTCGGTTTCGGCGACATCACGGGGGTGGGTTTGCCCGGCGAGCACACCGGCCTGGTACAGGATTTCGCGCGCTGGAACCCCTCATTCTCGCCCCAGTCGATCCCCATCGGGCAGGAAATTGCCGTCACGCCGATCCAGATTGTGACGGCGTTCAGCGTTTTCTGTAACGGTGGCATCCTGTATCGGCCGCGCATCGTGCGTGGCGTGATCGGTGCGGACGGCGAGACGCTGGAGGATGATTCGCGGCCGGTGCCGCTGCGGCGCGTGCTCGATGAGCGGACAGCGGAGCTGTTCCGGAAGCAGGCCCTGGTGGAAACGGTCACGGATGGGACCGCGAAAGTTGCCAAGCTCGACGAGTACCAGGTCTTCGGCAAGACCGGCACCGCGCAGATCGCCCGACCGGGGGGCCACGGCTATCTGCCCGGCAAGTACGTGGGGTCGTTCGTCGGCGGCGCGCCGTCGGATCGTCCGCGTCTGGTCGTATTGGTGTCGATTTACAAGCCGTCCAAAGAGGGTTATTACGGCGGTGTGGTGTCCGCGCCGGCGGTTCGCGATATCCTCGCCGAGGCGCTGGCGTATCTGCAGGTGCCGGCGGAACTAGCGGCCGACGTTGGGAAAGGGCGCACGACAACTCCGGGCCGGCAGCGCTGAGTGGGCCAGGAGGGCCCGGAAGGAACGATGGGCATGATCCAGGCCGAGAAGGAGATCGGCGGGCGGACGGTTGGGGAGCTGCTGGAGGGACTGGCGCCCAGTGGGCTGCCGGCCGGGTGGGCGCAACGGACCGTGACCGGCATTCTCGATGATTCCCGGCGCGTGCAGCCGGGGGCGTTGTTCGTCGCGCTGCGCGGCACACACGCCGATGGCCGGCGCTTCGTGAGCGATGCGGTGCAGCGCGGCGCGATCGTGGTCCTTGGTGAGGAGCTGGAGCCCTCAGATCGCGCGCTGATCGTCAATGTGGCCGATGCCCGCGCGGCGCTGACCACGCTGGCCCTGCGCTGGCATGGCCTGGGCGGGGACGGTTGCCGCGGGTTGAAACTCGCCGGCGTGACGGGGACGAACGGCAAAAGTACGACGGCTTTCATGGCGCGCGCGATTCTGCAAGCGGCTGGCCTGAAGTGCGGCATGTTCGGCACGGTGCACTACGACCTGTGCGGCCGGAGCGTGGCGGCGCCGATGACCACGCCCGGGCCGCTCGAGCTGGCGGCCCACCTGCGCGAGTGCGCCGACAACGGCGCGCACGCGATCGTCATGGAGGTCTCGAGCCACGCGCTCGACCAGAAGCGGACCGAGGGGCTGCGGTTTGCGGCGGCGGCGTTCACGAACCTGACCGGTGACCACCTGGACTACCACGGCACGCTCGACAATTATGCGGCGGCGAAAGCGCGGCTGTTCGCCGGGCTGGACGCCGGGGCCAGCGCCGTCGTGAATCGCGACGATCCACACCACGAGGTCATGCTGCGCGACTGCCGGGCGCGCGTGATCACCTATGCCCTGGAGCATGACGCGGACCTGACGGCCCAGATCTTGCGCAGCACCAGCCAGGGGACGTATTACCGCCTGCGGATCGCCGGACGCGAACTGGCGCTGGAAAACGCACTTGTCGGGCGGCACAACGTGTACAACGCCCTGACGGCCGCGGGGCTGGCGCACGCGCTGGGCGTCACGCCGGACCAGATCGCGGCGGGCCTCCGGGCGGTCCGCAACGTCCCGGGCCGGCTGCAGCGCGTGCCATGTGAAGGCCCGGCGGATGTCTTCGTGGACTACGCGCACAGCGACGATGCGCTGCGCAACGTCCTGAGCGTGCTGAGGCCGCTGACGCAGAACCGGCTGATCGTAGTCTTTGGCTGCGGCGGCGACCGCGACCGGACGAAGCGGCCGCGCATGGCGGCGGCGGTGGGGGCCTTCGCCGATGCGATTCTGGTCACGAGCGACAATCCGCGTAGCGAGGATCCGCGGGCGATCATCGACGAAGTCTTGCCGGGCTTCACGGCGGAAGCGCGGCGGCGGGTCGTGGTCGAGCCGGACCGGGCGCTGGCGATTCGGGCGGCCGTGGCGGCCGCGGCGGCGGGCGATGTGCTGCTCATCGCCGGCAAGGGCCACGAGGACTACCAGATCATCGGCGACCGCCGGATTCATTTCGACGACGTGGAAGTCGCGATCCAGGCGGCGGCGGAATTGCGGCGGGAGTCGACGTAGGGCCGGATGACGCCGGCCGGGAGATGCGCACCTCGTGATCAAGCTCACGCTCGGAGAGATTGTGCAGGCGATGGGTGGGCGGCCGTGGGGCGAACTCCCGACGGTCAGCGTCGGCGGCGTATCGACGGACTCACGGACGGTGGCGGCGAGTGATCTGTTCTTTGCCATCCGCGGCCAGCGTTTCGACGGTCATGATTACGCCGTGCCGGCGCTGAAGCGCGGGGCGGTAGCGGCCGTGATCGAGGCGGCGCGGGCCGAGGCGGTGGCCGCGGAGCTGCGGGCGGCGGATCTTCCGCTGCCGCGTGGCGCGGTGCTGATCGAGGTGGACGACACCGTGGCGGCCCTCGGGCGCCTGGCGGCGTACCACCGCCAGCAGATGGCGGCGGAGGTGATCGCGGTCGTCGGCAGCAACGGGAAGACGACGACCAAGGCGATGATCCACCACATCCTGTCGGGGCGCCTGCGCGGCCGCTGCTCGCCGAAGAGCTTCAACAACTCGATCGGCGTGCCGCTGACGCTGCTGTCGGCGGAGCAGGGCGACGAGTACCTGGTCGTGGAGATCGGGACGAATGCGCCGGGCGAGGTGGCCGCGCTCGGGGCGATCGCCGTGCCCGACATGGTGGTCATCACCTGCATCGGCGAGGAGCACCTGGAGGGGCTGGGTGATCTCGACGGCGTGGCGGCGGAGGAATGCTCGATTCTGAACCGCATGCGCGCCAAGGGCTTCGCGGCGGTCAACATCGAGACGCCGGAAATCCGGCGGCACCTGTTCGTGGAGAACCTGCACCTGACCACGTTCGGCCGGCACTCGGAGGCCGACGTGCGGCTTACGGAGCTGAGCTACGAGGCGCCGTGGCTGCGGTTCAAGCTCAATGAGCGGTTCCCGTTCCGCCTGCGCCTGGCCGGGGTGCACAACGCCACCAACGCCGCCGGGGCGGTGACGATCGCGCGGCGGCTGGGCTTCGACTATGCGGAGGCGGCGGTGCGGCTGGAGTCGTTCGTCGCGCCGCCGATGCGGACCGAGATCCTGGAGGTGGCGGGGGTCACGCTGATCAACGATGCGTACAATGCGAATCCGCAGAGTGCGGCGGCGGCGATCGAGGTTCTCCAGCAGATGCCCTGTCGCGGGCAGCGGGTCGCGGTGTTCGGCGAGATGCGCGAGCTGGGCTCGCGCTCGGCGGACCTGCACCGCCGGGTGGCCGAGCGGCTGCGCGAGAGCAGTGTCAACCGTGTGTTGCTGGTGGGCGCCGCGACGGGCGTAATGTACGACGCGCTGTCGAGCGGTGGCCTGTTCGGCCCGCGCGTGGAGCGCTGCAGCGATGTGCAGGACTGTGTGGAGCGGCTGGCCGGCAGCGTCAGCGCCGGCGACGTGGTGCTGCTGAAGGCGTCGCGGGCGGTCGAGCTGGACCGGCTCGTGGAGCCCCTGCGCGAGCGGCTGCGCGGCAAGGCGGGCGCATAACCCATGCTTTATCACTTCTTCTACTGGCTCACGAGCGGCGCTTCGTACGCCTACAAGCCGGCCTGGTTCCGCGCCACGCTCGCGGTGGTCGTGGCGTTCCTGATCGTGTGGGCACTGGGGCCGCGGGTGATTCGCACGCTCGTGCGCCTGAAGATCGGCGATCGGCCGGAGTTCGACCACCAGGCGCTCAACGAGGCCATGCGCAACAAGGCCAACACGCCGACGATGGGGGGCGTGCTGATTTCGGTCGCGATCGCCATCACCGTCCTGCTGCTCGCCGACCTGACCAACTTCTACATCATGATGGGGCTGTTCTGCCTGGTCTGGCTGTCCGTGCTGGGCGGCGTGGACGACTGGCTGAAGCTGACGGTCACGCGACGGTCGGGCACGCGCGACGGGCTGCGGCTGTGGGAGAAGCTGGTTTTCCAGGTCGCGCTCGGCGTGCTGCTGGCGTTGTTCATCTACCGGTACGGCGAGACGAACCTGCGCGAGGCCCGCTGGGGGGAGGACCTGGCCGCGCACGCCAGCGCGTACTACAACGTGCTCATCCTGCCGTTCACCAAGCAGACGCTCACCCTGTCCGCCTGGGCTTTCGTGCCCATCACGATCATCGTGATCGCCGGCACGTCCAACGCCGTCAACCTGACCGATGGCATGGACGGGCTGGCGAGCGGCTGCATGGCGCTGACGGCGTTTGCCTTCACCGTGTTCACCGTGGTCGTGGGCAGTTACGAACAGGCGTGCGCGCTGCTGTTCCCGCATGTTCGGGGCGCGGCGGAGCTGGCCGTGCTGTGCGGGGCGATGGTCGGTGCGTGCCTGGGTTTCCTGTGGTACAACGCGTACCCGGCGCAGGTGTTCATGGGCGACACCGGCTCGCTGCCGCTGGGCGGGCTGATGGGCTACGTCGCGATCGTGACGCGGCTCGAGCTGATGCTGTTCATCGTCGGCGGCGTGTTCGTGATCGAAGCCGCGTCGGTGATCATCCAGGTGGGTTACTACAAGGCGACGCACGGCAAGCGCGTCTTCCGCTGCTCGCCGCTGCACCACCACTATCATCTGGGTGGACTCAACGAGACGCAGGTGGTGATGCGTTTCTGGCTGCTGGCGGCACTGTTCACGGCCTTCGCCCTGCTGACGATCAAGCTGAGATAGGCGCATGTCTCACGCGGCAACCCGTCCAACGTCCCTGGCGCCGCACCCACCCGCCGAAGTCTTGGACCGGCTCTATGATCCGACCATCGTCTTCCTGGCCGGCGCGCTGATGACGCTGGGTGTGGCGATGGTCTACTCCGCGTCGGTGACCGTCGAGGGCGCCGGGTTCAACTGGCGCGAATGGTGGAATTCGCCGCTCAAGCAGGGCATCTTCGCACTCGCCGGGTTCCTCGTCATGATCATCGCCGCCCACGTAGACTACCGCGTCCTGGCGTGGGACCGGCCGGGCCGCGGCTGGCGGGCCGGGTTGCTGGCGGCGCTGGCCGTGACGGCCCTCGTGCTGGTATTCGTCCCGGGTATCGGCCGCATGGCGGGCGGTGCGCGCCGGTCGATCTTCCTGTACACCGGGCCACCCGCCGTGCAGTTTCAGCCCTCGGAATTCGCCAAGGTCGTGCTGGTGATCTGGCTTGCCGCGCTGCTGACCCGGCCGACGGGACCGGCGGTGGCGAGCCGCCTGCGCTCCTGGCGGCCGTGGCGCCGCGGGCCGGGGCCCGAGATCCTGCGCGGTGATGTCCGCGATTTCCGTAGCGGGTTCGTGCCGGTTGTGCTGAGCGGCGGCCTGCTGATCGGGCTTACGGGAATCGAGGATTTCGGGACGGCCGCGTTGATGGGCCTGGTGATGGTGATACTGCTGTTCGCGGCGCGGGCGCGCTGGCTGCACCTCGGGCTGATCGGCGTGCTGGGACTAGTCGCGGGTGGCGTGCTGCTGTTCGGCGAGCAGTATCGCCTGGACCGCATTCGCACATTCTTCTCCGAAGCGCCCGATCCGGCGGGGGCCGGCTACCAGATCAACCAGGCGCTGCTCGCGATCGGCTCCGGCGGCTGGTATGGCCGCGGGCTGGGCGCGGGTGTACAGAAGTACGGCTACCTCCCGCAGCGCAACAACGACTTCATCCTGGCGATCATCTGTGAGGAGCTGGGCGTCGTGGGCGGGATGGTGGTCGTGGCGTTGTTCCTCGCGCTGCTGTGGCGCGGCTGGCGCATCGCGGTGCACGCGCCCGACATGTTCGGCCGGCTGCTCGCGCTGGGCCTCACGCTCACCATTTGTTTCCAGGCAGCCATGAACATCGGCGTCGTGACCAACAGCATTCCGACCAAGGGCATCTCGCTGCCGTTTGTCTCGGCCGGCGGGTCGGGGGTCGTCTTTCTCGGCCTGGCCGCGGGGCTGCTCGCCGCCGTGGGGCGCCGCTCGAAACCGGCACTCGGCGAATAGCGGCGGTCGTCTTCGCGCCCGGCAGAGTTACGGAGGTGAAACATGGTGCCGCCAACCCGGACTTTTGCAGTCGTGAGCCGACTCGCCCTGACCGGCGGAATGCTGTCAGCGGCGGCGTGCGGCCTGCCGGCGCAGACGACCCAGCCCCAGGAATACGCCGACGTGCCCGTCGCAGTGACAACGCTCAAGGACGTGCGCATCGACGAGGCGTCGGGGATCGTCGCCAGCCGGCGGCACCCCGGCCATTACTACTTGCACAATGATTCCGGTGATGAGCCGCGGGTGTTCCTCATCGATCGGCAGGGCGAGACCCGGGCCACGATCCGGCTGAAGGGCGTGCGGGCCGTGGATTGCGAGGACATTGCGGTTGCCCCGGGGCGTGACGACGGCACATTCGACGTCTGCCTCGCGGACATCGGCGACAACAATGCCCGCCATGCCAACGTGCGCATCTATCGTTTTCCCGAGGTCGCCCTGCCCGAGCGCGCGGGGGAAACGCTGGTCGTCGAGCCGCTGGTCTACCGGCTGCGCTACGCGGAGGGACCGGTCAACGCCGAGGCGTTCGCCGTGCATCCCCAGACAGGCGACGGCTATATTTTCACCAAGAGTTATGACGGTCGGGGCAGTGCGGTCTACAAGCTGCCGGCCCCCTGGGACGCCGCGCGCGAGACGGTGCTAAGGAAGGTGGGGGAGTTGAACCTGCCGCCTGCCTTGGTGCCGATGCGCGTCGTGACAGGCGCGGACATTCGGTCGGACGGGCAACGGCTGGCCATCCGCTGCTACGGCACGGGCTGGGAGTGGCGTATGGCGCCCGACGCAGCGCAAACCGACTTTGACCAGCTTTTTTCCGCGTCGCCGGTCCAACTGACGATGCCGCCCGAGCGGCAAGGCGAGGCGCTGTGCTACTCGGCCGATGGTGCCGCGTTACTGACGGTCGGCGAGGGCCGGCTGCCGACGCTGTGGGAGTTGCGCACGGCGTTGCCGACCGGCGCGGGCCGTTGAAGACGTGATTCGACAGCCGCCCGGACCTTGCTCGGGGCCGGCGGTGTTGCGTATGCTTAGACAGGCGGGATTCGTCGCCGGCCGGCAAGGAAGCCGGTGCATTTCCGGCCCGCCGAGGTGTACACATGCAGAACGTGCTGCCTGATTCGATCATTCCGTTGCTGGAGAAGATGCGCGAGTTGCAGGCCAGTGACCTGCACCTGAAAACCGGGATTCCGCCGACGTACCGCGTGGCGGGTGATCTTCGCCGGACCAATCTGCCGCCCATCCAGGTCAACTCACGTCTCATCGAGCGCCTGATGGATCCCATCATCCCGAAGGCGCGCAAGAGCGTTTACGACGAGACCGGCGGGCTCGATTTCGCCTACAACCTGCCCAACGGCGACCGGTTCCGGATCAACATCCTGCGCTCCTGCGACCAGATGCACGCCGCCATCCGCCGGGTGAAAGGCACGATCCCGAGCTTCGAGGAGCTGCGCCTGCCGCCGATCTATCGCAAGCTGGCGGACGAGGCCGGCGAGGGGATCATCATTGTCTGCGGCGTGACGGGCTGCGGCAAGAGTACGACGCAGGCGGCCATGATCGACCACATCAACGAGACGCAGGCGCTCAACATCGTCAGCATCGAAGATCCGATCGAATACTCGTTCGCGTCGAAGAAGTCGATCGTCAGCCAGCGCGAACTGGGCCTCGATGTGCACACCTTCGCCGATGCGCTGCGCGGAGCCGTGCGACAGGACCCCGATGTGATCTTCATCGGCGAGACGCGCGACCGGGAGACGCTGGTCGCGGCGCTGCAGGCTGCGGAGACGGGCCACCTGGTGTTCTGCACGCTGCACACGGCCGACACGATGCAGGCCCTGACGCGCATCCTGGAGTTCTTCCCGCCCGATCAGCACACCTTCGTGCGCAGCTCGCTGGCAAACGGGCTGAAGGCGATCCTCGCACAGCGCCTGCTGCCGGCCAGCGATCCGAAAATCTCACGTGTCCCGGCCTGCGAGGTGTTGCTCGGCGAGGGGATCGTCAAAGAGAAAATCCGCGCCGGCGAAGACACCGATCTGCCCGAGATTATCCTGGGCAGCAAGGAGTCGGGCATGCGGAACTTCACGATGTCACTCGCCGACCTGATCGAGCAGGGGCTGATCTTTGCCGACGTGGCCATGGAGTATGCCCCGAACCGCGAAGCCCTGAAAGGCATGATGCAGGGGATCAAGACTTCGGCCCAGACGCTGGTGCACCGCGTCAAGCGCACGGGTGCGAGCTGACACGCCACCGCGGCGCAGGCTTTTTCGACAACGCGCCGTCTACGGCGCCTCGGGCAGCCGGTAACGCAGCACCAGCGCGGTTGGGCGCACCGGGTAGGCGATTTTCATCCGAAAGCCGTGAAACTCGGTCGGGTTCCAGCCCGTGCGGTCGAACATCGTCTGCACCATCTGGCTGTAGCGGCGGATCCCCGGCGTGGCCAGGAGCAGCGGGCCGCTGCCCGGGTCGGTGAGGGGCTCGTTCAGCGGCAGGCGATTGCGTTCGCGGCCGCGCCCCGGATAGGGGATTGACGCGCCCAGTTCGCTGTACAGGCCGGGCTCGGGCGGGATGGCGAACGTGAACCGTTCGTGGAAGAAGAGGTCCAGGATCAGCAACTCGGCGGGGGTGTCGCACATCGCGGAGTGTTCGCCCCACTCGTTGGCCGGGGTGCGATAGTACGGGATGCGGCGCTGGATCGTGCCCACCACGCACGTGATGGCGCCGGTGTTGCCGACCGGGCCTTCCGCCAGCTCGAAGCTTGTGCCGGTCGGGTCGCGGAAGCGCCGCAACTCCGGCAGTGGCTGCGAGCAGAAATCCGCTATCAGCGGCGCCTGGTCGGACTCGCTGTAGCGGGGATCGATGGGCTCCGAGGCCGGTGGGGACATTTCGGTGCCGTCGTCATTGCTCGAATGCCGCGCAGCCATGACCCATGTGACGTCGGGCCGGAACCGGCGGAAGTCGATCAGGGCGCTGAGCGAGGCGAAGTCGAGGAGGCCGGGCTCCGGGTTCGGCCCAACGACGCCGACTTTCAGGATGACGCGTGCTTGCGCGCCCCACACGCAGCTTGCGCCCTGGAAGAGCGGCTTGCGGTGATACTCGTCACGCTGCTGCCGGCCGGCCTGAGCTCGCTGCCCATGATGTCGAGCGTGGCGCGATCGCCGGAGTGCACGCGGATGAGCCGCTCATACTCGCGGATCGCGTCGCGGGCGGTCTGGAGAACGCGCTCGGTGGCCCCGGCGTGCTCGATGCAGCGGAGGAAGATCTTGATGCCGGCGGCCCCGGGCATCTGCTGCAGCGCGACGGATGGATCGTCCGCTTGGACGATCTTCGAGATTTTCCAGGCCAGGTTCCGGTTCAGTCCCAGGGACCGACTCAGCAATTGCGGGTCCTGAGGGTCGGCGCCCACGGAGGTCAAGGACTAGGCGAACGCGCCGCGGAGCGATCGCACAACGGCCCGGGCGTGGTCAAGGAACGGAGGAGTTGACGGCTTCGTTGCCATCGGCGCCCTGCGGAGGTTATCCGCACTACTTCAGTCAGTTGGACAGCTTCGCGGCCGACGGCTCGGGCTATTGGCTTGGCCCCGAGTTTGGTCCGGAGCTGCCCGATGGGCTGCCGCCGGTCGAATGTGGCGACCTGGCGATCATGCCCATTCCGGAACCGGCTTCCCTGCTCCTTGTGTCGCTTGGCGTGCTGCTCCGGCGCCGCTGATGCACAACTCCTCCTGGTAACCCCTCCAAGGGCCTCGCCCGGCAGTGGGCGGGGCCCGCCTCGTCAGGGGGCGTGTGTTCGCGATGGGGTTCAGGGTTTGGGCTGCGCGGACGCGCGGCGCAGCTCGGCCTGGGCGCGCTGCACGCGCGCCCGCCAGCGGTCGCGCTGGGCCTCGAGCACGCGCGCCAGCAGCGTCGTCATTTCCGGGTCGAATTGCTTGTTGGCTTCGGCCTCGATCACGTGCAGGGCGTGCTCCATGGTCAGGCTGGCGCGGTAGGGGCGCTCGCTCGTGAGCGCCTCGAACGTCTCGGCCACGGCCAGCAGGCGCGAGCCGACCGGGATGGTCCGGCCCGCGAGTCCAAACGGGTAGCCAGTGCCGTCGAAGCGCTCGCGGACGTGGCGGATGATCAGCGTCTCCGTCTCGAACACGCGCAGCGGCTCGAGGATCTTGCACGTGATCAGCGGCACCTGCCGCAACACCGCCGACTCCGCCTCCGACAGCGGCGTCGCACTCTGCAGGATGTCGTCCGCTACGCCGATCTTGCCCAGGTCGTGCAGCATGGCGGCGTTCGCGATGGCCACGCGCAACGGCTCGGGCAGGCCGGCCGCCTCGGCGAGCGCCGTTGCGAAGTACGTCGTGTTGCGCGAATGCCACGCGGTGAAGCGGTCGCGCGCCTCGAGCGCCTGCACCAGCGCCCACACGCTCTGCAGGCACAACTGCTTCGCCTGCATGCTGAGCGACATGACCTGCTTCTGCAGGCGGTCCACCTCGCCGCGCTCGACGTGCGGCGTGGACGGCGTGTCGTCGAGCGCATCGCAGCGGACGACCTGGTTGCGGCCGCGCCGCTTGCCGAGGTACAGGGCCTGGTCGGCCAGGTCGATCAGGTCACGCACGGACGTGACGCGCGGGTCCGTCGTCGCGGACACGCCGATCGACGCCGTGACCGAGACATCGGCGCAATTCGGCACGCGCACGTGCTGCGGGATCGTCTGGCGGATGCGCTCGGCCAGATGCGCGGCATCATCGAGGCTGGTCGCGGGGCAAATGACGGTGAATTCCTCGCCGCCGTAGCGCGAGACCACGTCCGTGTCGCGGACCATATGCAGCATGTGGCGCGCGGTGGCGGTGAGCACGAGGTTGCCGGTCTCGTGCCCGTAGGTGTCGTTGACGACCTTGAAGTGATCCAGGTCAAGCATCAGCAGCGAAACGACGCCGCCATAGCGGCGCGTGCGGGCGAACTCGCGGTCGAGCAGCTCGCGGAACTGGGCATGGTTCCAGAGGTTCGTCAGGCCGTCGGTGACCGCGGCATGCCGCAGGCGCTCCTGGAGCTTACTCACGCGCAGGCCGTTGCGGAGCCGCGCGCTCAATTCCTCCTGATCGAAGGGCTTGACCAGGTAGTCGTCCGCGCCGGCGTTCAAGGCCTGGTGCTTCGTCTCGCGGTCGTTGCACGCCGTCACCAGAATGAGGTACGTGCCGTCCAGTGCCGGGTCACTGCGCACCTGGCGGCAGAATTCCGTGCCGTTCATGCCAGGCAGCACCAGGTCGCAGACGACGACGCGCGGGCGGTGGTGACGGAGCTGCACGAGCCCCGACTCCGCGTCCACCGCCTCGATGACGCTGAACTTGGCCCCCAATAGACGGCGGAACAGCAGCGCGCGCTGGTCCGCGTCGTCGTCGATGATACAGACGTCTACCGGGTTCGCTTGCATGTCGTATCCGTCGGGACCAACTTAAGTACGCGGCTGCTACCCGGTGCGTTCACCGGGACGCGCCACCGCCAGCCCCGGCCTGGCCTATCCATAAAGGTCCACCCGCCCGGGTGTGACTTCCGGCGCGGGCGCGAGCGTCTCGGCCGCCGCTTCCACGGCCTGCTGAACAAGCCCGGCTACCTGCCGGGCGGAATCCTGGGCGATTTTGAGCACGCTCAGAGAGACCTCGGACTGGACCCGGGCCTGTGTGATCGCGATCTGGGAAGCTGCGACACTGTCCACGCTCATGGAGACCTCGGGTTCCATGGACTGCCGGCGCACCGGGAACGGCCCCATGCCGCCACCGCCGGCTAAGGGGAAGCATTCAAATAGTTCTTGCCCGGTCAAAGCTATTATGTTTCAACGGTGGACAGAATGTCGTAGCTCCGCTGTCCGCGGGGCGGCGGCGGGACGATAATCACGCCTCCGGGAGCGTCGCGCCGGCTTGGCGCGGGTGCCCGTGTCTGATAGTCATGCACCTGATCTTGAACCTGGAACACTCGCTATGACCACGCCCGCGTCGGCTCAGGAACGCATCGACCTCGCTCGCCTGCGGAACATGAAGGCCGCCGGCCGCAAGATCGCCATGCTGACGGCTTATGATTATCCGACCGCCGCGCTTGCGCAGGCCGCCGGTGTCCACATGCTCCTGATCGGCGACTCGCTCGCTACCGTCATCCTGGGCCGTCCGAATACGCGCTCGGCGCCCCTGGAGCTGATGCTGGTCCTGGGTGAAGCCGTCCGCCGCGGGGCGCCGAATGTCTATCTCGTCGGGGACATGCCCTACGAATCGCTCTCGGGCGGAGTCGACGTCGCGGTCACGGCCGCACGCCGGTACTGTGAAGTGGCCGGGTGTGATGCCGTGAAGCTGGAGACCCGTTCCGGCGACGAGCGGCTGGTCACCGCGATCAGCGCCGCGGGAATCCCGGCGATTGCCCATCTCGGCTTGCGTCCCCAGGACGTGCTCTCGCCCGATGGCTATCGGGCCCAGGCGCGCGATGCGGATTCCATCACGGCGCTCGTTGCGGATGCACGCCGGATGGTGGCCGCGGGGGCGATCATGGTGCTGCTCGAAGCCGTGTCGGCCGACGCGGCGCAGGCGGTCGTGGCGGCCGTGGATGTGCCGGTGATCGGCTGCGGCGCCGGGCCGGCATGTCACGGACATGTGGTGGTGACGCAGGACCTGGTGGGCCTGAGCACGATCCGGCCGCCGCGGTTCGTCCCGGTGCTCGCGCAGCTCGGGCCGACGATGCTGGCCGCGATGCGCCGCTTCGTCGAGGACATCGATCGCGGTACCTACCCCGGGCCGGAACATGTTTACGGGTTGCGTGGTGGTGGCGGCGAGCGGACGCCGTGAACGCCGCCGGCCCGCCGACCACGTGTGTCCTGTGCGGGCAGCCGCCGCGGCGTGCCTGCGAGCTGCGCAACGGCGCCGCGTTGCTGCGTTGTCCGGAGTGCGGGCTCGGGTGGTGGGCGTGGCCGGCCTTCGACCCGCACGCCTTCTACGACGAAAGCTACTTCCAGTCTTCCGCGGACGTAAAGGGGTACGACGACTACGCGGCGCTCGAGGCCGGCGTGGCCCGCACGGCCCGCGCCCGGCTGCGTCGCATCCGTCGATTGCGCGCTGCGTCCACGCCAGGGCGACTGCTGGAGATCGGCTGTGGTACGGGCGTGTTCCTGGCCGAGGCCCGGCGGGCTGGGTGGGATGTGTCCGGCGTCGAGGTCAGCGCCTACGCGACCGAGCGGGCCCGGCAGCGCGGCCTGCCGGTCACCAGCCAGGCGATCGAGGACCTGGACCTGCCGGCGGCGATGTTCGACTGCGTTTGCCTCTGGGATGTGATCGAGCACGTGCGTGATCCGGCGGGCGTGCTCGGCCGCGCGGGGGCGGCGCTGCGGCCGGGCGGCGTGCTGGCGCTCTCGACCGGCGATCTGGCGTCGCTGTGTGCGCGGGTGAGCGGAGCCGGATGGCACCTGTTCAACCTGCCCGAGCATTTGTTCTTCTTCACGCCGTCGTGCTTGCGCGGTCTGCTGGCGCGCGCGGGCTGCCGCGTGGGGGCGGTGGTGCGCGAGACGAACTGGGTGCCGCTGGCGTACATTGTGGAGCGGCTAGGCAAGTCGCGCGGCAGGTTCGGGCGGCTGGTCGCGGCGCTGCTGCGCGTCGCGCCCCGGGCGCTGCGTGCGCGGCTGCTTGTGCCAGCGACCTTGCTGGACGTGGTCGGCGTGTACGCGCTACGGACCTGACCGCGACTCGCACGCCGGTCCGCAGGGGGCTACACTATGGTCTGCAACCCATACACTCTGGAGTGCCACTATGATCTTCGGTGAGGAGAACGAGCAACCCACGCCGCCGCGCCCCCAGCCGCAACAGCAACAGATTCGGCTGGACACGGGCACGATGGAGACGGTCTACGCGAACTTCTTCGCGCTGGCCGGTTCGCCCGACGAGATGGTGATCTACCTGGGCGCGAACTCGCCGCTGCCCAACGTCCCTCAGCCGACGATCAGGGTGTCGCACCGGCTGATGTTGCTGCCGGCGAACGCGAAGCGGCTGTTGTTGGCGTTGCAGCAGGCGGTGAAAGCGCACGAAGACCGCTTCGGCCCGATCGAGTTGCCGCCGCAGCGCCGGCCGGAGAATCCGCCGGTCTGATGCCGCAGGTGGGTGGGCGATGCTGCTGCGCACGCTGCTGTCGGTCGAGCTGTTCGCGCTAGGTCTGCGGGATCTGCGGGCCCACAAGCTGCGCTCGCTGCTGACGGCCCTGGGGGTGATCTTCGGGGTCGCAGCGGTGATCTGCATGTTGAGCATCGGCGAGGCCGCGTCCGCCGAGCAATTGGCGCAGATCCGCCTGCTGGGCAGCCAGAACATCATCCTGCGCAGCGTGGAGCCCCCGAAGTCGCAGCAGGTCGGCAAGCAGCAGGACATGATCAAGAAATACGGGCTGACGCGCGACGACGTGGAGCGGTTGCGCACGCTGCCGAACGTGGCTGATCTCGTACTGCTGCGCGACGTCGCGGACACGGTCGTCTACGAGGCGCGCCAGTACGACGGGCACGTGCTTGGGGCTACGGAGAACTTCTTCAAGGTCGTCAACGTGCAGGTGCGGCGCGGGCGGCCGCTGACTGGGCTGGACAGCGAGAACCGGGCGAAGGTCTGCGTCATCGGCTGGGCGGTCGCACGCAACCTGTTCCCCAATGACGACCCGCTCGGCCGTACGCTGACCGTGCAGGCCCGCTCCACCGGCCCCGTCCCCTACACCGTCGTCGGCATCCTCGGCGAGGTGCTCACTGCCGGCAACCCGACGAAGGGCCTTGCCGCCCGCGACCTGAACCGCGACGTGTACGTGCCGCTGGCCACCGCGGATCTCCGCTACGGCGACACGAAGGTGTCGTTCTCCGGGATGTCGCGCGAAGTGAAGAGCGTGCAGTTCAGCGACATCTACGTGCACGTCGAGCCGGAGGACCAGGTGCTGGCCGTGTCGCGGCTGGTCGAGCGCGTGCTGCAGCACAATCGCGAGGACCAGGACTTCACGATCACCGTGCCGCTCGAGCTGCTGCAGCAGGCGGAGCAGGTGAAGCGCAACTCGCAGATCGTGCTCGGCAGCATCGCCGGCATCTCGCTGCTGGTCGGCGGCATCGGCATCATGAACATCATGCTCGCGTCAGTGACGGAGCGGACGCGTGAGATCGGCATTCGCCGGGCGCTGGGTGCGAAACGCTACCACATCACCGCGCAGTTCCTGGTGCAGACGCTGATCCTGAGCGTGCTCGGCGGGCTGATCGGCATCGCGCTGGGCATCGGCCTGGCGCACCTCGTTACGCTGATCGTCAACTGGCAGACCATCATTCCGCTGTGGGGCGTGCTGCTGAGCTTCGGCGTGTCGGCCTTTGTCGGGCTGGTGTTCGGGCTGTATCCGGCCCGCGCCGCCGCCCGGCTCGATCCGATCGACGCGCTGAACTCCGCGGCGCGGACCGCGTGAGCCGGGCACTGTACATCTTCCGCGACGCCGCACTGGACGGGCCGACGAACATGGCCCGCGACGAGCACCTGCTGTACGACGAGGCTGTGCGGCCGGCGGCGGTGCGCATCTACGCGTGGGATCCGCCGACGATCAGCCTGGGGTATTTCCAGCGATTCGCCGATGTGGCGCGGCTGCCGGCGGATGTGCGGTCGCTGGCGGTCGTGCGGCGACTGACGGGGGGCGGGGCGATTCTGCATGATCGCGAGGTAACGTACTGCCTGGTGCTGGATAGCAGCGTGCCGGCGGCGACACACGCACCGACCGTGCTGTATCGGCTGGTACACGAGTGCTGGCGGGTGGCACTGTCGCCGGACGGGCCAGCGGCGGAACTCGCGCCGGAGCATTTCCCGCTGCCGACGCCGCGGACGGGGCCGTTCTTCTGCTTCGAAAAGCCGGGGCAGACGGATTTGATCATCGGCGCGCGGAAGCTGTTGGGCAGTGCCCAGCGGCGGTTGCCGGGGCGGGTGCTGCAGCACGGGTCGTTGCTGCTGGGTCAACGGTTCGCGTCGCATCCGGGTGCGGACCTCGGCGAGCCGCCGGCGGAGGTGGTTGCGCGGTGGATTAACGGCTTTCTGGAGCGACTGGCGGCGGCGCTGGAGCTGAAGGCGTGCGTGACCCAGTGGACGGCGGCCCAGCTTGCGGACGTGGCCGCGCGGCGGGCGCGGTACGTTGGTCGCGAGTGGACGGAAAAAAGGTAAGACGCTGTCAGTATTTAGTGCTCCGCAATCAGCCGGAAGAAGAGAGAGCCACGGAACGACGGAGACGTCCCGGCGCCTCGGCGGGGATCGAGATAGCGAGGGAAGCAGGGAGCGAGGAATTGCGGGCACGCCTGGACGCGTGGGGACGTGTGGACGGGAAGGTTGGTGAGCCGCCCGGCGCTGGGCGCGGGGGCACGATTCTCACGCCCTGGTACGAGCAGCCGCCCAGGAAGCCCGTACGCCGCTCGGCACACGAAGAGAACCGCATGCGCGTCGACGAATGTCAAACGCACGCTATGTGCCTATTTGTCAGCAGGTTACGTTTCGCGATCGACGCTGCCCGAGGGAAAAATCGGCGGACAGCTTGACGACGTATGGATTAATGGAATAATAGCCATATGCCGATAGAACGAAAGATGAAGTACTCCAAGCTCCAGTACGAGGCCAGGGCGCGGGTGGCCAAGGCGCTGGCCCACCCCAGCCGGCTGCTGATCCTGGACGCGATCGAGGGCGGTGAGAAGTGCGTGTGTGAGCTCACGGCGCTGGTCGACGCCGACCAGTCGACGGTCTCCAAGCACCTCTCGATCTTGAAGCAGGCGGGGATCATCGACGACCGCCGGGAAGGCTCGAAGACGTTCTACCGCGCCAAGATCTGCTGTTTGAAAGGACTATGGGAATGCATCGAGACGGTGTTGCGCGAGAACCTGAAGGCGCAGCAGGCGGCCATGGGGCAATGAGCCCCGCGGCGGCTTCTCTTTCGCCTGATAATGGCGAATTGGCCATAAAGCCATGGGTGCACTGGCTCTCGCCGGCGACCGGGCGCGCACTGCTCATCCTTGGCGTCATGGTCGCCGTTTTCCTGCTGGCGTATTGGCTGCCATTTCAGGCCCTGCCGTCCGGCGGGTCACGGGCGGTGACGGCCGGGCGTGAAGCGCTGCTGATGCTCCAGGATTATGCACAGCATCACGTCATCCTGTGCCTGGTGCCGGCGCTGTTCATCGCCGGAGCGATCTCGTGCTTCGTGTCGCAGGCCGCGGTCATGAAGTACCTCGGCCCGACGGCGAACAAGGTGGTGGCGTACAGCGTGGCGTCGGTGTCCGGCACGATCCTAGCGGTGTGCTCCTGCACCGTGCTGCCGCTCTTCGCGGGCATCTGGACGCGCGGGGCTGGACTCGGGCCCGCATCGGCGTTCCTCTATTCCGGACCGGCGATCAATGTGCTCGCGATCATTCTGACGGCCCGGGTGCTGGGCGCGGAGATCGGCGTCGCACGCGCCGGGGCCGCCATCGGATTCAGCTTCATCATCGGGCTGGCAATGCACCTTATCTATCGCAAGGAGGAGCGTGCCAAAGCTGAAGAGGCGAAAGCAAACGGCGGGTTCGTGCTGCCGGAAGGCGCGGTGGACCGCCCGCTCTGGAAGACGGTCTGCTATTTCGCGGCGATGGTGGGGATTCTCGTGTTCGCAAACTGGGGGACCCCGAGCGAATACCATTTTTGCTGCCGAGGGGGAGAGTCGCTGACCGGCGTGGTGATCAGAACCGTCGGGGCAACCGCCTTGACCGCCGAGACTCTGGAAATCGAGCTCACTGACGGGCCGCGGAAGGGCGAGTTGGCCCGGGTCCTGGCGGGAGATGTGGTTGAGAAGACACCAGTGAAAGGCGTCTCGACGTCGATCTGGCACGCAAAGTGGTGGATCACCGGTGTGCTGGCGATGTGCCTGGCCGCGATGCTCAGGCTGTGGTTCACACGCGATGAGCTCAAGCAGTGGGTCGGCAGCACCTGGTTCTTCGCCAAGCAGATTCTGCCGCTGCTGTTCTTCGGCGTGCTTGTGTCCGGCGTGCTGTTGGGACGTCCCGGACAGGAAGCCCTGATTCCGAATCGCTGGATCGAGCAGTCGGTCGGCGGGAACAGCCTGTGGGCGAATGTATTTGCCAGCGTCGCCGGGGCCCTCATGTACTTCGCGACGCTGACCGAGGTGCCCATCCTGCAGGGCCTGCTGGGCTCGGGCATGGGCAAGGGGCCGGCGCTGGCCTTGCTGTTGGCCGGGCCGGCGCTGTCGCTGCCGAGCATGCTCGTGATTCGCTCGGTCGTGGGCACGCAGAAGATGCTGGTTTACGTGGCGCTGGTGGCCGTCCTGTCCACGGTGGCGGGACTCATTTACGGCGCGTTTGGATGAACTTGAGACGAGGAATGCCGATGTCATCTGGATCGGGCAGCTGCTGTGGCGGAAACGGGGAAACGCTGATCTTCACCTGCGCCGGAGCGGCCTACAGCGGACAGGTGGCCAATCGCACCGGCGTACAACTCATGGAGCAGGGCGCGGGCAGCCTGTTCTGCATCGCGGCCGTCGCGGCCGGGATCGATCAGAAGATGGAGCGGGCCCGCCACGCCGGCACGCGCGTCGCGCTGGACGGATGCGAAGATCAGTGTGTGCGCAAGACGCTGGAGAAGGCCGGGCTGTCGGCCCACGTGCACGTCGTGCTGACGGAGATGGGCGTCGAGAAGAAGCCGGCGCAGCCCAACATGATTTCAGACGCGAAGAAGGTCGTGGATCTGGTGAAGCAGAAGCTGGGGCTCGGCGGCGCTTCCAAGACCGGTTGCTGCGGGTAGCAGGGGCGCTGGCAATGATGAGGAACTGGCGATGAAGATCGAAGTGCTCGGTACCGGCTGCAAGAAGTGCAATATGTTGGAGGCGGCGACCAAGGCCGCGGCGGACAAACTCGGCATTCGATACGAACTGCTCCACGTCAAGGATCTGGGCAAGATCGCAGCGTACGGCGTGATGATGACGCCGGCGCTGGTGATCAACGGCCAAGTGAAGGTCTCGGGAAAGGTCCCGAGCGAGGCCGAGCTCACTTCGCTGCTGACCAGCGCGCTGGCCAAGTGACGCGTGGCCATTGCGATGACCGCGTCATCGGACACCGCGAGTAAGATATGAATCGGATAGCCATCGATTCCGCACTTGTCCGCCGCGTGCGTGCTGGCGCCGTGGCACTGTTCTTCGTTCTGAGCGTCTCCGGTTGCGAACGACCGCCCGGCGCTTGCTGCGCGCCGCCGGCAAACCCGCACGGCGCGCGCCAGCCGGCGGCAGCGAGTCCGCGCGCTGCGCTACCCGCGCCCGCGGCAGCTCCGCAGCCCACCGCAGCGGCTCCATCTGAGGTACCCGAAGCAGGGGCGGCGGGTGACTCGGCGGCGGCGGATGTCGTGCCGCCGGCCGCCCCGTCAACGCACTTCACCGCGTATTACTTTCACCGCACGCTGCGCTGTGCAACCTGTCTGTCGATCGAGAACCAGGCGCAGGCGGCGATCGAGCTGGCCTACGACGACGACCTCAGTGCGGGCACGCTGGAATGGCGGGCGGTCAACATTGAAGAGCCGGGCAACGGGCATTTCGAGCAGGACTTTGAGCTGCAGACACAGTCGCTCGTGCTCGTTGAGACTACCGGTGAGCGCGTCACGCGCTGGAAGTTGCTGCCCAAAGTGTGGGAACTGGTGGAGGACCCTGACGGTTTCCAGCAGTACGTCGTGCGCGAGGTCGCCCTGTTCATCGGCGGTGGCTAGCGACTCGCCCGAGCGAGCGTGCGTCAACTGGAGATTCGTGGTTGTGTGAGTGCTCGAAGAACGACCCGACCATGTTCTTCGCCCTGCTGGCTGCCGCCGCCGCGCTGGCGGTTTGGATGTCTTATCGAGGTTCGAAGATGAAGACGAATAATGTCGTGATTATGCTTGCGGTAGTCGTGGCGGTGGCCGGCGTGGCGTGGTTCCGGTCGGCGCGCGA
Organism: Phycisphaerae bacterium; assembly: GCA_017999985.1. Taxonomy (NCBI): domain Bacteria; kingdom Pseudomonadati; phylum Planctomycetota; class Phycisphaerae; species Phycisphaerae bacterium. The sequence goes on along the minus strand of JAGNKU010000007.1, from coordinate 4,787 downwards.
GGCGGCGCCTACTCCTTCCGCCGTGCCGGCGCCGTCGCCCGTGGCGGCCGGTGACTCTGGTGCGACGACAGCGCCCGCTCAGAAGGGTGAGCTATGTCCTGAGCCTCCGCCCACGGCACAAGCTGGGCCGGCGGCGACGAGCGGCCCAGGCTCATCCTCGCCCGATCCGTCCGTTGCGAAGACGCTGCCGCGCGTGGTCGACCTCGGCGCGGACAAGTGCAAGGCGTGCAAGGAACTCGCGCCGATCCTGGAGCAATTGCGCAAGGAATACGCGGGCCGCGTCACCGTCGACTTCATCGACGTATGGAAGAACCCCAAGGCCGGCGAGCCCTACAAGATCCGCGTCATCCCCACGCAGGTCTTCTTTGATGCCGAAGGCAAGGAAGTCTGGCGGCACGAAGGCTTTCTGCCGAAGGCGGACTTCGTGAAAAAGTTCGCGGAGCTGGGAGTAAAATAGTGTCCGCGCAGCCTGCAGCTTCCCCAACTGAAGCGCCGCCGCCGGCGGCACCCACGCCTTGGCGCCGCGTCATCGTTGCGGCGCTGAAAGTCGTCATCCTCGTGGCGGTCGCTGCGATCATCGTGTACTGGGTCCGTTTCGCGCCCGTGGCCGTGGCGACGCAAGCTGTCGAGCAGGGATCGGTCATCGCGGAGGCGATGGGAACGGGTACGCTGGAAGCGCGCATCAAGGCCACGATCAGCCCGAAGATCTCTGGTCGCATTAGCGCGGTGCTCGTTGATCAGGGTGACCGCGTCGAAGCGGGCCAGGAATTGGTGCGGCTGGATGACAGCGAACTGCAGCGTCAAGTCGAGGTTTCCGAGAGCGCGGTCGGTGCGGCGCACGCGGCGGTGGACCGCCAGAAAGCGGATCGTGCGCGGGCGCTCGCAGTCCTCGATCAGGCGCGCTATGACTACGACCGGATCAAGAAGCTCATCGAGCAGAACGCGGCGGCGGAGACCGAATTCGAGGACGCGACCAAGACACTGCGGGTTGCCGAAGCCGAGGTGGCACGGGCCGACGCGGCCTTGCTCGAGGCGCAGAAGCAACTGGTCGCTGCGCAGAAGACGTTGGAGTACCAGCAAGCCAAGCTGGCGGACACGGTGGTCCGCGCGCCCTGTGCGGGACTGATCGCCCGGCGCGACCGCGACCCGGGCGACGTCGTCGTCCCAGGCACCAGTGTGCTGCTGTTGCTCGATACCGGCGAAATGTGGGTCACTGCATGGGTTGACGAGACGGAAATGGGCCGACTCAGCCCCAGCCAGCCCGCGCGAGTTGTGTTCCGCTCGGAGCCGCAGAAGAGCTACAGCGGTGAGGTCGCGCGACTCGGGCGCGAGACCGATCGGGAAACGCGGGAGTTCCTGGTCGATGTCCGCGTAGCGGACCTGCCCGCGAACTGGGCGGCGGGTCAGCGGGCGGAGGTTTACATCGAAACGGGCCGTGCCGAGCAGGCTGTGCGTGTGCCCGCGCGTTTCATCCTCTGGCGCGACAGCCGCCCCGGCGTGTTTGTCGAACAGGCGGGACGGGCTGCGTGGCGGGCCGTGCAACCCGGTTTGCGGGGTCGCGACCTCGTGGAAATTCGTGACGGTCTGCGTCCTGGCGAACGGCTCATCACGCCCGCCAAGGCGGACGCCGGGCCACTGCGCGATGGCCAGCGGGTGATCTTGCCATGAACCTGGCCAGCCGCGACATCCGCCACAACTTGGGGCGGTTCGCCCTGACCACGCTCGGAATCGGCACGCTCTTGATGATCGTCATGGGGATGGGCGGCATCTACCGCGGGCTGATCTTCGAGGCCACGATGCTCGTGGACGAGGTGGGCGCGGACTTATGGATCGTGCAGCGCGCCACGCGCGGGCCGTTCGCCGAAATTTCGCGCGTGCCCCAGACGATGGTTGATCGAGTCGCCGCTGTTCCGGGAGTCGAGCTGGCCCGCCAATTCGTGTATCACACGGTGCAGCGCGAACGCGACGGCAAGCCGCTGCGTATGGCGGTGCTCGGCCTGGACTGGCCTGTGGACAAGGGCGCGTGGCTACCACTCGTCGCTGGCCGCGCGCTCGCCCAAAACCACTTCGAGATGATCGCGGACCGCGTGCTGAAGCTGCCGTTGGGCGAACGGTTGAGGCTGGGCAAGGAGACATACACGGTAGTCGGGCTCACACAGGGCATGACGGATACTAGTGGCAACGGCTTCGCCTTTTTCACCGTGCAGGACGCGCAAGCCGTCCAGTTCGACCGGCCGGGCGAAGCGATCCGCCTGGAGCGGGCAGCCCGCGAGGCGCGCACGGGGACGGTGGATATCGGCAAGACGCAGCCGGCGCTGCTGGAACGGGCGGGCGGACCCGCCGCGGGCATCCCTGTACTGCCGCCGCGCGAGATCAGCGCCGTAATCGCGCGGGTCGCGCCGGGGGCAGATGACTCCGCGATCGTGAGCACGCTCAGCGGTTGGGCGGACGTCACGGTGTACCGGCGTGAAGCTGAGAACGATCTACTGCTGCTCGGTGTCGTGGAAAAGGCCCGTCGTCAACTAGGGCTGTTTCGAGTGCTCCTGACGATCGTGTCCGGGATCATCATGGCCCTGATCCTGTACACACTGACCCTCGACAAGCTCCACGATATCGCCCTGCTCAAGCTCATCGGCGCCTCCAACCGCACCATTCTGGGGTTGATCCTCCAGCAAGCGCTCGCCATGGGCGCGCTGGGATACGGAATTGCGTATCTCCTGGGGCTGCGGCTGTTTCCGCTTTTTCCGCGGCGGGTCGTGTTGACCAGCGACGACCTGGTCCAACTCGCAGTTGTCGTCGGTGGCATCTCCGTGTTGGCCAGCCTGCTTGGAATCTGGAAGGCGCTGCGCGTGCAGCCCAATGTGGCTCTGATGGGATGAGCTGATCGTGTTTGCGCATCCGGCCATTGAAACAACCGTTTTGACCAAGGTGTACGGCAGCGGCCACACCGAGGTGGTCGCGATGCGCGATGCCACGCTCTGCGTTGAGCCCGGCCAGTGCGCCGCCCTGATCGGCCCGAGCGGCGCCGGTAAATCAACGTTCCTGACCGCGGTCGGACTGATCAACCCGCCGACTGCCGGGCAGATTCGAATCGCCGGCCAGCTCGTGATGGATGGCCCTCGGGCGCTGACCGACCCGCGGCGGTTCCGGCGTCAGCACATCGGTTACGTGACGCAGAAGGCCAACCTGGTCGGCTTTCTTACCGCGCGCGAAAACGTGGAGCTCGCGATGCGGCTGAATGGAGTATCTGCGTCGCCGGCGCGCCGTCGCGCGCTGGAGCTACTGGACTATCTCGGCGTGCGCGAACGGGCCGACGGATATCCGCCCGAACTGTCCGGCGGTGAGCAGCAGCGCGTCGCGATCGCCCGCGCCCTGGCCAACCGCCCCGGCGTTGTGCTGGCGGACGAACCCACCGCCGCACTGGACGGGCACCGCGGACGGCAAGTAATGGAGCTTTTCCAAAAGGTCGCGCACGAGCAGGGCGCGGGGATCATCGTGGTGACCCACGACCAGCGTGCGCTCGACGTGTTCGACGTGATCTACGAAATGGAAGACGGCGTCATTCGGCGTGGCAGCGCGCGCGCTGCGGAAGCTGCGCTGGCGGGTGCATCCGATGGCGGTAGTGGATCGACGTGAAGGAAACCGCGCCAGGCGGTCGTACACGTCGCCGCGGCGTGCTGGGAGTTCGATGCATGCTCGAGTCGTTGGCTGAGAATCTCGCGGAAATCGTGAAGACCAACATGTGGCTGGCGCCTCTGGCGGCGCTCGTCGGCGGCCTGCTGACCGCCGCCAACCCGTGCGTACTGGCCGCCGCGCCGCTGATGGTCGGGTACGTCGCCGGACAGGAAAACAAGAGCCTGGCTCGCTCGTTTCTGCTTTCGCTGACGTTCGCGATCGGCCTGACGATCATGTTCGGACTGATCTGGTTCGGCGTGTGGTCGGCCAGTTCGCTGCTGCCGTCCACCTGGTGGAAGTACATCGCGGCGGTGGTGTGTTTCCTGATGGGCCTGCACCTGCTCGGCGTTCTGCATTTCACGGTCCCGACGCCGGCAGGTTTGCAGCCCAAACAGAAGGGCTTCGTTGGCGCACTGCTGCTCGGACTGCTGTTCGGCTTGATTTCGCTGCCGTGCGCCGGGCCGGTGCTCGGGGCGCTAATCGTGGTCACGCCTCTTTACGGCATGGCGTTCGGGATCATGCTCCTGGTCGCATACAGCCTCGGGCACTGCGGATTGGTGATCGTGGGTGGAACGTCGATCGGCTTCGTGCAGAGGTTGGCTGACTCGAAGGGTTGGACGCGCGGGACGGACATGCTCCGGCGGATCGCGGGCGTTTTGATTATTGCGGTTGGTGTGTGGGTACTCTTCTTCGTTTGATGCGCGCCGTGCTTGGGGCGAACACGGCTCGCCGCCGGCGTGCGAAAGAACCAAGGAGGCGCGGCATGACGGAAGACGTATCACGACGTGGCTTTCTGAAAACCGCTGGGATTGCCGTCGCGGCGGGTGCCATCACCGGCACGGTCGCACAGGCCCAGGAATCGCCGGCGACCGGCCGGAAGATCCGGATCATCGGCGTCGCCTGCAGCCCGCGCAAGGGCAAGACGACGGCCGCGGCCGTGCAGGTGGCACTGGAGGCGGCTGCAAAGGTCAGCCCCAATGTTGAGACCGAGCTGATCGAGCTGGCGGGGATGAACATCCCCGTATTCGACCCCGTGAACCCAAACAAAGGCGACTTCGCCGCTCTGGAACCGAAGCTCGCCGACGCCGCCGTGGCCGGGCTCATCATCGGCA